>JBBQQT010000005.1:0-50096 GCA_038215555.1 Burkholderiales bacterium | reverse complement strand
GCGCAGCAGCGTCATCGGATGTTCCGGCGCACGACCGTCTTTCATCGCATTTTCAATGTGATGTCCGGCCATCGCGCAATCGCTGCCGTAGTGATCGGCTTGGGCTTGCTGCACGCGTCCGACCACTGGTTTGACGATCTTCATTGCGAACGCGTGCGACTCCTGCTTCACCGCATACGTGCCATCGTGGCCGGAACAGCGTTCGATGACGTCGATCTCGGTATTCGGCACCAGCGCCAGCGCCTCGCGCGTTTTCTGGCCGATGTTCTGCACCCGCTGGTGACAGGCCGCGTGATAGGCCACCTTGCCCAGGCTGACCTTGAAGTCGGTTTTCAGCTTGCCTGCCTTGTGCCGCAGCATCAGGTATTCGAACGGGTCGAAGAAGGCGTTCTTGACCTTCATTACTTCCGCGTCGTCGGGGAACATCAGCGGCAATTCCTGCTTGAACATCAACACGCAGGACGGAATCAGCGCGGTCAGGTCCCAGCCTACGTCAACCAGTCTGGCAAGTTGCGGAATGTTGACTTCCTTGTTGGCGATCACTGCTTCCAGATCACCCAGTTCCAGCTTCGGCATACCACAGCAGCGTTCTTTTTCGGCCAGCGTGACGGGAATACCGTTGTGCTCGTAGACGGCGGCGAAATCCTCGCCGATACCGGGTTCATTGCGATTCATGTAGCAGGTTGCGAACAGCGCGACTTTGCCGGTGGTGCGGCCGGCAGGTTCGGCAGCAACCCCAGATTTACGCTCGAGACGATTACGCAGCGGATTGCTGTGAAATTCCGGCAGCCAGGCATCGGCGTGGTTTTCGACGACGGATTCCATCACCTTGCGCACCGGCGCCATCTTGTTGACCGCGTTGACCACCTGCGCCACCACCGGAATGCCAGCAAGATTGCCCACCAGGTCGGTGCTGGTCAACACGCGGTCGCGCATCTTGCGCACTGTCAAACCCTCGCCATGTCTGAACTTGTAGACCTTGGCGCGCAGCATCAAATGCGGGAAATCGAGGTTCCATTCGTGCGGCGGCACGTAAGGACATTTGGTCATGTAGCAGAGGTCGCACAGATAACAGTTGTCGACGACCTGCCAGTAATCGGTTTTGGCGACACCATCGACTTCCATCGTCGAAGATTCATCGACCAGATCGAACAATGCCGGAAACGATTGGCACAGGCTGACACAACGGCGGCAGCCATGGCAGATGTCGAACACCCGCTCCATTTCCTTGAACAGCGAAGCCTCGTTGAGAAAATCAGGATTGCGCCAATCCAGCGGGTGGCGCGTGGGGGCTTCGAGGCTGCCTTCGCGTACGGCCATGTCGACTCCGGAATTTGATTTTTAAAACAGGGGAATGGAGGGATTCGTCACCCCGGCGAATGCCGGGGTCCAGTGTGTAACGTCCTGGATTCCGGCCTGCTGTCACCCCGGAGGGGGAGTAATCCGGGGTGGAATGACGGACCGGATTTACTGACCCAGCGTATCCAGCGCCTTCTGGAAACGGTTGGCGTGTGAACGCTCGGCCTTGGCCAGCGTCTCGAACCAGTCGGCGATTTCTTCGAAACCTTCATCGCGCGCCGATTTCGCCATGCCCGGGTACATGTCGGTGTACTCGTGGGTTTCGCCGGCAATCGCAGCTTTCAGGTTGTCGCCGGTGGGGCCGATCGGCAGACCAGTCGCCGGGTCGCCACTGGCTTCCAGATATTCCAGATGACCGTGAGCGTGGCCGGTTTCGCCTTCAGCGGTGGAACGGAACACGGCGGCGACGTCGTTGTAGCCTTCCACGTCAGCCTTGGCCGCGAAGTACAGGTAACGGCGGTTGGCCTGAGATTCGCCGGCAAACGCGGCTTTCAGGTTGTCTTCGGTCTTTGAGCCTTTGAGTTGCATGGGTTGCTCCTGTTTGTTTAAGTTTTTCCCCGGCAGCAGACCCGCGCCGGAGAGGCGGGTTTGTTTAGACTTGATCCAAACACTAGGCAAAGTTTCTGATTGGTCGAGTATTCCTGTCAACCATTTAATTCCGAAAAATGAAATACACCGCGCCCAGCAGGCAGCAGCCGGCCCAGAGGTAGTTCCAAGTCATTGGCTCTTTCATATAGAACACCGCGAACGGCACGAAAACCACCAGCGTGATGACCTCTTGCAGAATCTTCAATTGCGGCAGCGTCAGCAGCGTGAACCCAATGCGATTGGCCGGCACCTGCAGCATGTATTCGAAAAATGCCACGCCCCAGCTCACCAGCGCGGCGATCCACCAGGGATAAGCATTCAGATGCTTGAGATGGGCGTACCACG
Source organism: Burkholderiales bacterium (assembly GCA_038215555.1). Lineage (GTDB taxonomy): Bacteria > Pseudomonadota > Gammaproteobacteria > Burkholderiales > Thiobacillaceae > PFJX01. Next base: position 47,804 of record JBBQQT010000005.1, on the reverse strand, counting down.
CCACCGTCATGAACAGGTTGGACAGAACCAGCAAAACGATGGTCTGGAGGACAGTCGTGTTGAACAACGATTGCATGGGAAGCCCGGCTGAAGAAGCTGTGCGATGATAAATCAGCTCTTGCCTGCCTGGCCTGCCGTATCGGCGCACCAGGGGTTGGAATTCTGCTTCAGACCCGGAAACCGGCGACCAATTCGTTCAGCCGCCCGGCCAGGCTGGAGACCTTGCCCGCGTTATGGCTGGTTTGCCGGCTAGCGCTGGCATTGGTTTCGGTCATTTGGGCGATCTGCTCGACGCGCACAGCGACGTCCTTGGCGGCGGCGCTTTGTTCGCGCAACGCAAGATGGATTTCATTCACCGATTGCACCACCTCAGTGGCCCGCTGTTCGATCTGGCCAATCGATTCGCCGGCGCGGCGCGCCAGTTCCTCGCCCTGATTGGCACGCTCAACATCGTTCTGCATCGCCTGCATGGTGCGTTCGGTGCCGGTCTGAATGCGGTGAATCATGTCGCCGATCTGTTTGGTCGAGGACGATGTCCGCTCCGCCAGTTTGCGCACTTCATCCGCCACCACAGCGAAACCGCGCCCCTGTTCGCCGGCCCGCGCCGCCTCGATGGCGGCATTCAACGCCAGCAAATTGGTCTGATCGGCAATTTCCTTGATCACATTGACAATGCTGGTGATTTCCGAGGTCAAGCCGACCAACTTCGCAACAATGCTGGAAGACGCGCGCGCGCCTTCGCGCACCTGGCTGACCACCTCGCGCAGATGTCCCTGCATGGTGGAAAGACTCTTCAGCAGATCGCTGATCTCGTCACGACCAGAATCGGCTGCGTAAGATCAAAACTCGCCACCGCATCAACCGTGCTTCTCGCTGCCAACAATTGATTGCACAAACGCCGTTGCAACATCCAGATCGTCGTGCCGACCAGCACGAAAACCACGCCAAACAACACGGCCACAATCCATGTCATTCGGTGTGCAGATTGATTCGCCGTTTCAAACAAAGTCCCCACCACGCCTTGGTAATAGGGCATGAACTGCTCCATCGGCTTGATCACATTGCCATGCACCAGCGGCCAATCGTCCTCCAGAATACTTTTTACCAAATCCAGGTCGTCGTTCTGATAAGCGGTCATCCGCCGCGCCATCAAGGCATCCAGCCCGGGCATCCCCTTGTCGATCTTGTCCAGCAACGCCTTTTCCGCCTCCGGCAGCATCTGCGCTCCCGCTATGCCGCGAAAACGCCCCCACTCCGCCGGCAACGCGGCTTGCGATTCTTTCAAATGATTAGCCGACCCGACGGTGGGCAACTGTTCCAGCGCCACGCCGGCAATCCGAAAACGAACTTCCTTCAGGCGGCGCTCCACTGATTGCAATACCGTCAACGGCACCACCGCCTGATCATTGACTTCGCTCAACAAACCCGCCCCGCTGCGCGAGGCCTGAATCGCCATACCACCCAGGGCCAGGAGAGATAGCAAGGTTACCGTTGCCAACAAAACCAACAGACCGCGCAAGGTGTGGATCATGTTTCTCTCTCCTCGGGTGCTGATATGAATCTGTGTGAATCTGGCGATCGATGCTTACTCGGTGGGGAATCCTTTGCCTTCCCAGGCCGGCAGACCGTCGCGGAACCAGTTCACTTTCTTGTAACCCGCCTTGATCGCCGCGTCCGCACCCTTGTAACCGCGCCAGCACGGCGAACCGTTGCAATAGAACACCATCGCCTTGTTCTTGTCGGCGGGCAGTTAGCTCATGTCGAACGAGTCTTTCGGATCCAGCGTGCTGACTTTCTTGTGGATTTCCTTGTAGATCACGTTGATCGCGCCCTTGATGTGCTTCTCGGCATATTCCGCCGCATCCCGCGCATCGACGAACACAGCGCCCTTGTCGAACAAGGCCTTGGCCTGAACTTCATTCACCAGCGTGCCACCAGGAATGGCGTTGGGGGTTTCTTCAACAGCGAAGGTCGGGCTGGCAACGAAAGCCAGGGAAGCGGCAAAAACGAGGGATTGCAAAAAACGGGCCTGTTATCTTGCCGCAGGTGGCAAACAAGATGCATCTGCGCACCGCATTGGTGGATTGCAAGGCACGGCGATTGGCAGCGCGCTGTGAAGAAGCACAATTCAACTCATTGATTCAGTAGGGTGCGATTGGCGACTGCGGGCCGATTACTTTGCTAACTCAGCCTTGCCACCCAGGCTTCCGCCGCCGGGCGGATGATTTCCAGCAGCGGCGCAGGAAACAGGCCAAAACCGAGAATCAGGGCTGCAAACACCAGCAACAAGGCCAGTTCGCGCGGGCGCAGGTCAGCGGCGGCGGCAACCGCCTCATTCAGCACCGGGCCGAGGAAGGCGCGGCGATAGATGTTGAGGAAATAGGCCGCGCCGATCACCATCGCAAACAAGGCCGCGAGACCCGCGCCGGTATGGGTCTGAATCGCTGACACCAAAATCAGCAGTTCTGCCGGAAAGCCGCTGGTGCCGGGCATGCCGATGCTGGCCAGGCCGAAGAACAGGAACAAGCTGGCCAACAGCGGCATGCTGCGCGCGGCGCCTCCGAGCGAGAGCAGATCGGTCGAGCCGAGCCGCTGTTGCAGGAAAGCAGTGAGCAGGTAGAGGCCGCCGGCGACCAGCGTGAAATTGACCAGTTGCAGCACCGCGCCTTGCACGCCTTGCAGATTGAATGAAGCGATACCCAGCAACACCAGGCCGACGTGCGACAAACTGGCATAGGCCAGCATGCTGCGCAGATTGGTTTGCGCCAGTGCCGCCACCGCGCCGAACAACAGGCCGAAGACGCCGAGTCCCGCGAGCAGCCAGTGCATTTCCTGTGCGGCATCCGGCGCCAGCGGCACGGTAAAACGAATCAGGCCATAGGCGCCCAGCTTCAGGCTGGTCAGTAACGCCACCACTGCAACCGGACCTTCCTTGGCCAATAGCGGTAGCCAGGTGTGCAGTGGAAAGATCGGTGTTTTGACGGCAAAACCGAGGAACAGCAGCGTGAATACCATCCACTCCAGATCATCCGGCAACGGCGTCTGAAGCAAGGTCGCCAGATTGAACGACAGGCCGGCGGGCAAGCCCACCCCGCTGTACTCGGCATGATTGAAGGCGAGCAGAATGAAACCGAACAGCAGGGGTATGCCGCCGCCGAGCATGATCAGCGTGTACTTGGTCGCGGCGTAGTTGCGTTGCGGCCCGACGCCCCAGAGATTGACCAGAAAGTAAAACGGCACCAGCGAGAGTTCCCAGAACAGAAAGAACAGCATGGTGTCGATCGCGCAGAAGACGCCTAGCGTGGCGCCGGCCTGCAACAGCAGCAGGCTGTGATAGAGGCGCGGCAGCTTGTTTTCGTCATGCTGCACGCTGTTCCAGGAAGCTAGCGTGACCCCTAGGAAGAGGAGCGCGGTGGCCGGCAGAAACAGCACCGAAATGCCATCGACGCCGACTGCGTAATCAATGTTCAGGCTGGGGATCCAGGCGGCGCGAGAGAGCATCTGGAAGCCGTCCTGATCGGCATCGAAACTGACCAGCACCAAGCCAGCCAGCAACACACCGAGCAGGTTGACTGCCAGCGCCAGCGTGCGCGCAGGCACCGCCCGAGGCGCCAGCCAGATCATCAAGGCGCCGAGCGGGTAGATCAGCAGCAGCAAAGTCAGGGTGTCAATCATGGCTGAACCTCTCGGCCAATGCTTGCATTGGCGCTTCCACCAGATTCAACCAGGGTTCCATATGAAAACCGGCGGTCAGCATGGCCGCGACCAGAATGCTGGCGATGATCCATTCCAGTCTGCTGGCGCGTTCCACCGCGCCACCTCGCCCGGCTGGCGCCGGTGCCAGAAAGGCGCGCTGAAAAGCCCACAGCAGGAAGCCTGCGGCGGCCACGTTACCCAATGCCGCCGCCACCGCCGGCAGCGCGCCGAAACGGTGAATCGCGGCTTCCAGCGCCAGATGTGCGGCGTCGAAACCAGGCGTGCCGGGCATGCCGACGATGGCCAGGCCGGCGATGAAAAAGGTCAGGCCGATGATGGGAATGCGGTCGAACAGGCCGCCGAGTTTGTTCATATTGGTCGTCCAGGTGCGGCGATAGACCAGCCCGGTCATCAACATCATTGCGGTTGCGGCAAGGCCAAAATTGGCGGTCATCAGCAGCGCGCCTTGTAACCCGACATGATCCAGCGAGAACAGGCCGAGAATCACCAGCGAGGTGTGGCTGACCACGGCATACGCAATCAAGTGGCGTAGATTGATTTGCTGGATGGCCAGCAAAGCGGCATAAAACACGCCGGCGGCGGCAAAGCCGACCACGAACGGCGCCCAGGTGGCAACGGCTTCCGGCAGCAACGGCAGGACGAAGCGAACCATGCCGTAGATGCCGATTTTCACGCCAAGCAGCAAAGCCGGCGCAATTGCGACGTTGCCGTGTCGCGCCACGGTTGGCAGCCAGCCATGCAGCGGAAACACCGGCGTACGCACGCCGAAGCCATAGAACAACAGGAAGAAACAGACGGCGGCGTAGTTTGCCGGTATCGGATGTTCGGCCAGGTCGAGCAAGTCGAAGGTCCAGGCTGCACCGGTCAAATCGTGATGCGACCAGCCGAGAATCAGCACCCCGGCCCACAACATGGCCAGGCCGATGGTTTGAAACTGGAAGAATCGCGCCACCGCAATTCCCTTGTCCGGCGAAGTTGCCCAGTTCCCGATCAGGTAGCCGGCCAGCGCCAGTTCAAACCCCGAGGCAATAACGAACCAGAGTAGGTTGAAGGTGCACAGTAGCGACATCATCAAGCCTTCAATCGCCAGCAAAATGGCGAGCAGCCGCACTGTCTCGGCAAGGCCGCGCGCGATGCAATAAAGGATGACCAGAAACACGATCAGCGCGGCGAGCAGGATGAACAAAACCGTCACCCCATCGGCACCCACGTGATAAGTCAGCGGCCCCAGCAGATCAAGCCGTTCGGCAAACTGATACGCCGGGTTTTTGCTATCGAACTGTAGGTACAGCTCGATGGCGAGCACCAGTTCCAGCCCGGCGATGACGCAGCCGAGCCAGATTACCTTGGTCGATTCGCCAAGTTTAAGCAGCAAAACGGCGCCAAACAGGGGCAATAGTTGCAGTGTCGCCAGCATCGGCCACGCAGCATGCTGGTTCCAGTAAATTTCGCTCATCACAGAATCACCACCAATGTCGCCATGATCATCAGCAGCAGATAGCGCGGCTGTTGCAGCAGACTTTCGACCCAGGTCAGCCATTTGCCCAGTTGTTGCAGGCCATTGCCCAACTTGCCACCACCGCCCTGCAGAACCAGACGCTGTTCGATATAACTCAGACGTTCCGCCAGCTTCATCAGCAGTTCCCCCGCCATGCCACGTCCTTTCACTACAGCTTCGTTGCGGTCGCGCAGGTCGAGCAGGACGGCGGCACGTTGCGCTTCCGGCATGCCGATCAGACCGCTGACCACGTTGTCATCAATTGCCCGCATGTCACGCGCCAGCGCCTGCGTCGGTCGGGTGAGCAGGCGGTCCGCCATGGGTTCCAGCCAGAAACGTTGCAGTGCGGCGGTGTACAGGCGTGGGCACCGTGTCAACCATGCCGGTGCCGGCGGCGTCGGCGCGTTCAGCAAATGCATGTAGGAAGGCGCGGCGAGAAACTGCCAGGCGCGCCAAGTGGTATGCAGCGCCATATGCCAGGCAGCGAGTTCGAACCAGCCCATGCCGCAGGCGAAGAACATCAAACCGACCTGGGTCAGGCTGGCGAACAACAGACCGGATTTCACATCGGTCTGAACAAAACCGACGATCCAGCCATACAGCGCAGTGCTCAGGCCGAGCAGTGCAATCAAAGACATCAGGCCCGGCGTCAGGATCAGAATCGGCTCCAGCCGGATCAACAGATACACCCCGGCATGCACCATCACCGCGCCATAAAAGATCGCGGAGGAGGGCGTCGGACCTTCCAGCGCGCGCGCGATCCAGGGCGAAAACGGCACTTGTGCGGATTTCACCAGCGCGGCGGTGACCAGGCCGAGCCCGATCAAGCCGACGTACAAGGTTGGCAAGCGCGTCGCAGTTTGTGTCATATCGGCCCAGTCGAGACTGCCCAGCCAGAGGAATGACAGCGCGATGCCGAGCAGAAAGCCGGCATCACCGATGCGGTTGGACAGAAAAGCACGCTGTGCGTTGAGCGTCGCGGTATCGCGCTCGAAGGCGTAGCCGATCAGCATCCAGGAGCTGAAACCCGCCAGTTCCCAGCCGACGAAGGTCAGGCCGACGTTGCCGGAGAGGACGATCAACAACATGCCGCCGACGAACAGATTCATGCCGATAAAGAAGCGGTGGAAGCCAGCCTCGCGGTGCATATAGTTGACCGAGAATTTCAACGTCACCAGCGCGATGAAACCGACCAGCGAACCGAAACCAAGCGAAAGCGCGTCGAGCGTGAACGACCACGGCAGGTTCAGATCGCCACTGCTGAACCAGTTGCCCAGACGCACCTGGCCGGGCGCACTGGTGAACAGCGCAAACAGCGCCAACCCGAGCAACAACAGCAAGCTGACGCCACTGGCGGCCAGGGTGATGCGCGCGGTCAAGGTTTCGCCCGCCTCGCCCCGCGCCGGGCCGGCGAGATGCAAGGCGACAATCAGCAACGCCGCCAGCAACGGCAGCAACGGCACCAGCGCAATCAATTCGAACGTCATCATGAGACCTCCGCCGTCGATTGAATCAGCACCGGCGGCAACGCCTCGCGTTCACCCCGGAACCATTCAGCCGAGCGTTGCACCATCGGCAACGCCGGTCCTTCAAATTGCCATTTGACCCAACCGACATCGACGATGAATCGATGCAATTCATTCGTTTCAGGATCGATGGCGACCAGTTGCAGCCAGGCGTTTTTCACCAGTTCCTGCACCGCCGGTTGGCGTTGGTAAATCGCGGTCAGCACGTCCAGTCTGTGCTCTACCACCACCAGCAGTCGCATCGCCTCATGCACTTCGATCATCTGGCGCGGCAAGCCGGTGCGCAGATCCGACCCAGCGCCTTCCATGACGCCAAGCAGGCCGACGACGTTGTGCATGACCTTGGTACTGCAGCCGTAGCGCTCGTTGTTGGCGCTGGAGAAGTAGTACTCCAGGCTGATGCCGGCACCGACTGCACCGTTGATCACCAGATGTCGTTCCAGAATTTCTCCGTCCGGATCCTGGCTGGGGTCGTAGGAAATCAGGAATGAACGACGGTCGAAGAACGCCCCCCGGCTTAACGAGCGGCGGCCGAAGAAGGCGCAGGCGTTGGTGGCATGGCCAAGTTCAGGCCGCGCTTGCGACCAGTCGTTGGCGCGTCCGGTGACGTGCTTCCAGGCCGCTTCCGGCGTCAGGTCCAGCGGCGCCGACATGAAGCGGCGGCAGCGTTCCTGGGCATGCAGCAGGCAAGCTGCGGTGACGTCCTGTTGCAGTTTGGTCAGTGCTGGACGCAGCGCTGGCGGCACCATCACTTCGTCATACCAAGTGACGATGTCATCGCAGGTGTCATGTTCCGAACCCATGAACCAGCTATCTTCGGGAATGTCGATGCCGCGTGGACGCAGCAGGGCGCGCACCTCGGGCCGATTTGCCATCGCCGATACCAGGCGTGCGTTGGGGCCGGAAAAGCGGCCGGCGCAGGCGCCGCAGTTGTAGGCCGAGCCATGCGGATTGTTCTGGCTGTGCGAAGCATGGCCGACGATCACCACCAGCGTCGAGAAGCCGTCGGTCAGGCCGATATTGCGCAACAGGGTTTGCACCCGGTCGGCCTGCTCCAGATCAGTGAAACCAAGCCGGCGCGCCTCCGGTGTGCCGACCGGGCTGTCGTCGGCTGCGTTGATCGCGATGCGGGTTGCGACCGGCAGATCAAAGCCGGTGCGCAAACGCTGCACCAGACGGCCGATTGCGCCCGGCGCAAATGCTTTGCCGGCCAGTAAAGCCAGCGTCGCCGGGGCGGCGGCCAGGCTGACCAACAATGGCGACCACAAGCCCAGTCGGCTGCCTTGATGCAGGCGCGCCTTCCAGGCCAGACGCTGGTTGCGTCGACGCACATGCTTGGCATATACGGCTTCGCCGGCGTCTCCGGGGCGCGGCAGTTCGCGCACCTCATGCACCGGCACCACCACGCTGGGCACCACCGGACACAGCGCCACCGCATGCGGGTCGTCGAGACCGCGCCAGGCATGCGGCACGTTGAAGTGGGCCGCCGCGCCCAGGGTTTCCAGCTCGGGCGCGATTTCTTCCAGATGCCGGCGCAGACCTTCCTCGCGGTCATCCATGCACAGCACCAGTTGCGCGGCGGGCCGACCATGTCGCGTTTTCCAGGCGCCACGGCCGCTATTGGCGGCGAGTGCGCCGAGTATCTGTTGGCGATAGTGGCGCTCGTAAGCTTGCAGCCAGACCCAACCCATCCGCGCAGGGGTCAGTTCGGCAACCGCCGCGAGCAGCGCCTGCGCCAGATCCGGGCCGCCGGCGCTCAACCTGGCGGCGTTCAGGCCAAGATGCTGGCAGAGCAGGAAAAGCGGCCACTGCTGCCTGTTCTGTCCAGCCGCACCGGCTTCGCCGGCCAGCAAGGAGGCCACCGGCAACCAGTCGGCATCGTCTTCTTCAGCCGTGCGATTGGTCGCTTCGCGCACCAGACGATGGCCTTGCTCCTGCAGCCATTCCGGCACGCAGTTGGCTGCTTGTTCGGCAAACAAATGCAAGCGGACCAGGAACTCCGCCGGATGCCGGTGCAGGTAGCCGCGCAGACCATGCAGGCTGGCTTCGGATTTGAAATGCTGGCCGGCGAAACGTTGCGCATGGATGCGCTCCAGCACCAGACGCACGGCGAGGTAATCGGCCATCGCCACCGGCGTACTCGGTTGCGAAGAGTCGCCCTCGTAGCCGGGGTGTTCATGCCGCCAGAGGAACATGCCGGACCAGCCCGGCAGCTCTTTTGCCAGTTGTTCTAGATAATCGGCGCGCCGGCTGTCCGGCACGCCAATCAGATGCAGCTCCTGCGTGATGCATTCAGTAGCAGAGTCCGTCGCAAAACCGGGCAGCCGATCGAGCACCTGATCCCAGCCCGGCAGATCGCAGAATTGGAAATGCGGGTCGCGCCGGGCGCTGTCCAGCCAGGCGGCATAGAAGCCGTGCGGACGCTGTGGGTTATGCCAGGCCGCCATGCCCTGATCCAGATGCGCCGCCAGATGGCGAATCAGATACGGGCGCAGATCCTGCATCAGGTCGCGTCCGGTCAGGCGCAGCAACAGGCCGCGCAAGCTCAGCGTGTGGCCGAACTGGCTGAGCAACAGGCTCAGCGCGTGCTCGGCAGCCTGCTTGATCAGGTGCCGGCGCCAAAGTTCGGCGGCTTCCGCCGAAGCATGTATTGGCGGCTCGGTGTCATTTCCTGGTTGCGGTTGTTGCGGTGGCGCCAGTGCCTCGCTGCAGGCTTGCCAGAGCGCCGCCAGGCTCGCCCCCTCGCTGTCCTGATTCGCCAGCAAACGGCTTTTCGCGTCGCTTGAAATATCCGCCTGGCACCGCTCCAGCACGGCCATTTCCCCGATCCGCCAGTTCAATATCGTGGTTGGCAGCGGCGTTAGATCGAAGCGCAACGCGGCCAGCAGCACATCGCGTCGGGCGATGTCGCCGGGCAGTGTGTCATCCGCGCGCAGTTCCGGGGTTTCGTCGAGGACGGCGTTGAGATCGGCCAGATCGATACGGCCTTGGCGGAAGTAGGCGCGGAAGCTTGCCGGCGACTGGAAGCCGTGGTTGCCGGTAGCTGCTTCCGCTGCCGCCAGTGCATCGCGGAAGTGCAGGTGCTGGAAGCCGTGCAGGGTGTTGTGATGCACGAAATCCTTGATCGGGGCTTGCGCCGGCAGCACCTGTTCCAGCCGATGCAGCAGGTCATGCAGCCAGGTGGCGTGATTGTCGTGGTGCGCGCTCATGAAGTGAATCCGCCGGCATACAGGTGGACCGTTGCCGCGATCAGTTCGAGCAAGGGGGCGGGATAAAAGCCGAAAATCAGGGAGCCGCTGGTGAGCACGGCGGCGGCGGTGAATTCGCCGCGAGTCAGGTCGGGTAGATGCTGCATGTGGGTCGAGACCGGGCCGGTAAACAAGCGTCCGATGGTACGCACCGAATAGGCGGCGCTGATCACCACGGTGAGCGACAGCAACACCACCCAGGCGCCCCAGCGTTCAAAGCCGCCGATCAGCACATGCAGTTCCGCCACAAAGCCGGCGGTACCGGGCATGCCGACCGCCGCGATAAACGCAAGGATGGTAAAGAAGGCGAAGCGCGGCATCACTTTTACCAGCGAGGCGTAATCGGCCAGTTCACGCGTATGCGTGCGTTCGTAAAGCAAGCCGATGAGCAGGAACAAGGCGCCGGCGACCAGACCATGCGCCACCATCTGCATCACCGCGCCGGTAAAACCGGCGGTATTGAGCGCGGCCAGGCCGAGCAGCACGACACCCATGTGCGACACCGACGAATACGCCACCATCGCCTTCAGATCACTTTGCCGCCAGGCCAGCACGCCGCCATAGACGATGCTGATCAGCGCCAGCGCCATCAGCACGCCTTGCAACGCCACCGCCGCCGCCGGCAGCGTATCGACCGCCCGGATCAGGCCGTAGGAACCCATTTTCAACAAAATACCGGACAGCAGGATCGATACCGGGCTGGGCGCTTCGACGTGCGCCAGCGGCAGCCAGCCATGCAGCGGGAAGATCGGCATCTTGACCCCGAAGCCGATCAGCAAGCCGAGGAAGAGGCCAACCTGAGTCGCTTCCGGCAGCAGATGGGCGCCTTCGCGGATCAACGCCATGTCGAAGGAATGGCCGGGCGCGGCGTCATACAACATCAACAGCGCGATCAGCATGAACACCGAGCCACCCATGGTGTAGAGCACAAAATTGAGTGCCGCGCGACTGCGGTTCTTGCCGCCGTAGCGGTCGATCAGAAAGAACAGCGGCAACAGGGTGAGTTCCCAGAAGACGTAGAACAACGACCAGTCGCGCGCCATGAACACACCCAGCATCGCCGCTTCCAGCAGCAGGATCAGGATGTAATAACCCTTCGGCTTGTCCTTGATGCCGGACGAGGCGAGCACCGCGATGAACGCCAGCAGGGTCGCCAACCAGACCATTGGCAACGAGATGCCATCAACACCCAGCGAGAAGTCGCTGCCCAGACGTGGGTTCCAGACATGGCTCTCAAAAATCTGCACCCCGGCGACGCTGGGGTCGAACACGCTCGCCAGCCAAAGTGACCAACCGAGGGTGACGGCGGCCACCCCGATCGCAACGCGACGGATCAGCAGCCCGGACCTTCCGGGTAGCAAGACGAGCAGCAGGGCGCCGAACAACGGCAGAAGGAGGAGCGTTCTCAGCACGATGAGTTGATTTGTAGTGGATAGTGAAGGTCATCAACGGGCTCGGGCGAACGCGCTGGGATGGCATGTCCGTTCAGGTGGAGGCCGGCTTCAAGGCACAAAATAAGTCGTCTTTCGCAGTATCGCCCAGGCGTTCGTAGATTGCCGCGATGGCCTGGTCTTCGGTGGCGAAAATATTGCTCTGGGTGATCGCCTCGAACAGGCCGGTGGCGCGCATCACGTCGAGCACCTGCTTTTTAAGGCCGGAGAACACCAGCGTGATACCGGCATCCTGCAGGCGCGTCACCAAGTGATGAATGACTTCCTCGCCGGACGCGTCGAGCTGGTTGATGCCATCGCCGACGACCAGGAAATAACGCGCTTTCGGATGATCCGCCAGCGCCGACAGGACGGTGTCCTCAAAGTAGGACACGTTGGCAAAGTAGAGCTGGCCATCGAAACGCATCGCCACCACATGCTCACTGATCGGAATGTCGGGATTGACCTTGATGTCGCGCAGCGTGCCATCCTTGAAACGGCCGAGTTGCGCCACCCGCGGCTTCATCGTGCGCATCAGGAACAGAATCAACGCCAGACCGGCGCCGACCATGATGCCGTTGTCCAGGTGCGGCGCGAACGCCATGGTGGCGAAGAAAGTGACGATGGAGGCCGCGCCGTCATGCTTGTTGGCCTGCCAGGCGTGCTTCACCGCTTGCACGTTCACCAGACCGATCACCGCCATGATGATGATCGCCGCCAGCACCGCCTGCGGCAGGTGGTACAGCAGCGGCGTCAGGAACAGCAAGGTGATCAGCACGAACACCGCGGTGTAGACCGAACTCATGCCGGTCTTGGCGCCGGAGTCCTGGTTCACCGCCGAGCGCGAAAACGAACCCGATACCGGAAACGATTGCGAGAAGGAGCCGACGATATTGGCCAGACCCTGGCCGATCAATTCCTGATTCGGGTCGAGACGCTGCTTGGTTTTGGCGGCGATCGCCTTGGCGATGGAGATCGCCTCCATGAAGCCGACCAGTGAAATCACCAGCGCGGCGGACAGCAGCGAAGCCAGCTTCTCCATATCGAAATGCGGCATGGCCAGGCTCGGCGCGCCTTCCGGAATGCTGCCCACCACTTCGCCACCACCGGCCAGCTTGACTTCGCCCTTGGCGATCTTGGCAATCTTCCAGGTCTCGCCATCGGTCTTCACACCGGCGGGCGCATTGCCTTTGGCATGCAAAGCGCCGAGCTTTCCATCCGCCAGAACTTCGCGCTCGAATCTCAGTTTGCGCAATTCCTTCAGGCGATTGCCATTGCTTTCTTCCAGCGCCTTGGCCTGGGAACGGAGCAGGTCGGACTGGTAATGCAGCGCCAGAATAAACGGCTCATTACGCGGCGTCTGGCGTTCCAGTTGCTTGGCTTCCGCCTCGTTCTCCAGCGCATTCTGACTCACCGTCGCCAGCTCCTTTTCCGCTTCCTCATACTCCAGCAGCATCGAGGCAATCTGCGGATTGGCCACTTCATCGATTGGCAACGTCACCTTCTTCTCGAAGTCGATGGCATACGAAATCACCGTGGTCAGCACCACCGCGATCAGCACGCCGGGAAGCTTGGGCTTGAATTTCTTGATGCCATACATGATCGCGATGGCCGCCACGCCCATTGCCAGGGTAGGCAGATGGGTGTCGCCGATCTGCTTGAAGACACCGACGATGTCGTTGATGAAATGTTCGCTGCGCCCCATCGGCACGCCGAACAGCTTCGACACCTGCGACAACGCGATGATGATCGCCGCCGCATTGGTGAAACCGACAATCACCGGATGCGACAGGAAGTTGACGATGACGCCCAGCTTGAACACGCCCAATGCCAATTGAATGATGCCGACCAACAGCGCCAGCATGATCGCCAGCGCGACGAAGGCCTCGGAACCGGGTGCCGCCAGCGTCGCCAGACTGGACGCGGTCAACAACGAAACCACCGCCACCGGGCCGGTGCCCAACTGGTTCGACGAACCCCACAACGCCGCCACTGCGACCGGCAAAAACGCCGCGTACAAACCGTAATACGCCGGCAGGCCGGCCAACTGCGCATACGCCATCGACTGCGGAATCAACACCAGCGCGACAGTGATGCCAGCCATGAAGTCGGCCCTGATGGCTTCGCCGCCCATCGGGAACCAACGCAGAAAGGGAAGGAAACGTGCGAGTTTTTGCATGACTTGACTACTTTTCTTCAGGTAAATCAGGGGAATCGGAGGCCGCCACCAGCGGACATTCCAGTTTGCTCCAGGGGTCGACATGACCTTCGCCAGCCCAGGCGGCAGGGCGACCGACGACGACGGAGGTAACGCATTCGTGCCGCCGCGCGTGCTCGACCACATGTTTCGCACTCAGCCCCGGCGCCGGCGTCAGCCGACAATCGACGCCGTCTTGTTCCAACGCGGCCAGACGCGCTTCGATCTCGGCCCAATCCGGACGCGTCGGATCGGCCAGCACTTCGAGTTCCGCCTGCATGCGACGGCACAGCGATGCGCCCACTTTCAGCAGGCGCTCCACCGGTGAGACCGGGCGCAGGGCGACGACGATGCGGCGTTTCATTTCAGTTTGATTTTATTCGGATGGAATCAACGGATGCAGCGAAACCGATGCAGCAGGTGGCTCAAGCCGAAGCGAAGCAGCAACTCAAAATCTGCCCAACGCGCGGCACACCAGTTCGACGCATTGCCCCAAATATCGGCGGCCTTGACGACGCCGTCGGTTTCAAAATCCCAACCCAATCCCTTGGCAGATTGAAGACGTTCGGCAAGGTAGGTTTGGTGTGGCATGGCACGCATGGCGACAGCGGTTTGATCAAGACCTGTTGCCTAAAGCAGCAAGCGTGCCAACTGCTTGTCATTCCCAACCCATTGAAGTAACGAGGTTATTACACACCAAGGCGCGCCCATGCATTTCACTTTGCAACACCACTGTTACACTTCACCCCCATGCGATCCCTGCAAGCCAAAATTGTTTTCGTCTATCTCGCCCTCGCCATTCTGATTATCGGCCTGTCGGCGGTAGCGCTGATCGAGCTTGATCGCATCGCGGATAAAGCCCGCGAAGGCAGCAAAGTCGGTGAACTGGCCGATGCGACGCTGGAAATGCGTCGCTTCGAGAAAAATCACTTTCTCTACCATCAAGCCAGCGATCTTGCCGAACACGCGCGCTTTGCCGCCCGCGCCGGTGAACTGTTGCAGCGCGATGCCGACACCATCGACGCGCTGGCCGGAACCCGTGCCGCGTCGGCGCTGGAGAGGGATCTGGCGCGCTATACATCAGCCATGGCGGCCTATGCCGAAGCCCCCGCCGACGAAGCACTGGCCGCCGCCGCGCGCGCACTCGGAAATCGGGTGGTGACGATGGGCGAGCGCCTGGCGATGCTGGAACGCCAGTCACTGAATGCCGCCCTGAACGTGCATCAACGCAACCTGCTGGTCTCGTTGATGGTGGTTGCCGTGCTGCTGGTGCTCACCGGCATCCTGTTGGCGCGCCAGGTCACGCGTCCGCTGCAGGCCATGGAAACCCGCATGGAAGCCGTCGCCAGCGGCCAGCTAACGCGACTGGCGCTGGACAGCCCGGAGCGCGAATTCGTCTCGCTCGCCGAAGCCTTCAACCATGTCCTCGACGAACTCGAACGCCGCCAGCACACCCTGGTGCGCGCCGAAAAGCTGGCTTCGCTCGGCACCCTGCTGTCCGGCGTGGCGCATGAGCTGAACAACCCGCTGTCGAACATTTCATCGTCGGCGCAGATATTGAAAGAGGATTTGCCCCCTCCCCCCTCCGAGGAGGGTCGGGGAGAGGGAACAACGGTCGATCAGGCGACCCTCTTCCACCGTCAACTCATCGAAGACATCGACAGCGAAACCCTGCGCGCTCGCCGCATCGTGCGCGCTTTGCTCGACTACGCTGGCGACCAGGAATTCAAACCCGCGCCGGTGCAGGTTTCCGATCTGGTGGAAGAGACCCTGCGTTTTCTCAAATCGAAACACCAGCCCGGCATCAAGGTCCGCGTTGATATCCCGGCCAATCTGACCGTGTTGGGCGACCGTCCACGCCTGCAGCAGGTGCTGCTCAACCTGATCATCAATGCTTACGATGCCATGCAAAGCGACGGCGAACTGTCGATTACCGCCCGTGCCGGCATCGTTGGCAAAAACGATGGCTTTGTGGCTGCCGCCGGTCAATGTCGCCCCGGCCATGCAATCATCGACTTGACCCTGGCCGACAGCGGCCCCGGCATTCCGCCCGAGTTGTTGCAAAAGGTGTTCGACCCCTTCTTCACCACCAAGGCGGTCGGACAAGGCAGCGGCCTGGGTTTGTTCATCAGCCACGAAATCATCGAAGAACATGGCGGCTGCATCAGCGTCACCAACCGCACGGAAGGCGGCGCGGAATTCCGCATCCGGCTTCCAAGCGCGCAGGGTGCGCCATGAGCACCATCAACCCCACCCCGGTGCGCGCGACGCACCCTACCGTCTTCAAATGACTGAGCCTATGACCAACCGCCTCCTGCTTGTTGACGACGAACGCATCGCGCTGCGCAACCTGGAACATGTCCTGACCAAGGAGGGCTACCAGATCACTGCCACGCAAAGCGGCAGCCATGCCCTCGAACTGCTCGACACGCAACCGTTCGACCTGTTGCTGACCGACCTGAAGATGGACAAGGTCGATGGCATGCAACTGCTGCGCCGCTGCAAGTCGCAGCACCCCGACACCGAAGTCATCATGATCACCGGATTCGCCACGCTGGAAACCGCAGTGGAAGCGATGAAGGAAGGCGCATTCCACTACATCGCCAAGCCGTTCCGACTGGATGAAGTGCGTCAGACCGTGGCCGAAGCGCTGGAAAAAATCCGCCTGAAACGCGAAAACCGCGCGCTGCGGGCTCAGCTTGACGCCTTTGCAGGCCGCACGCGCGTCATCAGCCGTGACGGCGGCATGCAGAAACTGCTCGACATGGCGCGCCAGATCGCCCCCACCGGCTGCAACGTGTTGATCACCGGCGAATCCGGCACCGGCAAGGAGCTTTTCGCGCGCACCTTGCATGAACACAGCGGTCGCGGCGTCGGCAACGATGGCGGGCCGTTTCTGGCGGTGAACTGCGGCGCCTTCAACGAAGAACTGCTGGCCAACGAATTGTTCGGCCACGAAAAGGGGGCTTTTACCGGCGCCGTCGGCAAGACCGGCCTGCTTGCCGCCGCCCACGGCGGCACCCTGTTTCTCGACGAAGTCACCGAGATGACCCTGGCCATGCAGGTCAAACTGCTGCGTGTCATCCAGGAAAAGGAAATGCTGCCGGTGGGTGGCACCAAACCACTGAAAATCGATATCCGTTTTATCGCCGCCAGCAACCGCAACATGAAAGACTGGGTGGCCGATGGCCGTTTCCGGCAAGACCTCTACTTCCGCCTCAACGTCGTCAACCTGCACATCCCGCCGTTGTCGCAACGGCGCGAAGACATCCCGTTGCTGGCGCAGCATTTCCTCGACCGCGCCGCGCCGGTGATGGGCAAGCCGGTACGCGGCATTTCGGAAGAAGCCCTGGCGCTGCTGAAAGCTTATGACTTCCCCGGCAACGTGCGCGAACTGGAAAACATCATTGAACGCGGCGTCGCGCTCTGCCTGGGTGACAGCCTGGAAGCCGCCCACCTGCCCGACGACCTGCGCGATCTCAGCATCCGCGCCTTCCGCCGTCGCGACGGCAAGGTCATTCCGCTGGAAGAACAGGAACGTGACTACATCCTCTGGGTGTTGGAAGAAGCCCACGGCAACCAGACCCTGGCTGCGCAGATGCTGGGAATTGATCGGGTTTCGCTGTGGCGAAAATTGAAGAAGTATGGCGAGGATCGGGGCTGACTCAGTTGCCTGACTCAGTTGCCTGATTCAAGCAACTGAATCAGGCACCGCTGCAGCGTTTTTCGCCTTCCTGTTACGCTTCGTTTTCCAACCCATAGGAGTTCTCAAACCATGCGTGCCCATTTCATGCTTTCCCTTCTCGCGACTTGCCTGCTTGCTTGTTCCGCTCTGATTTCTGCCGCGCCCGCGTCGGCCGCAGCGACTTCAGATTCCCTTACCGTCAAAGGCATCGTGCTGGAAGTTCGGGATGCGCAGAGCTACACCTACCTCCGACTGAAAACCAAAGACGGGGATACCTGGGCTGCGGTCAATCGGGCGCGGGTGAATCCTGGCGCCGAGGTGACGATCGAGAAGGCCATGCTGATGCATGACTTCGAGAGCAAAGCCATGCAGAGAACGTTCAAGAAAATCATCTTCGGCAATCTGGCGAGCAGCAACGCCGCCGCATCAGGCGCCGGCATGGACATGAAGACCGCGCACAAAGGCGTCGCCAGCGCACCGCAAAATCAGGTGGTGCAGGTGGCCAAGGCCAGCGGCGCGAATGCCCGGACGGTGGCTGAAATCCACGCCAAGGTCGGCGCGCTGAAAGACAAGCCAGTGCTGTTGCGCGCCAAGGTGGTGAAGTACAACGCCGGCATCATGGGCAAAAACTGGCTGCATCTGCGCGATGGCACCGGTTCCGATGCCGACAGCAGCAACGACATTCTGGTGACCACCTCGCAAACCGCAAAGGTGTCGGATGTGGTGACGGTGAAAGGCATCGTTAGAACCGACAAGGATTTCGGCGCCGGCTATGTCTACAAGGTGCTGATCGAAGATGCGACCTTGCAGCTTTGATTTCACCTGAACAGTGATTCGGCAAGGTGCGCATGGCGCACCCTACGCAATCAAGTAAGGTGCGCCATGCGCACCTTGCCGTATTACTTCTCCCGATTTCAAACGCAAGACAGGAGACTTCTCGCCTTGATATTGCGCGCCAATAACGCGCCGGTGAACGGCAAGATCAGCGCCAACCACATCAACGGGTTCTGACCCAACAAAGCGGAATACCGGATTTTCCCCGATTTTTTCAGATGTTCTCCTGAGGTTTTCCTCATGTTTTCCTCAGGTTTTCCTATCTCCAGCCAGCCGACATTGCGAAGCCTCGGAAACCGTTGCGAATGCGTTTTCAGCTCTTCACCCGTTCGTGATTCGCCTGCGTCACGCTTTCCGAGCAGCCTGCCTGATCCAGCGTCAGCGGCGTAATGCGGGCGAGTTCCGCCAGGAATAACGGCATCAGGATTGGATTGGGCGGCTGTATGAGCTTTTGCTAAACTGTTGCAGCTTTACATTCATGTGTTGCATATCACAACACTCGGCAACGAATTCACTCAGGCGCTCGCACCATGAACAACCCGCAACTCCTTCGGTTTTTTCCTTTCCTCGCCTGGTTTCCAGTCAATTCGATCATCTTGCGCGGCGACCTGATCGCCGGCATCACGGGTGCGTTGGTGCTGGTGCCGAAAGCCATGGCGTATGCCCAATTGTCCGGCTTGCCGGTGTATTTCGGACTCTATGTAGCGTTCATTCCCGCCATTCTCGGCGCGCTTTGGGGTTCTTCCCGTCAACTCTCGACCGGCCCGGTGGCCATCGTCTCGCTGATGACCGCCGCCGCCATCACGCCGCTGGCGATGCCGTTCTCGGAAGAGTTCATCGGCCTCGCCCTGCTTCTGTCGCTGATGGTGGGCATCATCCAGTTCACCCTCGGCGCGGTGAAACTCGGCACCATCGTGAATTTCGTCTCGCATCCGGTCATCCTCGGCTTCATGAATGCAGCGGCGGTGATCATCTTTCTGTCGCAACTCGACATGTTGCTGGGCATTCCGAAGGGACGCAGCGATTCCTTCCTGTATGACATCTGGGAAATGTTCGGCTACCTGCCGCAAACGCACCTGCCCACATTGGCGATGTCCGTCTTCGCCCTGGCGCTGATGCTGGGACTGAAGAAAATCCCCGCCTTGTCCAAGCTTTCCGTGCTGATCGCCGTGGTGGTCACCATCATCGTGAGTGCACTGGTCAACTTTGAGCACAAGACCAAAGGCACGCCCGATCACATCGCCGACCCCACCGCGAAAGCCATCGTCAGCGCCTATGCCAGCGCCGACCAACAGATTCTGGACAAGAGCGCGCAAGTAACCGCCCTTTCCAGCCAGAACCGCCAGGCAATGAAAGCGCATGACGCCCGCGTTGCCGCCGATCTGGATTACAGAATTGAATTGGTGAAACTGGATATCGCCGCCCTCACCGCGGCGAACAAGGAACGCATGCGCGATATCCGCAAGCTCCAGTTCGAGCGCGCCAAGGCGGATGAAAGCGCCACTGCCATCTTGTATGTCGCCGGCCAGATTCCTGCCGGCGTCGAGACCGATGGCCGCCATTGGCACATCAAGAAAATCGAGAAAGGCGAAGTCAAGCTGGTTGGCGGCGGCGATGTTGTCGGCGCGATTCCATCTGGTCTGCCCAGTTTCCGCCTGCCGCCGTTGTCGCTCGACGCCATCCTTTCGCTGCTGTCAGCCGCATTCATCATCGCCCTGGTCGCCTTCATGGAATCGATCTCGATGGCGAAAGCGCTCGCCGCTCAAACCAAGCAACGCCTCGACCCCAACCAGGAACTGATCGGCCAGGGCCTGGCCAACATCGGCGGCAGCTTCTTCCAGGCGTATCCGGCATGCGGTTCGTTCACCGGCTCGGCGATCAACCTGCAAGCCGGCGCCAAGACCGGCTTCGCGATGGTGTTCAACGGCCTGTTCGTCGCAGTGACCCTGCTGTTCCTGACCGATTTCCTCTACACGCTGCCCAAGGCCACGCTGGCGGTGATCATCCTGCTGGCGGTGACCAGCCTGATCACGCCGAAGGCACTGAAGCACACCTGGCAGGCCAGCAAGTTCGACGGCATCGTCGCGCTGACCACCTTCGTCATCACGCTGGTCGCCGCGCCGCATCTCGACAAGGGCATCCTGATCGGCGCCGGTCTGGCCATCGTGCTCTACCTGTATCGCACGATGAAACCGCGCGTCGCCCAGCTCGGACGCTTCCCGGACGGCACGCTGCGCGACATCAAGGTCAACCCGACGCTGCCGACCAGCCCGCACATCATCGCGATGCGCTTCGACGGCTCGCTGTACTTCGCCAATGTGTCGCACTTCGAGGACAACGTGCTTGAGCTGATTGCCGCCAAACCCGACGCCAAATATCTGCTGGTGGTGGGCGACGCGATCAACCAGCTCGATGCCTCTGGTGAAGAAGTGGTGCATCACCTGGTCGAACGCTTGCGCGAGGGCGGCATGGAGATCGTGTTCTCCGGCCTGAAGAAGCAGATTCTCGACGTCATGCGCGCCACCGGACTGTTTGACCTGATCAGCCAGGACAACATCTTCGCCACCGAAGATCAGGCCATCGCGGCAATCTACGAGCGCCTGGGCGAAGCGGCAAAAGATGATCTGTTCTGCATGATGCCGGCAAGGGCTTGAGGGCTTGCCACGCCCGCAGTTGCCGGCGACACAAAAGGGCCGGCAACGGATCACCCGCGAAGGACACCAGCACTGGTTTTCGGGAGCGCCAAGAAACGCAGAAGCAGAGGCACACAAAAGCAAGCCAGACCAGGTTGGTTTCAGGATCAATCAATAGTGCAACCCTGCCGCGATAGAATCCGGCTTGCATTCTTTCTTCCCACCCAACCTTCCTGGAAAACATGCAGATGCGAAACAACATCTCCCGCACCAGCGGCTTTACCTTGCTGGAAATCATGATTGTCGTGGTGATTCTTGGCGTCCTCGCCGCCTTGGTCGTGCCGAAGGTCATGAGTCGTCCGGACGAAGCACGTCAGGTCGCGGCCAAGCAGGATATTGCTTCGCTGCTTCAGGCTTTGAAACTGTATCGATTGGATAACTTCCGCTATCCCAGCACAGAGCAAGGTCTGGATGCGCTGGTCAACAAGCCGACGACGGAACCGCTTCCGCCAAACTGGAAGGGCGGCGGCTATCTCGACCGTCTGCCGAAAGATCCTTGGGGTTCACCGTACCAGCTCCTGAATCCTGGCGTACATGGCGAAATCGACGTGTTCTCTTTTGGTTCCGACCGCGAATCCGGCGGCGAGGCAGAAGGCGCGGATGTCGGCTCCTGGAATCTCTGATCTCCGCTCAAGGGCGCATTCGCCGAATCCCGCGCTGGCAGGTTTCACGCTGATCGAACTGCTGGTGGTCATGGTCGTGATTGGCGTCATCGTGGCCTCGATTCAGCTCAATCTGTTTTCCGACGATGCGCGGCGACTGCGCAATGAAGGTGAACGGCTGGCGGCATTGCTCACCGCGCTGGCGGATGAATCGGTGACCAGCGGTGCGCCACTGGCGGTGTCGTTCAGCGCTGACGGCTACATCTTCTGGGAACGTGATGAGGTCGCAGCGAGCGAAAAAACCGTGCCGCAAACGCCGGGGTTGACGTCGGAGATTCGCTGGCGGCTTCGCCCGGGCGACGAGTTGTTCAGCGCCCGCAAAATGCAGACCGAGATCCAGATCGCCGAAGTGCGCATTCGGCAGCGCATCTTGTCACGCTCCAAGACACAGCCGGAGCGAATCGTTTTTTCGCCCTCCGGCGTGCATCCGCCGTTTTCCGTGCTGCTGGCGCTGAACGATCTGCGCGTCCAGGTGGTGTCCGATGCGATCGGCAATCTGCGGGTGGAAGACGATACCGATAAGGTTGACGAGGAATGAACCCCGTTATTCAACGCAAGCGTGCTTGCGGCGGCTTCACACTGATCGAAATGCTGGTCGCGCTGGCCATCCTGGCGATTGCGCTGGCCGCCGTGCAGCGCGCCGTCTCCGGCTCACTGGATAACGCGTTCGAACTCAAGCAACGCCTGCTGGCGAGTTGGGTGGCGGATAACCGCCTGGCCGAATTGCGCGCCCTGCGGGTGTTGCCGCCCACCGGTGAGACGCGCGGCGAAGAAATCCAGGCCGGCATCGTGTTTCACTGGCACAGCGATATCAGCAACACGCCCAATCCCTATGTCGAGCGAGTCGAAATCCGGGTTACGGCAGCGGCCGAGAGCGAGCATGCGTTGGCCGTACTGGTGGGTTATCTGGTGAATCGATGAACCAGGCGCGCGGCTTCACCCTGCTCGAAGTGCTGGTCGCGGTGACCATCTTCGCACTGCTCGGCATGGCCGCTTATTCCGGCCTCGATGCCGTGCTCAAGGCACGCGCACGGCTGGATGACGAGAACCGCCAGTGGCGCTCGGTGGCGCTATTCTGGGTGCGACTGGAGCGTGACCTGTCCGCCTACGTCGAGCGTCCGGCACGCCTGCGCGGCAGCGCGCCGCAAGCCGCATTTCTCGGGGAACCGAACGTCAGCAGCGAGTATGCGGCGCAACTTGAATTGACCCGTCTCGGTGCCGCCGATGCCGGTGCCACCCCACCCGAGCGAATCGCCTATCGGCTGCGCGAGGGCAAGGTGGAATGGCTGCGCTGGCCGGCGCTGGACAGCGCCCAGCGGGCGCAACCGGATATCGCCGTTTTGCTGGAGCGGGTTGCCGCGCTGGAGTTTTCCTATCGCGACCAGGCCGGCTTATGGAACCCGCGCTGGCCGGCCAATGCCGAGACGGGCGCGCCGACGGCGGTGAAAGTGCGTCTGCAACTGGAGGCGGGCGAAGTACTCACCCGTTGGTATGCTTATTAATCATCACGCCAACCCGAGTCGGCAGTGCGGCATTGCACTGATCACGGTAATCCTGATCGTGGCCCTGGCTACCACGGTGGCGAGTTTCGTCGCCTGGCGGCAGCAGGTCTGGACACGCCAGGTGGAAAACCTGCGCGATGCTTCTCAAGCAGCGGCGGTGGCGCGCGCCGGAGTCGATTGGGCTGGCGTGATTCTGGTTGAAGACCGGCGCAAGAATCAGGCCGACCATCTTGCAGAAGCCTGGGCGCAACATGTCGAGTTGCCGGTTGAACGCGGCAGCGTCACAGGCGGCATGAGTGACAGCCAGGCGCGTTTCAACCTGAATAATCTGGTGCGCAATGGCCAGGTCAGCCTGACCGATGTCGCCGCCTTTCAACGCCTGCTGAGTACGCTCGAATTCCCCATCGAGACAGCGAATACCATGGTCGATGCGCTGGTCGACTGGCTCGACGCCGACAGCCTGCCTTATGCCGACAATGGCGCCGAAAGCAGTTATTACCTGGCACTGCCTGAACCCTATTTTCCAGCCAACCGGGCTTTGATCGATGTCGCCGAGTTGCGCCTGGTGCGGGGCTTCGATCAGGCCGCAATCGACAAACTGGCGGCCTGGGTCAGCGCGTTGCCGAATCCGACCCCGGTCAACATCAACACCGCCAGCGCCGAGGTCATCAGTGCGGTGATTCCCGGCCTCAACCTGGAAGATGCCCGCAAATGGGTGGCCGAACGCGGCGAAGGCAGCCAGACTCTGGCCGAATTTCGCGGCAAGTTGAGCGTTGCGCAGGCGCTTGGATTGCAGGAAAACCTGCTCAGCGTGGCGAGCGACTATTTTCAGGTCGATCTCAGCGTCGAGTTCGGTCGCGTGCGGCAGCGATATTTGGCGCTTTACCAACGGCAAGGGCAGAATTGGCCGCTGCTGCTTTGGCTGCAACAGCGATAAAACCCATCCCCCCGATTCAGCGAGACCTTTCGTGACCCGCCTTTTCATTACCCTGCCAGACCCCCTGCCAGAAAATCTGGCCGCGATCGCATGGCGCCTGTCCGCTCCCGGCCTGCCAAGCGCGCAGGCAAATCACGGCGTTGCAGCGAGCGCTGCGGATTTACCGAAAGCGGATGAAATCTGGCTGGCTTTGCCCGCCAGCCGGGTATTGCTGAGTCGACTCACGCTTTCTCGGCGTGCGCTGCGCCAACTGAATGGCGCCCTCGGCAACGCGCTGGAAGACCAACTGATGCTCGACCCAGCGCAGTCGCATGTCGTGCTGGGCAAGTCGTTGGCCGGGGATGACCACCCGGTCGCAGTGATCGAGATCGCCTGGCTGGAGCAGGTTCTGGCGTTATGCCGGCGACATGGCATCGAACTGTTCGGCGCCACCCCGGAAACCCTGCTCTGGTTGGGCGAGGCAGCGCAAGAGCAATGGTGCGCACGCTGGCTTGGTCAGGGCGGTTTTGTCCGCAGCGGCGCCTGTGCCGGTTTCGCGCTTGATGACGGCGATGCTGCGACTCCGCCGCTGGCGTTGCAATTGGCGTTGGCCGAAGCGCGGCGAACGGGAACCGCGCCAACGGCCATTGCGCTCGAATCCGACCTGGCGGTGGATGCCACTGCCTGGAGCCGCAGCCTGGAAATTCCAGTGTTGTTGCAAAGCCTGCATGCAGACCCGCTGCCGCCGACGCTCAATTTGCTGCAAGGCCCCTACGCATCGCGTCGACGCGGCAGTCGCGGCTGGTTCATCGATCTGGCCGGCAGTCAGCAACTCGGCAAGTATCGTCTCGCTGCCGGTCTGCTGGTCGCCGCGCTCGGGGTGCATGTAATCGGTACGCTGGCCGATTGGGCGCGGTTATCTTATGAGAATCGCCAATTGCGCAGCGAGATGCGACAGGTCTTCCAGGAAGCCTTCCCGCAAACTCGCGCCATCGTCGACCCATCGCTGCAAATGCAACGGCAACTTGCCGACATGCGACGCGCCCGCGGTTACGCCGCAACCGGTGACTTCCTGCATGCGGCCGGCGCCGTCGCTGGTCAGGTCAGCGGCGTCAATGGACTCACCTACGCAAGCGGCCGCTTGACCTTGCAGCAACCGCGCAGCGTTGACCTGGATGGCTTGCGCGCCGCGCTGATCAGCCAAGGCTACAAAATGGCCACCGCCGGCGAGCCAGGCAATCAATCAGTCAGCATCGAACGGAGTCCGCAATGAGCTTGCCCGTGCGTTTTCAATTGTTCTGGGATGGGATCGCGGCTCGCGAGCGTGGCTTGATCGTGTTCGGCCTCGTGGTCCTGCTGCCGGTCGGGCTTTATCTCTATATCTGGCAACCCGTCACGGAAGAACGTGCGCGATTGGCGACGCGGGTGCAACAACTGCGCGTCGAGGTGGCGCAATTGCGTGCCGATGCCGAAGAAATAAAACGTTTGCAATCGCAAATGCCGGTGCGCGGCGGCAACAGCCTGGAAGTGGTAGCGCGGCAGTCAGCCGCTCTTTTCGGCTTGCCGGACCTGGAGCGGGGCTTGAGCGCCCGCGGCAATGACCGCCTGGAGGTGAATCTGGAAAACGTCGCGTTTGATGCCTGGCTGCGCTGGCTGGGCGAACTCGGCGTGCAAGGCATATCGCTGGCCGAATGCAAGGTGGAAGCCATGCCCGAATCCGGCATGGTGCGGATCAAAGCCACCCTGGCGCGAGAAACGTCTTGAGCGCTGTGCCAGTAACAAATCAAGCACAGGCACAGCCGCGACTGCGCCTTGTATTGATCCTGGCCGGACTACTGCTTTACCTGCTGTTCATGCTGGTCCAGATGCCGGCAGCCTGGCTGATTGAGCGTCTGCCGACCAATTCTCCGTTGCAAATGGGACAGGCCAGCGGCACGCCCTGGCGCGGCGAGGTGGAACAAGTAAATTGGCAAGTCGAGGGTGATCGGATCGAACTGGGTCACCTGAGTTGGCGCTGGCTGCCGGCGGAGATACTGAACGGTCGCCTCGG
Organism: Burkholderiales bacterium; assembly: GCA_038215555.1. Taxonomy (GTDB): domain Bacteria; phylum Pseudomonadota; class Gammaproteobacteria; order Burkholderiales; family Thiobacillaceae; genus PFJX01. Next base: position 21,846 of record JBBQQT010000005.1, on the reverse strand, counting down.
CATCCAGTTTGAACTGACGCAAGCCTCCAACCAGCTCAACGGCATTGTCCTGGTTGGGCGCAACGGGCATGCCTTGAAACAGATTCGGGGCCAGGTCGACGCCGCCTTGCTCGGCTATGTTTCACGTCCATTCAGCCTGTTGCAACCGCAAGGCAGCCTGGTTCTCGATATCGCCGATCTGTTTGTTTCCGCCAAGCGCTTGCATGGCGCCGCGCAGATCGACTGGAACGACGCACGCAGCGGCATGGTTGCCGCGCCGTTGGGTAACTATCGCGCCCTGTTGCACAGCGATCCGGATGGACGCCGTGCCCGCATCGAGGTAACGACCTTGCAAGGACCACTTGCGCTCAACGGCAACGCTGAATACCTGCCGGGCAAAAACGCGCAAGGCAGCTTGCAGCTGACACCGCCACAAGGCGAGGCTGGCGCGGTGTTTAAACCATTGCTCGGTTTGTTGGGGCGGCCAAATCCCGAAGGATCCTGGCGATTGAACTTCAACTCGAACTGAAACGGTCAAGCCGCGGGGTGATGCTCGCTTCACCGGGTTAGCGGACGCTTCACAACCCGGTTGGCTTCGACATATTCAACTTGCCCCGCTTGCATCAGAGCCTGCGCCGCCTGCGTGCGCTTGGCCTGATCGGCGAACTCGGCAAGATACAACTGCGCAGAAACCGTTTCCACGCGCAGAGCGCCCACCGCCTGCAAAGCGGCGCGAGCAGTGGGAGTGCCAACAGCCGGCGCGAACTTGACCAGCAATTGCCGCTCGGCAGCCTTCTCTTTTGCATGCTCATTCGCGATTTCAGCGGCAATGACATCCAACCGTGCATCCACCCGTTCAGCCTCAGCCGGCGTTGTTTCAGCCGGACGCAAGAAGGCGCCGGCCCGGGCTTCCGGAACAATCGCTTCAGCCAGCCAGACCAGCGGCCAGAGCAGGGTTCGCACGCCGGCTCTGAGCCATTCATGCCGAGAAATGAAATCTGCCAGCGGCGGGCTGGCGCGATAGTAGACATCAACGAATGCCCGCCCAATGCTGTTCGGCAACAAATATCGGTCGCGCAGTTGGCGCAATGTATTGACCTTTGGATGCAGCGCGCTGCCATATGCAGCGGTTGCGATGAAACAACCGCCACCACCGCCACCGCCCTCACTGGCGGCTTGCGGCGTGATCAACAGTTCGGATGAGTAAACAGAGAAGCCGGCAGCTGCACTTTCGGCACGCACACGATAACGATATTGCGTACCCAGCGTCAGGCCACTGTCCTCGAAGCGGGTGGTATTGGCAGCCAGATTCGCGATTTCATTGAACAGACCGCTTTGCACTCCACGTTCAAGGCGATAGCCGGTTTCTCGCCCGGAACGATCGATCCAGGTCAGACTGAGTGTGCCGCCTTGACCCGATGCTCGCAGATTATCAGGGGCCAGTGGCGGGGTGATGAGCTTGACCTCCGCGGTCGGTAGGGAATCTCCGACGCCGTTGAAGGCGCGGACTCGATAGCCGTTGTAGGTGCCCTCACCCGCCTGCACGGCGACATCCAGATATTCACTCGATCCGGCAGCCAGCGAGGCGCGGGTGGTGAAACTTGCGGCGGGATGATTGCGGTATTCCAGCTTCCAGCCGGTCTCGATGGTCGAGTCGTCGAGCCAGGTCACTTCGATCTGGCTGTCGTTGACTTTCTCGGCAACCAGATGCGATGGGTGCATCGGCGTGCTGGTGGTCAGGTCAAAGTCGATCGCCGCGCCCACATCGAGCCGCCCCGAAGTGACCGCCAAGTCAGCCAGTGCGGTTTTCGGCTGGCTGGTCTTGAGCAGAATCTCGCGCACCTGAAACATATCCAGCGCCGGGCGATAAGACTTCAGCAAGGCCGCCGCGCCAGCAACATGGGGCGAAGCCATCGAGGTGCCGCTCTGGAATCCGTAACGGTCGTTACGCAAGGTGCCGTAGATGTTTTTTCCCGGTGCGAACAGATGCACAGTCTGCGCGCCGAAGTTGGAAGCCGTGACATTGAACGGAATGCGGCTGAATACCGCGAGTGTGTCGAACTGATCCGAGGCGCCGACCGAAAGCATGTTGTTGAGTGCATGGTTGGCGGGATAGGAAGGCGTCACGTCGTTGTCGCAGCGGTCGTTACCGGCCGCCAACGTAACCAGAATTCCCTGCGCTCGCGCGCGGTCGTACGCGTCGCGCTCGCTGATCGAAGGCGCTACGCCGCAATCGAACGCATATGACGCGTTGATCACCTTTGCGCCCATGGCGATAGCGTAGTCGATGCCGGCGATAACGCTCGCGAGATCGCCCGAGCCTTCATCGCTCAACACTTTGAGCGGCATCAACTTGATGTTCCAGTTGATGCCGCTGATTCCATTTGCATTGTTCCCGACGGCACCAACGATGCCGGCGACATGGCTGCCATGGCCGCCGTCCACATCATCATCCATCGGGTCGGCATTGTTGGAAATGAAGTTCCAACCCCGGATGTCATCGACTTTGCCGTTGCCGTCATTGTCGATGCCATCGTTGGCCACTTCACCCGGGTTGCGCCAGATATTGGCCGCCAGCTCCGGATGCAGGTAGTCGATGCCGGTATCCAGCACGGCGACGACAACAGCGCCGTTGCCGGTATGCCGGTCCCAGGCCAGGCTGGCGTTGATGTCGGCCCCTGCCATGCCGAATGTGCCATTGACGCCTTGTCCAGTATTGCGCAGCGCCCATTGCACCTCGAAGTGGGTGTCGTTCGGGGTTGCCGCTTTGCGCACGATGTAGTTCGGTTCGGCATATTCCACATCAGCCTGGCGTTGATACCAACGGCGCATGCCTTCGACATCCATCCCCGCAGCCAGGCGAACATGCTCCAGTCGACCGAAGCGCGACAGGCGTTGCGACCGAGTGCTGGCATGAGCCGCGCTCGCCACTGCGCCAGGCTTGAACTTGACCAGCAGCTCACCTGGGCGATATGGCGCTTGTACATCTGGAACCTGCGCAACGGGCACTTGCACAATTGGCGCTGATCGGGCGTGCAACATAGGTGCAAACGACAACATCAGAATCGCCGCGAGACCCAGCTTGCTTGTAAGGAGAGAAGTCATTTCGAATCGGACAAGTGATTAAGTGACGCATCGGAAAACGGGGCTGCTGCACGATCAACTGACACCTCAGCAGCCTGGAGAGTAGCTCCAAGCCTGTTATGAATCTACGCCATAAGTATTCAGCCAAAGTGTGCAAGCAAAGCGACTTCGCTAAAAAAACCACATTGATGCGAATCAAGACAGCCATGTTAACCATGGGTTACGAGCCAGCATGCTCTGTTTCTACTTCAGTCCCATTTCTATTTGTGCCCCGTTCCAACTGGTTTCGATTGTCACGTTCTTGAGTTACCCTGCGCTTTGATGGTTCGTCTGAGCACTGTTTTTCCCGGTTTATCCAAGTCATACCGAACCGGCTACCGGGCTGGTTAAGACGGTTTTTTCTCCCCCTGTTTATTGGTGTCGCATTGATTCGCTCTGTCTTGCTGAATCGCATTCCCGCGTTAGCCATATTGGCCGCACTCCTATCGCTGTCCTGGATTCTGGCGCACTGGAGTTGGGTGGCGCTTGCCCCGCGCCCGCAAGCGACGCAGTCAGCCCCCGCCACTGCGAGTCTGAGCAAGGTTTTAGCCGAAAAGGTGGTGGCATTGCATTTGTTCGGCGGCGGAAGCGTGGGTAGCGAGGCGACTCCCGCATTGATCGCTGCAGCGCCCTCGAACATCAGTCTGCGTGGCATTTACGCCGCAGCCGATGGTCGCTCCGGCTTTGCCGCTCTGGTGCTAGACGGCAATCCGGTGGCGGCAGTAGTGGGGCAGGAATTCGCGCCAGGCATGGTGCTGCAACGGGTATACCCGGATTCGGTTGAAATTTTGCGCGGCGGACAGGTTGAATCGGTACGCCTGCCGAATGCGCCAATCTCCGGCGCCGGCGGGGTGAACCAAGCGACATCCGGCATCGGCGGTACGCCGCAATTGCAGATCGGGATCAAGCAACTTGGCGCACAACAATTTGCGTTCGCTCGCAAGGAATTGTTGGCGGCGTTGAAGCGACCGGATCAACTCGCTCTACTCGGCCGCTACGCCCCGCATCCGCGCGGCGGTGCGCTGCTGGAACGCAGCCCGGTGGGTGGGTTGCCGGAAAAACTGGGGCTGAAAGTCGGCGACGTGATTACCTCGTTGAATGGTAAATCCTTGTCCGGCCCGGGTGATGTGGCACGACTCTATGACCAATTGGTAAAGAATGAACGCGTCAGCGTGGATGTTTTGCGATCAGGTGAAAAGATGAATTTCGGCTTACAGGTGACGCCATGAACGGGCTATTTTTCAGACCATTGACCGTGCTGGCGCTCGGGCTGCTTGTCTCGACAAGCTGGGCGCAAAGCCGGGTCACGTTGAACTTCGTCAACGCGGAAATTGACACCGTAGTGCGCGCGATGGGACAGATCACCGGCAAGAATTTTTTGCTCGATCCGCGCGTGAAAGGGACGATCAACATCTCATCGGTGGCGCCGGTCAGCGCCGATCTGGCCTATCAGATATTGATTTCTTCGCTGCGCATGCAGGGCTTTACCGCAGTCGAAGGCAAGGGCGTGGTGAAGATTCTGCCGGAGGCCGATGCCAAACAGCACTACAGCCAGACTTATGGCAAGGTCGTGAAGAGCGGCGGCGATCAGGTGGTCACGCAGGTCTACCCACTGCAACACGCCACCGCAGCACAGTTGGTCAATGTGCTCAGGCCGTTGATTGCGCCGAACAACGCGATCTCGGCGTATCCCGGCTCGAACACCCTGGTGATTACCGATTACGCCGACAACCTCAAGCGCATCACGCAGATCATCGAGTCGATCGACAAGCCCAACGATGCCGAATTCAACGTCATCAAGGTCAAACATCTGTCGGCAATCGAACTGGCGCAGCAGTTATCCCGTCTTTTCGCTGACCCAACTGGCGCACCGGCTGGACAGGTGCCTGGAAGCGCGTTGATGATTGCCGCCGATGGTCGCAGCAACAGCTTGCTGGTGCGTACCGACAATCAAGGCAAATTGGAAACCTTGCGCACGATGGTGGCGCAACTGGATACCCCGGCCGCCGGCATGACCAACCTGCAGGTGGTGCATCTGCGCAATGCCGATGCTGTCAAATTGGCGGACACGCTGCGCCAGCTTGCGACCAGCGAGGCGCGTGCCGCGGTCTCGACCGGCACAGCCGGTGGCGCAACCTCTTCCGTATCAACTGGCGGCAGCAACGGCGTCACTATCCTGGCAGATGCCGCCAGCAACTCGTTGGTGATCAACGCACCGGACCATCTCTACAACAGCTTGCGCGCGGTGATCGACAAACTGGATGCACAACGCGCGCAGGTATTTGTTGAAGCGTTGATTGTCGAAGTGACCAGCGAGAAAGCGGCAGAACTCGGCATCCAATGGCAAGCGCCGCTGCTGCAAAAGGAAGGCAACTATGCTTTGGTGGGCGGTACCAATTTTGGCACCGGGGGTAACAATCTACTCGGTCTTTCGGCTTCGATTGCGGCCGGCACACCAAGCTTGCCAGGTGCTGGTTTGAATTTGGCATTGGGGCAAATCGTCACGCTGAATGGCAAGGAAATTACCTCGCTCACCGCATTGGCACGCGTGCTCGAGGGGGATAGCGATGCCAATATCCTGTCCACGCCCAATTTGCTGACCTTGGACAACGAAGAAGCCAAGATCGTCATCGGCCAGAATGTGCCATTCATTACGGGCAGCTACGCACAGGCGGCTTCGACCGGGACCAGCGCTTCGGTGAATCCGTTTCAGACGATCGAACGCAAAGATGTGGGTCTGACATTGAAGGTGAAACCGCAGGTCTCGGAGGGGGGCAACATCAAGCTGCAAATTTTGCAGGAGGTCTCCAACGTCAGTGATGCGGTCAATCAGGCCGGCATCATTACCAACAAACGCGCCATCGAGACCACCGTGCTGGTTGGCGATGGCGAAGCGATCGTGCTGGGTGGACTGATTCAGGACGATGTACAAAATGGCGTCGACAAAATCCCTGGCCTGGGCGACATCCCGTTTCTCGGCGCCCTGTTCCGCAGCGAATCGCGCAAACGCACCAAGACAAACCTGATGGTTTTCCTGCGTCCGGTCGTGGTGCGTTCACCCGAAGCCTTGTCCGGCCTGACCGAGAGCCGTTATGACTACATCCGCAATATCTATGGCACTTATCCGGTCAAAAAACGCTGGCTGTTACCTGACAATTCGCCGGGCAAATTGCCTGACCTGAAACTGGACAGCGTACTGGCCGCAAAACCAGTTACCCACGCAGAGCCGTCACAGCAAGACAAAGCGGCCAAGGCAACCGCGCCGCAAGACAAACCGGCAAAGTCAGCCAACGATTTCTCAATCTGGCCGGACTGACTTTTACAGATGTCGCAGATGCCGCAAACCTCCCTCGATCCCGCCATCGTCCGCCGCATTCCCTACCATGCAGCGCGTGCACAAGGTGTTGTCGCTGCACGCCAGGTCGGCGACTCGATCGAACTGTGGGTGCGTGAAGGCGCCAGTGTGGCGGCCTTGTCCGAGGCGCGCCGCATTCTGGCCGCGCCTTTGCTGCCGGTTCTGCTAGGTGCGGAAGATTTTGATGCTCGCCTGGCGCAAGCCTACGCACGTGAGGAAACCCATGCCGCGCAGATCATGGACGACCTCGAACAAGAGATCGACCTCACCGCACTGGCGCAGGACATTCCGGCGGTCGGCGACCTGCTCGAATCGGAAGACGATGCGCCGATCATCCGCCTGATCAACGCCTTGCTGGCGCAGGGACTGCGCGAGGGCGCTTCCGACATTCATCTTGAGGCCTATGAAAACCGCTCGGTGATCCGCTATCGCGTCGATGGCCTGCTGCGCGATGTGATGACGCCGCCGCGCGCGCTGCATGCGGCGCTGGTATCGCGCATCAAGGTCATGGCCAGTCTCGACATCGCCGAAAAACGCCTGCCGCAGGATGGCCGCATCACGCTCAGAGTGGCCGGCCGGCCGGTCGATGTGCGCGTCTCCACCCTGCCCACCGGGCATGGCGAACGCGTCGTGCTGCGTCTGCTCGACAAACAACACGGCCGCCTGGAGCTGGAAGCGCTGGGGATGAACCCGTCCGTGTTGGCTGGGTTGGACAACCTGATCCGCACGCCGCACGGCATCATCCTGGTCACCGGCCCCACCGGTTCCGGCAAGACCACCACGTTGTATGCCGCGCTGTCACGCCTCGATGCCAGCAAGCTGAATATCATGACGGTGGAAGACCCGATCGAGTACGACCTCGACCAGGTCAGCCAGACCCACGTCAATCCGCGTATCGAACTCACCTTCGCCCGCGCCCTGCGCGCCATCCTGCGGCAAGACCCGGACGTGGTGATGATCGGCGAAATCCGCGACCTGGAAACCGCGCAGATTGCCGTGCAGGCCTCGCTCACCGGCCATCTGGTACTGGCCACCTTGCATACCAATGACGCACTCGGCGCGGTCACCCGCTTGTCCGACATGGGCGTGGAACCCTACCTGCTGGCGACCAGCCTGATCGGCGTATTGGGCCAACGTCTGATTCGCCGCCTCTGTCCGGCCTGCAAACAGCCCGCGCCGCTGGATGGCGCAGAGCAAACCGCGCTGGCCGGGTTCAACCTCGATCAAGTAATGCACGCGGTCGGTTGCGGCGAATGCAATCAAACCGGCTATCGCGGCCGTACCGGCGTGTATGAACTGTTCAGCCTCAACGACACCGCCCGACGGCTGATCCACGACGCCGCCAGCGAAGCCGAACTGCGCGAGGAAGCCACGCGCAATGGCTGGCTGAGCCTGTACGACGATGGCCTGCGCTGGGTCGCGGCGGGGGAAACCACGTTGGAAGAAGTCATGCGAGTGGCGAGAGCATGAGACTGAAGCCAGCCGCCGTGGAGGCCCGCTTGCGGGCCGAACTGCCATGCCCACGCAGGTTATTCGGCCCGCAAGCGGAGCCTCCTACGGCATGGCGCTTGTGACACGCTGATTAGCATGGCCGGATTCCGCTTCGAAGCCATAGACGCCGCCGGCCACCGTGAAAGCGGCGTGTTGGAGGCCGATACACCGCGCCAAGCACGCGCGCAGTTGCGTGAGCGCGGCTTGATCCCGACCCGGGTTGATGTATTGCTGGAAGCGGAACAAAAACAGAAGAAAAGCCGCTTGTCGGAACGCGGTCTGTCCACCGCCGACCTTGCCCTCGCTACCCGCCAGATGGCGACGTTGCTGGCAGCGGGTTTGACGATGGAAGAAACCCTTTCCGCCTGCATCGAACAATCCGAATCCGTCGCCACCCAACGCGTCCTGGCCGGCGTGCGCGGCGAAGTGCTTGGCGGCGCATCGTTGTCGCGCGCGATGGCGCGTTACACCGCCGTGTTTTCAGAGCTTTACCGCACCCTGGTGGCGGCAGGGGAAGACTCCGGCAAGCTGGGCGGCGTGCTGGAACGGTTGGCCGATTACATCGAATCACGCAATGCGCTGCATCGCCGCGTCAGCCTCGCCTTCATCTATCCAGCGCTGGTGACTACCGTGGCGGTACTGGTGGTCACCGGTTTGCTGACCTATGTCGTACCGCAGGTGGTGGCGGTATTCGAGAACTCGCACCAGACGCTGCCGCTGTTGACGCAGATTCTGATCGGCGTATCCGGCCTGTTGCGCAGTTTCGGACTCTATCTGCTCGCCGCGTTGATCGGCGCGGCGTTGCTGTTCCGCCAAGCCCTTCGTGGCGAAGCTTTCCGTCGGCGCTGGCATCTATTCCTGTTGCGCTTGCCACTCATTGGTCGCTTGACCCGCACCGTCAACACCGCCCGCCTGACCAGCACGTTGGCCATTCTTTCCGGCAGCGGCGTCCCGTTGCTGCCGGCCCTGAATGCCGCCGCCGGCGTGGTCAGCAACCTGCCGATGCGCAGCGCAGTCGATGAAATCTACAAAAAAGTCCGCGAAGGCGGCAGCATGAGCCGCGCCATTGCCGCCACCGGCCTGTTCCCACCGGTGATGACGCATCTGGTCGCCAGCGGCGAGAAAAGCGGCCGTCTGCCAGAAATGCTCGACCGCATCGCCAGTCAGCAAACCCAGGAACTCGACACCCGCGTGCTCTCTATGACCGCGCTGCTGGAACCACTGCTGATCCTGGTCATGGGCGGCGTCGTGCTGTTGATCGTGCTGGCGATTCTGATGCCGATCTTCGAGATGAATCAGATGGTGCGTTGATTTCGGGGTCAACCCGCAAACAGGTTGCGTAACTTCAGACCTGCAGCCTTGTGCCCGTGCAGCATGTCTTTCGAGTTCAACCATTCCGTCCCGGATGCTTTCGTACTGGTCAGAATGTGGCTATCCCCGAATCTGCAGCCAATCAGTTCCATCAACTCGGTGGCGAGCAAGATATCGTAGACGCAGGAATCACGCAGGAATCACGCAGGAATCACGCACGACCCATGCACTGTAGGCGCGAGCGATATCGCCGGCTTGCGCCTCAAAGTGATGCGGCGTTGCCGCTTGCAAATCGCATTGGTTTGGCCTGCTCATAGCGTAGATCCGACTGAACCTGACCAGCGATATCTTCGGCCAACAACCTGCCGATCACGCTCAATTTCCGTCGCGCGGCCAATTGACGCGCCTGGGAAAGCGTTTGCTCGACGAGGGAGCGTGATGTTCGGTTTCAGAGTGAACCCGTGAAAGCAGGAATGGGCAGGATTGCGCACGTATATTTCGTCTTCAACATCGGGAAACGTGGTCTGTCACGGATTTGCGTTACTAAAGGAACGACTGACCCAACAGACGAAAAAAAGCCCGCCACATCAAGTGGCGGGCTTTTGCATTGCTGTGAGATTTACGGAACGATCGTTAGTGTGAAGTCCTTGCTGGCAGTCGCTCCACCTGTTGCTGTCACGGATACGGTGAAGGTGAAAGTGCCTGCACCTGTTGCTTTGCCGGAAATAACACCGTTAGCTGCACCAAGGTTTAGTCCATCAGGCAACTGGCTTGCTGTCCAAGCGTAAGGCAGGGTGCCACCAACCGCGTTCAACTGGGCCGCGTAGATGGGATCGGGGGAAATCCAAACCTTGGCTGTCGGCAACGACACAGTCTGAATGATCGGCGCGCCTGTCGGGGCAGGATTCACCGTCATCGTCACGGATCGATTAGAGGACAGATCGTCGCCAGTAACAGTCAGTACGAACGTGTAATTACCCGCCACAGTGGGAATGCCGCTGACCACACCGGTATTGCTCAGGCTCAGTCCAGGCGGCAAGGTGCCGGGCACCACGCTCCAGGTGTATGGCTTCTTGCTTCCCGTGGCGTCGACCAAGGTGTTGTAAAGCATCCCAACGGTGCCTGGTGTCAAGGTGCTGAAATTTATCGTAGGCGCTACTGAAACCGGGTCCACTACGGTTGGCGCTGTGTAAACGATCGACAACGATTTCTGCAACGTTGTGCCCTGAGCATCCTTGAGCTGAACCACAAAATTGAAGGTTCCATCAGTCCCACCATATGGCACCCCTGAGATCACGCCAGAGGAATTGATCGAGAGCCCAGCCGGCAACGTCCCCGATGTAACCAGTGACCACGTGTATGGCGCTGCACCGCCTGTGGCTTCGAGCAACACGCCATAAGGAATTCCACCCGTTGCGGGGGGCAGGCTTGAGGTACTGATCGCCAAGGCGGCAGGCGAAGCCACTTGAGTCGGTGCCTGGGTTACGGCAGAGACGGCAACGTAGTTGTAAATTGGCTCACTGATGCCGTTGTCGACGTTGTTGTCGCCTCTGTCGCTCAAGGCTTCAATCAGGATCGCGCCGGCAGTGCTGCCGCTGACCAAGGTGAACTGGGCTTGTCCATTGATACTCCGGACATGAATTGACGCACCTGCCACATCCATCCCGCTGGCATCGACGCCGCGCAAGGTGGCGTCGTTATCGGCCAGTGAGTTGGGATCAGGAACAATTCGCAGTTGCAGATTGTTGACTCCGGACAAACTGTTGATTGGTTGACCTGCCTCATCCACCAGGTTGGCTTGCAATTGCATTTGAGTGGTGCCGTTGTAGCCCTGCACAAACAGGTAGTTGTTGCTTGAATTGCTCAGGACGACTTGCGACACCTTGCCGCTGGAGGTGGTGCTGCCAACCTGGATAGTGAACTCGGCTGAACGCTCCACATTGCCAGTATCTTTAACCGAACAACGGATTCTGGCCGGGCCTACCACATCGGATGCGTGGAAATGGAAGGTCGCCAAACCTGCATTGGTGGACAGAGTCACCGCCCGATAGGCGTTCGGCGTAGTGATTTCAACACCATTAATGGTTTCCTTTGTCTCATGTTCAGGTTTTCCATCCAAGTAATAAAGCGGGCCGGAATCCAGACCAGCAACATAGGAGCAACCGACACCGTCTTCGGCAACCGTAACCGGCCTGCCATCGGCATCCTTGATTTCGACATACATCGTGGTGGTGTAAGCACCCCCAATGCTCGGTCCAATGCCCGCGATGTTGAGCGGCAAGGCCGTGTCATCGGCCCGCACATTGACCGTGTAGGAGGGTGTGCTACCTGCCCCCCCTCCACCGCAGCCCGCCAGCATTCCACTCAAGCCGATGACGCCGGCAAGTAGCAGGTTTTCGATTGTTTTCATGGTGTACATCGCGGTTTTCCCCATTTTCAGTTTTGCGGGCTTGTGTGGTGGAGTGGTGGTTTGCGTTGAACAGTCAGAGCACGATTGTTCGATTGCGCGTGATGGTCAGTGATTCTTGAAAACATCGTCCAGCGTGGTGGCATCCAGGAGATTTTCGGCCCACTGTTCTAGTTGTTCGAGGGTGGCGGCTTTCAGCCGGGCTTGAATGTCGGCGCTTGGCGGGCCGAAGCGGCGGGCGAGGAGGCGTTCGAACAGGCTGGTTTCGCCTTCTAGCCGGCCTTCTTGCTTGCCTTCTTGCCGGCCTTCTAACCGACCTTCGATCTTGCCTTGTTGCATGCCTTGTTGCATGCCTTGTTGCATGCCTTGTTGCATGCCTTTTTCGATGCCGATGCGTTCTACCGAGGTGATGTAAGGCATGGAGCGGTTCCTTTCCAGTTGTTCGATGTCTTGCCAGAGTTGGTTCTGTAACTCTTTGGGTACTTGCATCATCCAGTCAATGACACTGAACAAGTCGATGATACGTTGCTTGCTCCAGTTGCGTTCGTAGAGCAATTTGGCCAGCCGCCATTTTGCCGCAAGCCTTTGCCGGTTGTCGCCTTTGGTTTTCTGGGTGAGCAGGTGCGCTGCGGTGACGAGGGCAAAGGGGTTGGGGTCGGTGAGCAGGGCTTCGGTTTGAGGTTGGTAGTCGAGAAGTTTGATGACAGGAAAGCGTATGCCGACTTCACAGCCGAAGAGTTCATAGCCGTAGGTTTGCGGCTTCCAGTTTTCGCGGTCGTCGGCGAGGACGGCGAGACTGGCGATGGGGCGGCGGTATTTGTCGTAGAGGCGGTAGTTGTAGGTGAACAGGCGTTCGGCGAAGTCGCCGTCGTGTCCGCCTTGGACTTCGATGTGGATATACACCCAGTGTTCACCGCCGTCGTGGCTGGCCACCTGGGCGAGTTTGTCGATGAGCCGTTTGCCGAGTTCTGCATCCTTGACGATCTGCGCGAGTTCCTGATCAAGGAAAGTGTAGCCTCGCTGCCAGTCGATTTGACGATGCGCATCGGGGAAGTAGAACGCGATGAACTCGGGAAAGTAACGTGTGACGGCGTCTTTCCAAGGCGTGTCGTAGTCATCGTTGGCGTGCTTGTGTTCTGCATCGGGCGCATCGGGCTCATGCTGCATGACTGTTACAAGTCGTTGAACTGGCGTCTCGAACCGTCAAGCGCTTAACGCCCCGTCAACAGATCGTCATGCAGGATACGGGGGGTCAGGAAAATCAGCATTTCCGATTTAACGTCAGATTTGCTGTTGCTTTTAAATAAATGGCCAAGGATAGGCAAATCACCGAGGAAAGGCACTTTATCGGTGTCGTTGCGCAAAGTTTGTTCGAAGATGCCACCAAGAACAGCGGTTTCTCCGTTATTTACCCGCACTTGAGTTTTGATTCGCTTGGCGTTGATGGCTACGTTATCGCCGACTTGGGCACCACGCGCGTCTTTTGTGACTTCAACGTTGAGAATGATCGAATCGTTATTCAATACCTGCGGATTGACTAACAGACAAAGCAGCGCATCTTTAAAGGTTGTTGTTGCAGGTGCATTAGCCGAACCGGGTGTGACGACCGGAATCTGTTCGCCCTGAAGAATGACTGCCGGACGCAGATTGGTGGTCACCACGCGCGGGTTGGAAACAATCTTGCCTCGGTTGTCCACTTCCAGAGCTTGCAATTCCAGACTCAAGATAGCGGCTGTTGATGCATTAAAAATGGTAAATCCCAAGCTGGGCGCCCCCGCCACAGACAGATTTACATTCTCTGTGGGTGAACCCGTAATACCCGTAATTCCACCGATTGCCGCACTCCCGGAGTTCGAGTAAGTACCCAAGCCAAACCCGGTGTCACCACTCTTGCCACTTCCCTGGAAGCCGAGCCTGGCGCCTAGATCACGGCTGAATGTGTCATCCGCCACCACGATTCGCGCTTCGATCATGACCTGCTTTGAAGGCACGTCTACGCCCTTCAGCACTTCTTCGATGGCGGCATGACGCTCCAGCGTGTCGGTCACGACCAGTGTGTTGGTGGTGAGGTCGTGTGACACGCCACCACGGTCAGACAAGACGCGGTTTACTTTGTTAGTACTTGTGGTCGTGCCGCCCCCGCTCTGACTCGTGGTACTGGTTGAGCCGGAGCTTCCGGCTGCTGCGACATCCGCCTTAATACCGGTAGAACTCGGCGAGCAGGTTGCCGCTTCCTGGTTGCTATTGATCGAACGCGAATCGCCGGAAATCACCGCCATCGCTTCATCAGCGCGCAGATAGTTGAGTCGATAACTCCGCGTGGTCAGCGCTTCTAGCTCAGCCATCGATTTCTTGGCTTCCAGTTCCTGCTTTTCCTTGGCGGCGAGTTCGTCGCGCGGGGCGATCCAGATCACACTGCCGCTGGCGCGTTTGTCGAGTCCTTTGGCACGCATGATGATGTCCAGCGCCTGATCCCAGGGAACGTCTTTCAGGCGCAGCGTGACATTGCCGGTTACCGTATCGCTGGCGATGATGTTGAGGCCGGTGAAATCGGCGATGACTTGCAGCACCGAGCGCACTTCGACGTTCTGGAAGTTGAGGGTGAGTTTTTCGCCGCTATAGATTGGCTTGTCGCTCTTGGCGAGGCTTGGGTCATCAAGTGAACGGAGGTCCATGACGAACTGGTTACCGGTCTGATGCGCCGAGTAATCCCATTTCCCCTTCGGCGTGACCAGCATGCGGACATTCTTGCCCTGCTCGAAGGTCTCGATCAGTTGCGCCGGGGTTGCGAAATCGGCGACATCGAGGCGACGCTGGAGAGCGGCAGGCAGTGATGTGTTGAGAAAATCGACTTGTATGGCGCGGCCTTTTTGCTGAATGTCGATACCGACGCCGGGGTCGCTCAGGCTGATCGTGATGCGGCCTTCATTGTTTTTGCCACGTCTAAAATCAACATCGCGAATACCGTATTCACGTTGACTGCTTGCTGCCGCAAACTTCGCCGGCGCGCTGACCGGCATGCTGGCATCTGCCTTCTGGGTTGCGCCCTGCAAGACGACCAGAATCATGTTGCGATCCTTGCGCAATTCATGGCTGGCCGGCACGTTCAGGTTGAACACGATGCGAGTCCGATCGCCCGCCTGAACCACCTGATAATTCTTGATCGTGGCGCTGTTCAACGATTCCACCACGCGTCCGATACTGTTTGTGGTGTCGGCGAAATCGACGACCAAGCGATGTGGATTGCTGGTCGTGAACGAAACCGGCATGGTCTCGATCGGCTCTTTCATGATGATCTTGATGACCTGACTCTGGTTCGGGCCTTCCGCGACGGAAACCCGGTTCAGCTCATTGGCTGCATAGCCAGGCCAGGCGGCCAATAGTGCCAGACCTGCGGCAAGGCTGACCCAGACGGGCATGTTCGATTGATTTGATTTCATAACGTTACTCCTGAAGGTCCAGCGTGGCCTTCGTTTCAGTCCAGTCGCCCACACCATCCTGGACGGTTTCCCTGAGTTCGATGCTCACATCGGAGATGCCGATGACCAGGCCAAAATTGAGCCCCAAGTAATTTCCCTTCTTGACGCGAAAAAGGGCGTTTTCCGGGGTACGTACCAGCGCGAACTGTTGGCCGTCTTTGCTGATGGTGCCCACCATGCGCAAGCCGTCGAGCGGAAATTGTTCCAGCGGCCCCTTCGGGCGGTTGAGGTCAGGCTGAAATGCGCCCCCCGCTTTCGCCTGTTTGAGACTGCGCGGCTGAAACGGGTCTTGACTATCACCCGGTTCGTAGGTGAAGTTTGTCTGCGGTTTGACCTCAGGCAAGGGTTCCAGCGCTGGTTGAGCGGTTGAACCTGTATTGGCCATGAATTCACGCAGATCTGAATACTGGTCCTGGCTGCAGCCCGTCAACCAAACCAGGGAGGCCAGCAACAGGGGCGAAAATGAACGAGTGGCAATGAAACGAGACCGGGTCATTTCTTCTCTCCAGCCTGTTTTTGTCGGCGCACCGCAGCCAGCTCGTTTTCGTCCAGATAACGATAAGTCTGCACTCTTGCGTCCATGCTCAGGAGACCTTCTTTTTCCGGCGCCAGCGCGACATCATGCAAGGTGACGATACGTGGCATTTGGGCAAGATCGCTCACAAAGCCGCCGATATCGTGATAACTGCCACTGACTTTGATCGCCACTGGCAAGGTGGCGTAGAAGTCGGCCAAGGTCTCCGCACCGGGTCGAAACAAGTTGAATTCGAGTCCACGACCCACACCTACCTGATTGATATCGGCCAGCAACGCATCCATTTGCGAACGATCCGGCAATTGGCGCAGCATCGCGGCAAGCGATTGTTCCACCTCGCCCAAGCGGCGTTTGTAGGCTTCGTAATGAAATACCTGGCCTTTCTTGACGGTGAAACTGGTGCGCAGTGATTGTTCTTCGGCACGCGCGGCATCCAGACTTTGTTTGGCGTCAGACCAGACCAGATACCACCCGCCAGCCAGGATGGCGAAGAACAATACGGCCAAGACCGCGGCGCGAACCGGCGCGGGCGCACTCGTGATGTCTTTTAAATCGAGATTATTGAGTTCAGACATGTTCATGGTTTACCCCCCTTCTGCTTCGCTTCCGGGGTCTGGCGAGCGATTTTGACGTTGAGGGAAAATTCAGAACTGCGCACCGGGCCAACCATGGCTGACTTGACTTCAATCAGAACCGGCTCGTCAAACAAATCGGCAGCTTCAAGCGACCGCATGAAGGTTGAAACCCTTGCGCTCGATTGAGCATAGCCGGCCAAGGCAAGCAGATCGCCAGACTGCTTGACACTCTTGAGGTAGAGCCCATCGGGCAGTCGGCGCATCAGTTCGTCAAACATGACAACCGCTTCACCGCGGTTGTTCTGCAAGGTTTCGACGACTTTCTTGCGTTCCAGCAAGTCGTTGGTCTTTTCCTTCAGCTCGGCAATCTCGGCAATCTGCTTGTCGAGTTTGAGCATTTCATCTTTCAGGAAGGTGTTGCGCGCATCCTGGGTAGCTTTCGCATTCACCAGATAAGCTTGCCCGGCCGCAACTGCGGCCAGACCTAGCCCGACCACGATAGCGGCGAGAATGGCGAACCAGCGCTGTTGCCGAGCTTTGCGCAGCTGGCGATGCGGGAGGAGGTTGATGCGGATCGGGGTCATGCTGGATCAAACCTTCGCAAAGCGAGGCCACAAGCCACAAACAGGGCGGGCGCTTCGGAAGCCAGCTGACGCGGCTTGACGTGATTCGAAACGGCCATCTTGGCGAAGGGATTGGCAATCAGCGTGCTGGTCTGCATCCGACTGTGCACAACGTCATCAAGCCCCGGGATGGCAGCACAGCCGCCAGCCAACAAAATGTGATCCACCCTTTGATACGAGGTGGCGGAGTAGAACAGTTGCAATGCGCGCCCAATTTCCTGCGCAATGGAATCAAGAAATGGCTGCAGAACTTCAGATTCATAACTTTCTGGTAACAATCCCTTGCGCTTTGCGTCTTCCGCCTCTTCAGAAGGCAGATCGAAACGACGGCTGATTTCATTCGTCAGCGCGCTGCCGCCAAGCGCATGTTCACGCTGATAAACGGTGTGGTTGTCGTGCAGAATATTGACGTGCGTGGTGTGAGCGCCGACGTCGATGACCGCGATGGTTTGGCCTTTGCCGTTGTCTGGCAACTGAAACGCCATCTGTTCATAGGCGGTCAAGGTTGCAAAGGCATCCACGTCCATGATGACCACCTTGAGTCCGACAGCCTCGGCAAGCGCGACCCGTTCCTCAACGCGTTCCCGCCGAGCCAGAACCAGGAGCGCGTCGTTTTCAGTCGGATTCTTCACGCTAGGGCCGAGGATCTGGTAATCGAGACTGATATCACCGAGTGGGAATGAAGCCACCTGATTCGCTTCCGCCGTCACCTGGGTATCTATTTCAGCTTCGGTTGCGCCGCTCGGCAACATGATCTTTTTGGTAATCACCGAAGAAGCTGGCAGCGCCATCACCACATCGCGAGTTCGCGTATCGAGCGCCTTCCAGGCTTCACGCATGGCTGCTTCAACGACTTCGATCTTGGCAATTGCACCATCCTGCACGGCGTCTCTGGGCAAGGGCGAAATGGCATAGCGCTCGACGCGGCGCATGCCTTTGCCGCCGTCCGCCAGCTCAAGCATTTTCACCGCTGATGAGCTAACATCGACGCCGATTAGAGGGCGAGAACCTGGGCCCAAAAAAGCAAGTTTCAAACAAATTCCCCTTCGCAGACACCGACTTCAGGCGCTTACTTAATAATCTACATTAAATCCTAGCAACAACTCGTTATTATTTGCAAGGCTTTTCATTTTCCACTTCAGCTTGCCTTGGTCTTCCACTTGATCTTACCCTTGGCTTTGCCCAATTCATCCGCTTTCCCCGCGAACCTGAAATGACCCGTTGGTGGCCCATCCTGCTCGCTTCCGCCGTTGGCGTTTTTATATCGGCAGTTGCAATAATAGCTTTAGCTTCTGCAATCATTTATCCAAATTTGCCCAGTTTGGATGCGCTGAAAGACTATCAGCCCAAGCAACCCTTGCGAATTTATACCGAGGATGGCGCGCTGATTGGTGAATTTGGCGAGGAACGACGTGCGGTCGTCAGGTTGCAAGACGTACCCAAAGCCTTGCCGCAGGCGATCCTGGCGGCAGAAGACGAACGTTTCTACAGCCATGGTGGCGTCGACACCCTGGGGGTGCTGCGTGCGGCAATGTCGAATTTGATGTCACGCGGCGTTAAAGAGGGCGCTTCGACGATCACCATGCAGGTGGCGCGAAATTTCTTCCTTAGCTCGGAAAAAACCTTTACTCGCAAGATGAACGAAGCACTTCTTGCGATCAAGATTGAGCATGCCTTGTCGAAAGACGAAATTCTCGAGTTGTATATCAACCATATTTTTCTGGGCCAGCGCGCTTATGGTTTTGCCGCCGCCGCACAAATCTATTTCGGCAAGCCATTAGCCAAGATCAATGTCGCCGAAGCCGCGATGTTGGCCGGCTTGCCCAAAGCCCCTTCCGCTTTCAACCCGGTCGTCAATCCGACCCGCGCGAAAAGCCGGCAGCTTTACGTTCTCGGACGCATGAAGACGCTGGGTTACATTTCCGACAAAACCTATCAGCAGGCCAAGTCGCAGCGCCTGCAGATCAAATACTCACCACAGAGTTTTGATGTCGGCGCACATCATCTGGCTGAACTAGTTCGGCAGCGTATGTTCGAAAAATATGGCGCAGATATTTATGTCAGCGGCATGAAAGTCTTCACGACACTGCGTCTGGCGGACCAGAAGGCGGCGCTGAATGGCGTGCGTCAGGGCATTCTGGAGTTTCATCGCAGACGCGGCTATGCCGGTCCGGAAGGCAAGATCGATCTGCCCGCCGATGAACAGGAGGCCGAAAAATCCATCGACGAGACGCTGCTCGGTCTTGAAGAAGCCAACGGCATGCTCCCCGCCATCGTCCTTGGCATCAATAAATCCCGCATCAAACTCCGCCTGCGCAATGGCGATGATGTCGATTTGGGCAGCAGCGAAATCAAATTCGCGCAACGTTTCTTGTCTGAAAAAATGGCCGTGAACAAGCGTCTGACGCGAGGCAGCATCGTGCGCGTGGCGCGGGTAAAGCCGGATGCAGCCTGGCAGCTCAGCTATCTGCCGCAAGTCGAGGTCGCATTCATCGCGCTTGATCCGGCAAATGGGGCTGTTCTCGCCATGGTGGGTGGTTTCGATTTCGCGCGCAATCAGTTCAACCATGTCACCCAGGCCACGCGCCAGGCCGGCTCCAGTTTCAAGCCTTTCGTATATTCGGCCGCATTGGAACGTGGCATTACGCCCGCGACCGTGTTCGACGATGCGCCCATTTCCGTTGACCCGGCCGAGACGGGAGGCGTGAGTTGGGAACCGAAAAACTATGACGGAACAATGGAAGGCCCCCTGACGCTACGCAACGCCTTGGCAAAATCGAAAAACCTGGTCTCCATTCGTGTTCTGGAAAGTGTTGGCATCCCTTTCACCCAGGAGCACGTCGCCAAATTCGGCTTCGACATGCGGCGCATTCCGCCATACATGACAATGGCGCTAGGCGCGGGAGAAGTGACACCGCTGTCTCTCGCGTCGGCCTATGCGGTGTTTGCGAATGGTGGCAAATCGATCACTCCATGGCATTTATTGCGGGTCACCGACAAGAATGGACGCGTTCTTGAAAGCTTCACCGCACCGCCGTCCTATCAGGCGATCGACCCGCGCAATGCCTTCATCACCACCAGCCTGATGCAGGATGTCATCCGGCGCGGTACCGCAACCGCAGCGCTGAAACTTGGGCGGTCCGATCTCGCCGGCAAAACCGGGACCACCAATGATCACCACGACGCCTGGTTCGCCGGCTTTCAACCAACCCGGGTGGCGGTAGCCTGGATGGGATATGACAAACCTCGTCCGCTGGGCTCGGGCGAGACGGGGGGGGGCACCGCGCTGCCGATCTGGGTTCGCTACATGGAAGAAGCTCTGCGTGACACACCAGTGACGTCTTTTGTCATGCCGGCCGGCGTTGTCGCGGTCGAAATCGACCCGACTACTGGCATGTCGGTCGAAGCGGGCAAAGGCGTCAACGAATATTTCTACCTGGAATTTGCGCCCGGCTATCAAGCCGAGCCGATCGCGGAACCTGACGCGGCATCGCAAAATCTGCCGCCAGCGGTGCCACCTTTCCCTCTCTTGAATTGAGCCCGCAGTGCGAGATGCTCATCTTTCCAATAACCGGGCACGCATTGCCGACATGGCGGCGCGCTTGATTGCCGAGCATGGCATCCATGACTACGCGCTGGCAAAACGCAAAGCAGCGCGCAGCCTGGGCTTGCCCGAGGGACATAGTCTGCCGAGCAATGAGGAAGTCGATGCCGCGTTGATCTATCGTCAATCCCTTTTCGAACCGGAAGAGCAGGCTGCCTTGTTGCTTGCCCTGCGTCAGCAAGCGCTTGCCGTGATGCGAGTATTCGAGCCTTTTTCCCCCTTTTTGACCGGCATGGTCGCTTCAGGCGCGGTTTCTGAGCACAGCCTGATCGAACTCGATATTGACGCTGATTCCAGCAAGGACTTCGATCAGTTCCTGGTCAATCACAACATCGAATTCAAGATCCAGGACAAGGGCGGGCGCATGGCGTACCTGATCTATTCGGAACCAACGGATATTTTGGTCAGAATCAATTCGGGTGAGGGTTATCACTCCACCACCACCGCCCGCTCTCGCTTGAGCCGGCATCAACTTGAAAAACTGATGCAGCTGGCGCCTCTGGTTGCGGCGCCGCCAACCGGCTTGACGCCGCAACATTGACGTACCTATGGTCAAATTGATTTCACTTTCCCCTCCGTTCGAATCGGTGCAGCCATGATCCGATTCTTTCGCCACTACATCCCGATGAGCATGTTGTTGCTCACCGTCGTTGAGTTTCTGGTTTTTGCCTACATCAGCGTATTTGTGGCGGAACGCTATGGCGCCGGACAACTTCTCGGCACCGAGCATGGCGCCGATTACAAACCGTGGATGTTCGCGGCGATTCTGACCTTGCTCAATTCAACCGTCGGCCTCTACGACTGGGAATGGACCAAAGGTTTGATGAGCTTGCTGATTAGAGTCGGCGGCAGTTTTTTTGTCTCGGCAGGCATTCTTGCGTTAGGAAGTCAGTTATTGCCGCAGGTGTTCCCGGTCGGCGTGGAATTTCTGGTCGGCATTCTGGTCGCCGGACTCGCTTCCGTGCTGATCCGTCTACTGTTCATGGAATGGGACAAAACCGATCTTTTCAAGAAGCGCATCCTGGTTCTCGGCACCGGTAGTCGGGCTGCCAAAATCGAGGAAATGGCTTCCACCGGAGAGGCGCAGGGTTTGTACATCGTCGGCTATATGCCGCTTGGCGCCTCGCATCACTATGTACCGCACGAGCGGGTGCTCGATGAAGAACACGGCTCACTGTTCGAAACAGCGACCCGCCTGGGCGCCAGCGAAATCGTGGTGGCAGTAAGAGAACGGCGAGGCGGCGGGCTGCCGATGGCGGATCTGCTCGAATGCAAACTGCGTGGTTTGCACATTCTTGATTTACCAGCTTTCTTCGAGCGTCAGACCGGCATTCTCCCGCTCGAAGCAATCAATGCCAGCTGGA
>JBBQQT010000004.1:0-53717 GCA_038215555.1 Burkholderiales bacterium | reverse complement strand
CGACAAATACCGCGCCCTCGGCCAGCCTATCCATTTGATCGGCGTTGAATTCAGCAAGGAAAGCCGCGCGGTGGTGGGGTTCGAGGTGGAAACGCTGCAAGGCTCCGGAAGCGTCGTCGCCTAAACTACGCTGCGGCAAGTACTGCGATTATTGGCCGGCGGTCAGTTTGGCCTCGTCACCTATTCGATACACTTGGGCAGGATAAATTTCTTGCTCTTCCTTGCTTTCACTGCCGTGAGCAAACCCAAAATTCCTCACTTGTACGACCCCGGCGGCGGCCAGTGAAATTGGCAAAGGCTCCCGCAGACAAAGTTACCACCAGCCCTGCCGCGTTTCACGTTCGTTGCAATCGGGTTCAAAGGCCGTCTTGGGCAGGCATCGGCGCAGTGTAAAATCTGCCCATTTTTCGTAGCGGGTATTGATCATGGCCGGACATTCCAAATGGGCAAACATCCAGCACCGTAAAGGGCGGCAGGATGAAAAACGGGGCAAGATTTTTTCCAGGTACGCCAAGGAAATTACCGTGGCGGCGAAGATGGGCGGCGGTGATCCGAGTTTCAATCCACGACTGCGCGTGGCGATCGACAAGGCGAAGTCGGAAAACATGCCGAACGACAACATCGAGCGGGCGGTGAAGAAGGGTACCGGCGAACTGGAAGGCGTCAGCTACGAGGAAATTCGTTATGAAGGCTATGGCCCGGGCGGGGCGGCGGTGATTGTCGATTGCCTGACTGACAACCGGGTGCGCACCGTGGCGGATGTCCGCCATGCCTTCTCGAAATGCGGCGGCAATCTGGGCACCGATGGGTCCGTCGTGTTCCAGTTCAAACATTGTGGTCAGATCATTCTGGCGCCGGGCGCGAACGAGGATCAGGTGATGGATGTGGCGCTGGAAGCCGGCGCTGAAGACGTGATCAGCAATGAAGACGGTTCGATCGAGATCATTACTGCGCCGACCGGCGACTTTGCGATGGTCAAAGAGGTGTTGGAAAAAGCCGGTTTCAAGCCGGCAATGGACGGCGTGGTGATGAAGGCCCTGAACGAAACCGATGTTGCCGGCGATGACGCCGTCAAGTTCCAGAAAATGCTCGACATGCTGGATGACCTAGACGACGTGCAGGAAGTCTATATCTCGGCAATATTGCCGGAATGAGTGCGTTTTCGTGAGGTTGCTCGGCATCGACCCCGGCCTGCGCATCACCGGCTACGGGGTGATCGACAAGGCCGGCCAGCAGTTGACTTACGTCGCCAGCGGCGTGGTGCGCACCGAGACCGGGGAACTCCCCGGCCGCATCAAGATCATTTTCGATGGCGTCAGCGAAGTGCTGGCGCAATTTCGTCCCGATGTCTGCGCGATCGAGAAAGTCTTCGTCAATGTCAATCCGCAATCCACGCTGTTGCTTGGTCGGGCGCGCGGGGCGGCAATCGCGGCATTGACGGCGTCTGGACAGCAGGTATTCGAATACACGGCGTTGCAGGTCAAGCAGGCGGTTGTCGGCAACGGCCACGCGGAAAAGGAACAAGTCATGAACATGGTGAAACGACTGTTGAATCTGCCGACTGAACCGCGTGCGGATTCGGCCGATGCGCTGGCCTGCGCGATCTGCCATGCGCATGGCGGCATGGGGTTCGGTGGCGACCGTTTCGGCGAACTCGGCAGCCAGATGGCCGTTGGCCGCCGGCGCAAAGCGGGGCGAATGCTATGAGCAAGGTGGCCGCCGCCCCAATCGAACCGACCCCGGCCGCGCTGGCGAATCCGGTCAAACGCTATTTGCTGGCAACCCGGCCCGCTTTCCTGACCATCGCGCTGGCGGGTTGTCTGCTCGGTTTCGCCAGTGCGCTGGAAAGTGCTTTTTCCTGGCCGCTGGCGGTGTTGACGTTGTTGCTGGCCATCGCCACCCAGGCCGGGGTCAACGTGTTCAACGATTACTACGATCACCTGAACGGCACCGACGCGGCCAATGTGGATCGCTTGTTCCCGTTCACCGGCGGTTCGCGCTTCATTCAAAACGGCGTCATGTCGCCGCGTCAGATGCTGGTTTACGCCCTGGTGTTGTTTGGCGCGGTGATTGCCGGCGGACTGTGGCTGATTGCCACGCGCGGCAGCGGCCTGTTCTGGATCGGCATCGCCGGCCTGTTGATCGGCTGGGCCTATTCCGCGCCGCCGCTGAAACTGAATAGCCGAGGCCTCGGCGAAATCTGCGTCGCGGCCGGTTTTCTGTTGATCGTCGTCGGTGCCGATTTCGTCCAACGTGGCACGATGTCTTTCACCCCCTGGCTGATCGGCCTGCCCTATGCGCTGCTGGTGACCAACATTCTGTACGTCAACCAGTTTCCCGACCGCAACGCCGATTTGCTGGCCGGCAAACGCCACTGGGTGGTGCGACTGGAACCCTCGGTTGCAGCACGCGGTTATTGGCTGATTCTGGCGCTGGCTGTCTTTATTCAGGCCTGGCTGGTGGCGAGTGGACGGCTTCCCGCGCTGACCCTGATTTCCCTGCTTGCGCTGATCCCCGCACTGAAGGCCGGCCAGGTGCTGAGCGCGCATGCAGCGGAACCGGCAAAACTGGCGCCGGCGGTGCAGATGACCATCCTCGCCGCTCACTTGCAACCCGTTTTGGTGTCCGCCGCGCTGGTCTGGACGTTGCTGGCATGATCGGCCGCCTGACCGGTACGTTGCTGGAGAAATTGCCGCCGCAAGTGTTGTTGGACGTTGGCGGTGTCGGTTATGAAGTCGATGTGCCAATGAGCAGTTTCTACAACCTGCCGGCGGTTGGCGAACGGGTCACGCTGGTGACACATTTCGTCGTGCGTGAAGACGCGCAGCAGCTTTACGGTTTCCTCAGCCAGAAAGAGCGCGTGGCGTTTCGTGAACTGATCCGGATTTCCGGCGTCGGCCCGAAGCTGGCTTTATCCGTGTTGTCCGGCATGAGCGCCGACGAGTTGGCACAGTGCATCGTGATGCAAGATGCCGGCCAATTGACCCGCGTGCCGGGCATCGGCAAGAAAACAGCGGAACGCTTGCTGCTCGAATTGAAAGGCCGCCTGGCCGATGCGTTGCCGCAAGTGGGCGGCGTTTCGGTGAGCGCCGGCGTCAGCCACGATGCCCTCGGCGCACTGCTGGCGCTGGGCTATTCCGACAAGGAAGCGCTGCCGGCGCTGAAGCAGCTACCAGAAGGCTTGAGCCTGGAAGAATCGATTCGGCAGGCGCTTAAATTGCTGGCGAAGAAATAGTGCAAGCTCGGAGGGTTCGGGTACGTTGCGGATCATCAAGCGTGCAGGTGTATTTGCCATAGTTATTACTCAGCGGATTCATGCAAGACTCAACGGAATTGCATGAGTTTGTGGCACAGCAAAAAAATACATCAAAAATACCAATTGAAATCAATACCTTGCTGAAGTGTGAAAAATTCCGACACATTTTGTCGCGACCCGTGCCACACATATCCCGTGCTACACTGATTTAATCGTTCACCCCGGAGCCCCGCCATGACCAACCTCACCCTCAGCATTGACGATGACCTGCTCAAGCAAAGCCGCTTGTATGCCGTGCAGCACGACACTTCGGTGAATGCCCTGGTGCGTGAATATCTGGAAAGCTTGATTTCCAAAAGCAAAGACGCGGAACAGGCGGGGCGCTTGAAGGAAATTGAGGAGATGAATCGGTTTCTGGATGAGGTGGCGGCCAAGGCGCAGGTGCCGGATGGGTATCGCTGGAACCGCGAGGATGCGTATGAGGGGCGTCTGCCGCGCTGGAACAAGGAATGACCGCATTTCTGGATACCAATGTTTTGGTGTATCGCGTTGATTTCAAAGCGCCAGAGAAACAGCAGCGGGCTTTTGAATTGGTGAATGCACTCTACCAAACACAAGGCGCCGTGATCAGTACCCAGGTGCTGCAAGAGTTTTACAACACCCTCACGCGCAAGCTGGGCGTCTCTCCCAGTGACGCCGCTGTGGCAGCCAAGCACCACACCAAAGCGCGGTTGGTGTCACTCAGCTGGCCGGTCATTCAAGCCGCCATGCAACGCCACGCCAGCGGCCAGTTTTCCTTTTGGGAAGCGCTGATTGTGGAAGCTGCGCTTTCTGCCGGTTGCAAAACCTTGTATTCCGAAGATATGCAACATGGCTTGGTGCTTGATGGGATGACCATTGAGAACCCTTTCCTGGGGCTGTGACCATGCTTGAACCCGACCGCCTGATACCTGACCGCCTGATCACACCCGCTCCTGCTTCTCGCGAAGAAGAAGTCTTCGAACGGGCGTTGCGGCCGCAGCGCCTATCGGAATATGTCGGCCAGGTGAAAGCGCGCGAGCAACTCGATATTTTCATCACCGCCGCCAAGATGCGCGGCGAGGCGCTCGATCATGTCTTGTTGTTCGGCCCGCCCGGACTCGGCAAGACGACGCTGGCGCACATCATTTCGCGCGAGATGGGGGTCAATCTGCGTTCGACTTCCGGGCCGGTGCTGGAACGTGCCGGCGATCTGGCTGCGCTGCTGACCAATCTGGAACCGAACGATGTGCTGTTCATCGACGAAATCCATCGCCTGAGTCCAGTGGTGGAGGAAATCCTCTACCCGGCGCTGGAGGATTACCAGCTCGACATCATGATTGGCGAAGGCCCGGCGGCGCGCTCGGTGAAGCTCGACCTGCCGCCGTTCACGCTGATCGGCGCCACCACCCGCGCCGGCATGTTGACCAATCCGCTGCGCGACCGTTTCGGCATCGTTGCGCGCCTGGAGTTTTATACGCCGGAGGAGCTGGCGTTCATCGTCGCCCGTTCGGCGCGTCTGCTGGGTGTCGATACCAGCGATGAAGGCGCGGTCGAAATTGCCCGCCGCTCACGCGGCACGCCGCGGATTGCCAACCGCTTGCTGCGCCGGGTGCGTGATTACGCCGAGGTCAAAGCCGGCGGCAAGGTCGATGCGCCGGTCGCTGATGCGGCGTTGAAGATGCTGGAAGTCGATAGCGTCGGCCTGGATATGATGGATCGCAAGTTGCTGTCGGCGATGCTGGAGAAGTTCGCCGGCGGCCCGGTTGGCCTGGAAAATCTGGCGGCGGTGATCGGCGAGGCGGCGGATACCATCGAGGACGTGCTAGAACCCTATCTGATCCAGCAAGGCTTTCTCGCCCGCACGCCGCGTGGTCGCGTCGCGCAGCCGCTGGCCTGGCGGCATTTCGGCTTCATTCAACCCGGTAGTGTGGCCGCCGCCGAAACCGATCTTTTTTAACCCGGTGGGCCAATCTGGTTGGTCGCCAATCGACGTTGACCTGCTTAATTTCCGTTTATGCGCTCAGACCAGAAACCTCACCTTCAAACATTCGATTGGCCGGTTCGGGTCTATTGGGAAGATACCGATGCCGGCGGCGTCGTGTATTACGCCAACTATCTGAAATTTCTCGAACGCGCGCGCACCGAATGGTTGTCGCATCTCGGCCTGGAACAGGATCAGCTGGCGCGCGATGCCGGCGTAGTTTTTGTTGTCCGCCGGGTGGAGGCGGATTACCTGATTCCGGCGCAATTCAACGATCGGCTCAGCATTCGCTGTGAACTCGCCGAATTGGGCGGCGCCAGTTTGAGCATGCATCAGCAGGTGCTGCGCGACGAGCATTTGCTGTTGCAAGCCCGGGTGAAAATCGTATGCGTGCAACAGAGCAGTTTTCGCCCAGTTAGAATGCCGGACATTGTGAGTCAAGCATTCGGAGCACTGATCTGATGGATATCGCCCTTAACCAGGATATGTCGTTCATTACTCTCATCCTCCAGGCAAGCTGGGTGGTGAAAGGCGTGTTGTTGTTGTTGTTGTTTGCTTCGATTGCATCGTGGTGGCTGATCTTCGAGAAGATTTTCACTCTGCACCGCGAGCGTTTGCAGGCCGAGGCGTTTGAACGCGAGTTCTGGGGCGGCAGCCACTCGGAAATTGCCAAGCGCGCCGATGAAGAAGGACGCCGCAGCAGCCTGGAAGAAGTGTTTCGTGCCGGCTGGCGCGAATTCCGCAGCAAACGCAAGTTGAATGTCCCGCCGCAAACGGTGATCGAAAGCGCGCGACGGGCGATGCGCGCCGCCTATCAGCGCGAGATGGATCAGGTCGAGTCGTATCTGCCGTTTCTCGCCACAGTCGGTTCGGTGTCGCCCTACATCGGCCTGTTCGGCACAGTCTGGGGCATCATGAATGCGTTCCGGGGACTGTCCAACGTGGCACAGGCGACATTGGCGCAAGTCGCGCCCGGCATCGCGGAAGCATTGATCGCCACCGCAATCGGCCTGTTCGCCGCGATTCCGGCGGTGATTGCCTACAACCGCTTCACCCACGACATTGACCGCCTGGCCAGCCGTTACGACATCTTCATGGAAGAGTTTTCCAACATCCTGCAACAGGAGATGGGGCGCAAATGATCCGACGCCGCACCCGCAAGGCAATCAACCAGATCAACGTCGTGCCGTATATCGACGTCATGCTGGTGCTGCTGGTGATCTTCATGGTCACCGCCCCGTTCATCAATCCGAGTCAGGTCGAGTTGCCCAGCATCGGCAAGAGCGCGACCGCGCCGCAGGCGCCGCTGGAAGTAGTGATCCGGCTTGATGGCAGTTTGCTGTTGCGCGATCGCGGTACCAATGAAGAAGGCGCAATGGTTTCCGAAGCCGGCCTGGCTGCTGCCATCCGGGCACGCCAGAAAACCACGCCGCAACAACCGGTAGTGATTTCGGCAGATAAAAACGTGCGTTACGAATCCGTCATGCGGGCGATGGACACCCTGCAAACTCTCGGCGTGGCACGCGTCGGGCTGTTGGTCAAACCGGTGCAGCCATGATTGCCCCGAATCGCTTGCAGCATGTGTCTGCCGGCGGTCTGGCGCTGTTGATGCATGGTTTGCTGCTGCTTGCGCTGATGATCGGCGTGTCCTGGAAAAACCCGCCGCAATTGCCGATCGAAGCCGAAATGTGGGCCGACCTGCCTGCCCTGCAGCCGCCTATCCCAGCAGCTGAATTTGCGCCAATGCCGGAACAATTACCTGAGCCCGCGCCCGCGCCGGTAGCATTGCCTCAGCCCATGGCCGAGCCGAAACCCCAGGTTGCCGTTCAACCCAAACCGCTACCGAAGCAGGTTGAACCGGCGCAAATCGCCCTTGAGAAAGCAGAAAAGAAGCGCGCCGTGGATCAACGCCGCGCCGATCAACTTCAGCTTGAGTTGCAGAAGAAACAGGAATTGCAGCTGGCTGAGGAAAAACGTGTCGAGGCATTGCGCAAGGCGGAGCTGGAGCGCGTCGAAGCCGCACGGGTGGAAGCAACGCGAGTGGAGGCGAAGCGGGTGGAGACAACGCGGCTTGAAAGGGAACGTCAGGAAAAGCTGTTGGCCGAACAGGAAAAACGCGAACAATCACGCCGTCTGATTGATCAGGAATTGGCGCGCCAGATGCGCGAAGAACTGGCCGCCGAAAGCTCGCAACTGAACGCCATGCAGAGTCGTTCCAGGGTCAGCGGCCAAGCGCGCATGGTGCTTGATTTCCAGGAGCGCATTGGCGGCAAGATTCGCGATGCGCTGGTTTTGCCAAAGAGCCTGAAGGGCGATGCCGAAGTCATCTTTCAGGTCAGTTTGTTGCCCAATGGTGAAGTTGTCCGCGTGACTTTGATCAAAACTAGCGGGCAACCTTTGTACGATGGCGCGGTCGAACGTGCCATTTTCAAAGCATCGCCGCTGCCATTACCCAGCGATCGTCAAGCCGCTCAGCTGTTTCGTGATGGCTTGACGCTGAAGTTTCGGCCATCCGATGATGCAGCAAAGTTCAATTAACCCGCGCTGATTGATCAGCGACCCAACCCGATTTCGCCATGCTCATGCGCCTGATTGTTGCTTTTTTGTTTTTCCTGGCGGCGTTGCCGGCGCACGCGATGATGACCATCGAGATTGTCGGTGGTGCATCGAATCGTATCCCGCTCGCCGTTTTGCCTTTTAACGACAGCCTGCCTGATCGCTCGCGTTCCGGCGCCATATCCAGCATCGCTGAAGTGGTGGCGGCGGATTTGGGCCGCAGCGGATATTTCGCGATGGTGCCGAGTAGTGACAGTGTTTCACCGGCTGACCCAAAGAATCTGTCTTTATCGGCTTGGAAACGTCGCGGCGCGGACGCGGTATTGGTCGGCCAGGTGTTGCCGGCGGCTGGCAACCTGTTGGAAGTTCGTTTCTGGCTGCTCGATGCGGTGCGCGAGACGCAACTGGCGGCGATGGCCTTCACCACGCCAGCCGGCAGTTTGCGGGTTGTGGCGCACAAGATTGCCGACCAGGTGCATGAGGTTCTGCTTGGCGAGCCTGGCAGCTACTCTGGACGTATTGCCTATATCCTGAAACGCGGTGGACGCTACGAATTGCAGGTAGCGGATGCCGATAGCCACAACGCGGCCACCATCACCACCTCGCCGGAACCGCTGATTTCGCCGGCTTGGTCACCCGATGGCAAGCGCTTGGCCTATGTCTCGTTCGAGGACAAGAAACCCGTGGTGTATGTGCAGAATCTGGCGGATGGCGCACGCCGCGCCGTGGCCAAGTTTCGCGGCTCCAACTCCGCCCCCGCCTGGTCGCCCGATGGCCGAAAACTCGCGGTGACGCTGTCGAAAGACGAAACCTCACAAATCTATATGCTTGATCTGATCAGCGGCGAAGTGACCCGCTTCACCCGCGGCGGCGCGCTGGATACCGAACCGGTATTCAGCCCGGATGGGCGCTGGCTGTTCTTTACTTCCAACCGCGGCGGCACACCCCAGATTTACAAAGCTTCGCTGGTCGATGGCAACATCAGCCGAGTCACCTTCGAGGGTAGCTACAATGTTTCGCCCGCCTTGTCCCAGGACGGAAAATCCCTTGCCTTCGTGCACCGGCGGGAAGGACGCTTCCACATTGCCGTGATGGAGCTGGGTAGCGGCCAGATGCGAGTACTGACCGATACCATCTATGACGAGTCACCCAGTTTTGCGCCGAATGACCGCCAGATACTCTATGCCACCCTGGTGAATGGGCGCGGCGTGCTGGCCACGGTCAGCGTCGACGGCAAAATCCGGCAGCGTTTGTCGCAAAGCGGCGATTTACGCGAGCCGTCATGGGGCAAGTGAAGTGTTATCGTTTTATCGTTAATTGCGTATTGCAAACAGTGGCGTGCCTTAGAACTGCCTTGATGAACCGCCTTGATTAGCGACCTGTAATGCGTGGATTGTCTAAAATAGAGTTTTTACTTGCTGTAGCGGCCGGATAATCCGCTGCATCTTTGTTTTCATCCGGGAGATCTCATGAAATATCTGCTTCATTTAACGCTCATCAGCGTATTGCTATCGGGTTGTGCTGATACGCCCATGAAAGAAGCCAGCATCGAAGACCGCGAGTTGATTGCCACGACCGGCACCTCTTCCGCGAGACCTGATGTCAAACCCGATACCGTTGCGGTGATCAGCGATAAATCCTATTCATCCAGCCCATCCGCCAGCACTTCTGGCACGCAGGACCCGAACATCACCACAAAGACACTTTCCGCCGATAGGGACAAAGTGACATCCGGCGTCGTCACCCAAGGGATCAATCTGCAAAGCCCGGAAGCGAAGCCCTTGTCGGATACAAACGCCAAACCAGTCAGCGCTGTTACCCAGAACGGCGCAGCCGCCCAAGCGGATCGCACGGATGTTTTGAAATATGAGGCTCAACCAGTGTTGGATCCAAAAGATCCAAAAAGCCCGTTGGCGCAACGCCGGCTTCTGTTTGATTACGACAGTTCATCCATTCGCGATGAGTACCGCACCCTGCTCGAAATGCATGCCAAGTTTCTGATCAAGGAGCATTCAGCTCGATTGATTCTCCAGGGTCATGCCGATGAACGTGGCAGCCGCGAATACAACCTGGCATTGGGTCAACGACGCGCCGAAAGCGTTTACAACGCTTTGAATCTGCTTGGCGTACCGGATGCGCAAATGGAAGCGGTGTCGCTGGGCGAGGAGAAACCAGTTGCCGAAGGCCAGGATGAAAGCGCATGGGCGCAGAACCGGCGCACCGAGATCCTGTATCAGGGCGAGTAATCCGACATGAAACCAGCCGTACTCGCAGTCCTTTCAATCGCTCTCATCGCCACCCAAGCTGGTATCGCGGGTCCATTGGAGGATGCAGTCGCGCGCGTAAACGTCCTAAACCAGATGGTTGAGGTGCAGAACGAGCGCCTCATCCAGCTGGAAGCAAAACTTCAGAATCAGGGCTTGGTCGGCTTGTTGAATCAGATCGAAACCCTGAAGTCGGAAGTTTCGCGCTTGCGTGGTGCTCAGGAAGAGCAGACATACCGTCAGGAATCGGCTGATAAACGCACAAAAGATCTGTTTTTTGATCTCGACGAGCGAATCAAGGAAATTTCCAACCGGCCAGTGCCAGTTTCGCCTTCCGTTGACTCCATCCGCTTACAAACCTCGCAGTCGCTGGTCGTTTCACCGTTGATACAGAAGTCCGAGTCGGAATCCGAAACGACAGCGTATGAAATCGCGCATGGCCTGATCAAATCGGGCAAATACCGCGAAGCCATCGTCGCGTTCCAGAAATTTGTCAGTCAGTACCCTTCCGGTCCCCTGGCAGCGAATGCGTTGTACTGGATCGGTATTTCGCAGGTGACCGGGTTGTCCAACTTCAAGGCCGCAGCTGAGAGTTACACTCGTCTGCTGGAAGAGTATCCCAACAGTCCCAAGGTGCCTGACGCCCTGTTATCGCTGGCGCGGGCGCAGATCCAGATGGATGCAAAAGATTTGGCACAGGTAACGCTGAATCGCCTGTTGACCAATCATGCGTCAAGCAAAGCCGCTGAAAATGGCAAGAAACTGCTTGCCACGCTGAACTAGCAAGTCCCATCTTGTCGGCAAGTCGTCTTCGGATCAGTGAGATCTTTTTCTCATTGCAAGGTGAAGCCAGCCGAGTTGGCTTGCCTACCGTTTTTATTCGGCTGACGGGCTGTCCATTACGCTGCGTTTACTGCGACACGGATTACGCATTTCTGGGTGGAAAGTGGTTCAGCGTGGAAGACATCTTGGCACAAGCGCGGACCTATCCAACCCATCATGTCACCGTCACTGGCGGCGAACCGCTTGCACAAAAGCCTTGTCACGAACTGCTCAGTACCCTCTGTGATGCAGGTTTTGATGTCTCATTGGAAACCAGCGGTGCGCTTGATGTAGCCGGTGTAGACCCCCGCGTCTCCCGTATTGTCGATCTGAAAACCCCGGCCTCAGGCGAAGTCGAACGCAATTGCTGGGCCAATTTGAATGTGCTCACGCCGCGCGACGAGGTGAAATTCGTGCTTGCCAATGAAGCCGATTACAACTGGGCGAAAGACGTGTTGAAGGAGCATCGGATTGATCAACGTTGCCCGATTCTGTTCTCTCCGGTCTGGGATCAGATCAACCCCACCGATCTTGCACAATGGATATTGCGTGATGGCCTGCCTGTGCGGATGCAGGTGCAATTGCACAAGATTTTATGGCATGAGGCAAAAGGCCGATGAGCCGGGCGGTTGTCTTGTTATCGGGCGGACTGGATTCCGCCACCACGTTGGCGATAGCATGCGCCGAAGGGCTGACTTGCTACGCACTCAGTCTGGATTATGGGCAGCGCCATCATGCGGAACTGGAAGCTGCGCGTTTGCAGGCACTTGGACTAGGTGCGGCAGAACATCGAGTCATGCGGCTGGATATGGGCCCTTTTGGTGGCTCCGCGTTGACCGATGCCTCAATCGCAGTGCCGGAATCAGCCAGCGAAGGCATCCCGGTCACCTATGTGCCGGCGCGCAACACCATCATGCTCTCGCTGGCGCTGGGTTGGGCTGAGGTCCTGGATGCCGATGCGATCTATATCGGTGTCAACGCGCTCGATTACTCGGGTTATCCCGACTGCCGGCCAGACTTCGTCGTTGCGTTTCAACAACTCGCCAATCTTGCGACCAAACGAGCCGTCAACGGGGCCCCGATTGAAATTCGAGCACCTTTAATCAACCTGACCAAGGCACAAATTGTCCAGATGGGCCTGCGTTTAGGGGTAGATTACCGGCGCACGGTTTCTTGTTATCAAGCCGATACTGAAGGCCGGGCTTGCGGTCGTTGCGACTCTTGTCGATTGCGTCGTCAAGGCTTCGAGCAAGCCGGGCTACCCGATCCAACCCGATATGTAGATTAATGTTTTCTGCCCGCTTTGATGCATTGACGAGGCGGCAGCAATTAAAGTGTTAAATCACGCGGCATAAATGAGGAGATAAAAACGTGGATACGGTGGAGAACCCTGCACTGGTAGTTGCTTGGTCCGGTTTTTTCTTGGCGTTGATTTTTGGATTCATTGCCAATAAAACCAGTTTCTGCACCATGGGTGCAGTGTCAGATGTCGTCAACATGGGCGACTGGGGACGCATGCGGGCCTGGCTACTCGGTATTGGCTTGGCCATATTGGGAACCAATGTCCTGGCCTATTTGACGCTGGTGGATCTCGGCCAGGCCTATTACACCCGCGGCACCGTGCATTGGTTGGCAGCATTGGTTGGCGGCTTGACCTTCGGCCTGGGCATGACCCTGGCCGGCGGTTGCGGGCAGCGCACCCTGGTCCGACTCGGGGGCGGCAACCTGAAATCCATCGTCGTTTTCATTTTCCTTGGCTATACCGCGCTGGTGACCATGAATGGGATTCTGCGCATCTTCGTTGACAGCGTTTTGCGTGCTGATGCCGTCACTGTGCAATTGGATGGCTTGCAAACGCTGCCGCACCTGCTGGGCATGACCGACAAGATTTCGCATCTGGCGGTGGCGATTGTGTTATCCATGCTGATCTTGGCTTTTGTCTTTGCCAACAAAGAATTTCGCCAGAATCGCGATAACTTGCTGGCCGGTTTCGTGGTTGGTGGCGTGGTCGTTGCAGGTTGGTATGCGACCGGCCACCTTGGTTTCGGTGAAGACCCGGAGACAATGGAATTAGCCTATCTCGGAACCGATTCACGCGGACCGGAGTCGATGACTTTTGTAGGTCCCCTCGCCTACACCATGGATCTCTTGGCATATTGGCGTGACAAACGAGTTACCTTTGGCGTAGCCAGCGTGTTTGGCGTCATAGTCGGCTCGTTGATTTACTCATTATTGAGCCGCAGCTTCCGCTGGGAGTATTTCAACTCGCCACAAGACATGTTCCGACATATCCTAGGGGCAATCCTGATGGGATTTGGTGGCATTACTGCAATGGGCTGCACCATCGGTCAAGCCGTAACAGGCGTTTCCACTTTGGCGATCAGTTCATTCATCGTATTCTTTGGCATCGTCGCGGGTTCTGCCATCACCATGAAGATTCAGTATTACCTGATGATGCGAGATGCCTGATGCAAATGTTTCATTCAAATTGTGCAACATGCGGTCGATAATGAATTAAATCTGCGCGTAAATGCGCTCTAGTTTGAAAGGGGTTTCAATGCGTAAGCTGTTGATAGGTTCATTGATGATGGGACTGGCGGTATTCATGCCAGCCGCTCCTGTCGTAGCCGATTCCGGACCGACCAAAGCGATCAACTTCGAATTTGTGGACGTGAACGGCAAATCCCTCAAATTGTCTGATTTCAAGGGAAAATGGGTTCTGGTCAATTTCTGGGCGCCGTGGTGCCCGCTTTGTTGGGTAGAGGTTCCCACTCTCAACGAACTCAACAAACGAAATGATTTTGTGGTGATCGGAGTTGGTCTCGACTATGGTCCTGACGAGAGCATCGTCAAGGACACCGCGAACAGACACAGTATCGAGTTTCATGCTGTCGTCGCGGGTGGAGCTCGCCGCAATCCTGACAGCCCGTTCCGTCAGGTTGGACCCGTCGATTTTTACCCCACTTCCTACATCTATGATCCGAATGGCGAAATCGTCATGTTCATTCCTGGACAAGTCAGGATGAACAAGATTCTTGCGTTTATGGATGCCTACAATGCCAGGAACACCCAGTTCGCTGGCGGTAAAAGGTCAGATGCGGCCCCCACCACTCCGATCCAGGAAGTCACTTACAGCAAACCAGGCACACGTGCGCCTTCAAATACCGCGCCCGCAGCCAAGAAGCCGGCTAAAACGACAACCTATTAATATGAATTCCGCGTGATTCCCGGTTGACTGTCGGGAGTTTTTTTAGAATAATTGCGGACTTTTCTGGGTCGGTAGCTCAGCCGGTAGAGCAGCGGACTTTTAATCCGTTGGTCGCGAGTTCGAATCTCGCCCGACCCACCAATTATGGGCTGTTAGCTCAGTTGGTAGAGCAGCGGACTCTTAATCCGTAGGTCGAGTGTTCGAGCCACTCACAGCCCACCAATCAAAGGGGTTTGGATTTATCCAGATCCCTTTTCTATTTCCACATCGCGGCAAGCGTCCAGCTTGACCTAAATTGGCGCAGTCGCTAGTGTTGAGCCCTTTTGGACGAACAAGATAATCTCACCATGGCAGACATGGAATTGACCGGTGCGGAGATCGTGGTTAGCTGCTTGCGGGACGAAGGGGTGAAACACCTGTTCGGCTACCCCGGGGGGGCTGTACTCAACATCTACGACGAAATTTACAAGCAGACCGCCTTTAAGCACATTCTGGTCCGTCATGAACAAGCAGCCGTGCATGCCGCTGATGCTTATGCGCGAGCCACTGGCAAAGTGGGTGTCGCGATCGTGACCTCCGGCCCTGGCGCAACCAACGCTGTGACTGGCATTGCGACTGCCTACATGGACTCGATCCCGATGGTGGTCATTTCCGGGCAGGTGCCAACTCCGGCCATCGGGCAGGATGCTTTTCAGGAAGTGGACATGGTCGGCATTACCCGCCCATGCGTGAAACATAACTTTCTGGTTCGAGATGTGCATGATCTCGCCGCCACGATGAAAAAGGCGTTCTACATCGCTGCAACCGGACGACCTGGCCCGGTTGTCGTCGACATTCCCAAGGACGTCACTCAGCATCGTTGTCATTACGATTACCCGAAGAGCGTTTCCATGCGCTCTTACAACCCCACCAGCAAGGGGCATAGCGGCCAGATCAAGAAAGCCGCGCAGATGTTGCTGGAGGCGAAGCGGCCGATGATTTACACCGGCGGCGGTGTGGTCCTGGGAAATGCAGCGGCTCAAGTCATTGAACTGGTTCGCTTGCTGGGTTATCCGACCACCAGCACGCTGATGGGATTGGGCGGTTATCCGTCCCCTGATCCACTGTTTCTCGGCATGCTGGGCATGCATGGCACGATAGAAGCCAACATGGCGATGCAGCACTGTGATGTGCTGCTTGCTGTGGGCGCGCGCTTTGATGACCGCGTCATTGGCAATCCGAAGCATTTCGCCAAAGAAGCGCGTCGCATCATCCATATCGATGTTGACCCGTCTTCCATTTCAAAACGTGTGCGTGTCGATGTTCCCATCGTGGGGGATGTCGCACAGGTGCTGGATGAAGTCATCAAGTTGCTGCAAGCCGACGCATCCAAGTCGGATACTCAGTCACTCAAGGCATGGTGGGCGCAGATCGAATTATGGCGGGCGCAGGATTGCCTGAAGTACGACCGCGCTTCAACGGTCATCAAGCCACAGTTCGTGATCGAAAAACTTTACGAAGTGACGCAGGGTGATGCCTACGTGACCTCCGACGTCGGCCAGCACCAGATGTGGGCTGCGCAGTATTACCAGTTTGATAAACCTCGGCGCTGGATCAATTCCGGTGGTCTTGGCACCATGGGTTTCGGTTTGCCGGCTGCGATGGGCGTGCAGATGGCCTACCCGGAAGCGATGGTGGCCTGTGTCACTGGTGAGGGAAGCATCCAGATGAATATTCAGGAGCTGTCCACTTGTCAGGAGTGGAATCTCCCGATCAAAGTAATTTTGCTGAATAACGGCGTCCTCGGCATGGTGCGGCAGTGGCAGGAATTCTTTTATGAAGAACGCTATGCCGAGTCATACATGAATTCATTGCCTGATTTCGTCAAGCTGGCTGAGGCCTACGGCCATGTCGGCATCACCATCGACAAACCGGAAGATGTCGAACCTGCGTTGCGAGATGCCTTTGGCAAATACAAGGATCGTCTGGTGTTTCTCAATTTCCTGACTGACCCACGCGAAAATGTGTTCCCAATGATCCCGGCGGGCAAAGGCTTGTCCGAGATGATTCTGCTTTAAGGCAAAGCCATGCGTCACATCATCTCATTGCTCATGGAAAACGAATCGGGCGCGTTGTCGCGTGTCGCGGGGCTGTTTTCCGCGCGTGCTTACAATATTGAATCTCTCACCGTCGCGCCGACTGAAGATGCCACGCTGTCGCGCATGACCATCGTCACGCGCGGCTCAGCCGACGTGATTGAACAGATCACCAAACAACTCAACAAGTTGATCGACGTGGTCAAAGTACAAGACCTGACCGACGGCAGCCATATCGAACGCGAAATGATGCTGGTCAAGGTGCGTGCGATAGGCGATCAACGCGAGGAAATGAAGCGTCTGACCGACATTTTCCGCGGACGGATTCTGGATGTTTCCGACAAGACTTACACCATTGAATTAACCGGACCAGGTTCCAAGCTGGATGCTTTCCTGGTGGCTGTGGACACGTCCAACATTCTGGAAACCGTCAGAACAGGCGCATCCGGTATCGGGCGTGGCGACCGTATCATGAAGATTTGATTGCAACGAAAGGAAATGACATGAAGGTTTATTACGAAAAAGACGCCGACCTCTCTTTGATCAAGAAAAAGAAAGTGGCGATAGTGGGTTATGGCTCGCAGGGTCATGCCCATGCCAACAACCTGAAAGACTCTGGCGTCAAGGTCACGGTTGGACTGCGCAAGGATGGCGCATCCTGGAACAAGGCCAAGAATGCCGGCCTGAATGTCAAGGAAGTCGCGGAAGCAGTCAAGGGCGCCGATCTGGTCATGATTCTGGTACCTGACGAGCAACAACCCGATGTCTATTACAACGACATCGAACCCAACATCAAGCAGGGTGCGACACTGGCCTTCGCACATGGATTCAACATCCATTACAACCAGATCGTGCCGCGCGCTGACCTGGATGTGATCATGATTGCGCCCAAGGGCCCTGGCCACACGGTGCGTTCGACCTATATGCAAGGCGGCGGCGTGCCATCGCTGATCGCTGTACACCAGGACAAGTCCGGCAAGGCGAAGGACATCGCGCTTTCCTACGCGGCCGCCAACGGTGGCACCAAAGGTGGTGTCATCGAGACCAACTTCCGGGAAGAAACCGAGACCGACCTGTTCGGCGAACAAGCCGTGTTGTGTGGTGGCGCGGTGGAATTGGTCAAGATGGGTTTTGAAACCCTGACCGAAGCCGGTTACGCGCCCGAGATGGCCTACTTCGAGTGCCTGCACGAGCTCAAGCTGATCGTCGATCTGATCTACGAAGGCGGCATCGCCAACATGAACTACTCCATCTCCAACAATGCTGAGTATGGCGAGTATGTCACTGGCCCGGCTGTCATCAACGAACAGTCACGCGCCGCCATGCGTCAGGCGCTGAAGAATATTCAGAACGGTGATTACGCCAAGCGCTTCATCCTCGAAGGCAAGACCAACTACCCCGAGATGACCGCGCGTCGCCGCTTGAATGCCGAGCACCCGATCGAGATCGTCGGCGAAAAGCTGCGCGACATGATGCCCTGGATCAAGGCCAACAAGCTGGTCGACAGAAGCCGTAATTGATTTGCGTCTATTGGGTCGTTTTTCAAACGGCCCAAACAGCCGTAAAGCATGCCTGACTCTGTCACTCTTCCCTCCAGTTCAACCTGGAGGGATTCTTTTTTGCACTCGAATTGCACTCGAGTAAAGGCCTCGATTGATCATCCCAATCGATCATGGCCTTGCGATCACGCCCCTATCAAACCCCGGTTGCACAAGATTCTCTGCCTCGTCTTGCGCTTCAAGCCCGGCTTTTGATGAATGTGCTGGTATTGTGCTTTCCCTGTTTTTTCTTTTGTAACAACCCGGCAAGCTGGATGGATCATGATTTTCCCGTCAGTCTTGATCTGCAGGCTGTTCTGTTCCCCGTGCGTGAGCAATCTATTGGCTAAGCTTTGAAAATGCAGGAACCAGATACCCGACAACATGTTGAAGATGAAGCAGCGGAATTAGCGGTTGCCCCGAAACCGATGCGGCGCGGCATTTTTCTGCTACCCAACCTGCTGACGACAGCAGCCCTGTTTGCCGGCTTCTACGCCATCGTACAGGCGATGAATGGACGTTATGAACTGGCCGCAGTCGCGATTCTGGTTGCCATGATTCTTGACGGTCTGGATGGTCGCGTGGCCCGCCTGACCAATACACAGAGCGCATTCGGCGCGGAATACGATTCGCTTTCCGACATGGTGTCATTCGGCGTTTCACCGGCTTTGGTGATGTACAGCTTTGCGCTCAAGGATATGGGCAAGCTGGGCTGGATTGCCGCATTTGTTTACTGTGCCGCTGCCGCACTTCGATTGGCACGCTTCAACACCATGTTGGCCGTGCAGGACAAACGCTGGTTCATGGGCTTGCCCAGTCCAGCCGCTGCCGCACTGGTTGCCGGCTTTGTCTGGCTGATGGTGGACAACCAGATCACCGGAATTGAAGCGCGTTGGCTGGCCTGGGGCATCACGTTGTTTGCCGGCCTCAGCATGATCACCAATCTGGCTTTCTACAGCGGCAAGGATTTCAATCTCAAGCGCAGCGTTCCCTTTGTCGTCATCGTCCTGATGGCACTTGGATTTTCACTCATCTCTCTCGACCCACCCATCGTGCTGTTCCTGCTGTTTCTCGCTTACGGCCTGTCAGGCTATGCACTATGGCTGAAGCGTCGTTTCAATCGCAAAAATGCCGCCACGACGAATGCGAAATAGCTGAACTGCCACATCTCGCGCCCGAGATGTATCCTCATTCTTCAGGCTAGATTACAAAGCCACATTTCATTTTTCTCAAAGCGCAGCCAACGCAGGAATCCCGAGCCTTCCGGTATGGGGCTGCGGTGCTGATGGAGCCCATCATGACTGACCAACTGATTATTTTCGATACCACGTTGCGCGATGGCGAACAAAGCCCGGGTGCAGCCATGACCAAGGACGAAAAAATCCGCATCGCCAGGCAACTGGAAAGACTGGGTGTGGATGTCATTGAAGCCGGTTTTGCCGCCGCCAGTCCAGGTGATGCGGAAGCCATCCGCAGCATTGCCGGCATCGTCAAAAATTCAACGGTCTGCTCATTGGCGCGCGCCAATGAAAAGGATGTCCGTGCCGCCGGAGAGGCAATCACCCCCGCCGCCTCGGGCCGCATCCATACCTTCATCGCAACCAGTCCGATCCACATGGAAAAGAAGCTGCGCATGCAACCGGATCAGGTTGTCGAAGCAGCGGTCAAAGCGGTGAAACTGGCACTGGAATACACCGACAACGTCGAGTTTTCCGCCGAAGATGCGGTGCGATCGGAAATGGATTTCCTCTGTCGCGTGTTTGAAGCGGTGATCAAAGCTGGTGCCAAGACGCTGAATGTGCCGGATACCGTCGGCTACAGCATCCCTGCCCTGTGGGGTGAGCGGATGCGCCAGTTGATCGAGCGCGTGCCGAATTCCGACCAAGTGATCTGGTCCACCCATTGCCATAACGATCTCGGCATGGCGGTGGCCAACTCGCTGGCGGCGGTGATGAATGGCGCCCGCCAGGTTGAATGCACCATCAACGGACTCGGTGAACGCGCCGGTAATGCCTCGCTGGAGGAAGTAGTCATGGCGGTGAAGACCCGGCGTGACGTGTTCAGCTGCGACTCAGGCATCGACACGACACAGATCGTGCCAACATCGCGTCTGGTTTCACAAATCACCGGCTACCCAGTGCAGCCGAACAAGGCCATCGTCGGCGCCAATGCGTTCTCGCACGAGTCCGGCATTCACCAGGACGGCGTCCTGAAACACCGCGAAACCTACGAAATCATGCGCGCCGAAGATGTCGGCTGGAGCCACAACAAGCTGACGCTGGGCAAATTATCCGGCCGCAATGCCTTCCGTTCGCGTCTGGTTGAACTCGGCATCGTCATGGAAAGCGAAGAAGCGCTGAATCAAACTTTTGCCCGTTTCAAGGATCTGGCCGACAAGAAGCGGGAAATCTTCGACGAAGACCTGCATGCGCTGGTTGCGGTGGAAGACAGCATCGACACGTGTGACCGGTTAAAACTGATTTCACTCAAAGTGTGCTCGGAAACGGGTGAAACACCGCATGCCCATATCGTCCTTTCAGATGGCGGCAATGAACTCAGTACCGATGAGTTTGGAGGGGGTCCGGTGGACGCCACGTTCCGCGCCATCGAAAAGAAGGTGGAAAGCGGCGCCGCCTTGCTGCTTTATTCGGTCAACAACATCACCACCGGCACCGATGCTCAAGGCGAAGTCACCGTTCGCCTGAGCCGCAATGGCCGCATCGTCAATGGCCAGGGTGCGGATACCGATATCGTCATTGCATCGGCAAAGGCCTATCTTAATGCGTTGAACAAGCTGT
This sequence comes from Burkholderiales bacterium, assembly GCA_038215555.1. Classification (GTDB taxonomy): domain Bacteria; phylum Pseudomonadota; class Gammaproteobacteria; order Burkholderiales; family Thiobacillaceae; genus PFJX01. Next base: position 33,198 of record JBBQQT010000004.1, on the reverse strand, counting down.
TCGGCGCTGAGGAGCGGGCGCATCCGCAGGTCTGAGCCAGATCTGAACTTTCGCCGGAATAAAATAAAACGGGCGGCCTGGGCCGCCCGTTTTTCATTCTGGGGAACGGATTATTGCTCGGAGTGCACGCAGGGAATCTTGCCGCCGTTCTCGCTGATGCCGGCCGGCACTTTCCAGAACCACATCTGCCACATCGAAATGACCCACATGAAGGCGAAGGCCATGCCCATAAAGGCGCCGCTGATGATCACCATCCAGGCAAATCCGACCCAGACCTTGGTCAGATACCACGAAGCCACGTCGGTAATCAGGGTCAGGAACGGAATCGCAATCACCAGACACTTGAGCCAGGTCGGCCGGACATACGCGTGGGAGAAGATGAAGCCGACGATGAAGAAGATGAAGGTGATCGAAAACAGGTGAATGTGCGAAACGCGGACCAGGGTCGGTATGGTCATGCCCTCATCTTGCGCGGTAACTTTTGAGACGCCTTCAAAGGTGCGCAGATCGGGCAGATGCGGGTTGGCTTCCGGGTTGTGGCAGGCGATGCAATGTTCCTGCATGATCGGGTTGATCTTGGCGTCGAACTCGTCCTGCTTGGAGCCGGCATGTAGCCAGTCAAAAATGACCTGCCGCTTTTCCGGGGGCAGCATGTCCTGCATCGGGCCGCGCAACGCGGTTTCCAGCTTGGTGCCATCCGGGTTGCCGCTGTAGGCGATCATCAGATCCTTGCCGGAAATCATCGGGTCGCCATCCTTGCCGGCGTGCGATTCCCAGACCTGGATCATCGCCATCAGGTAGCCGACACCGAACACCAGCAACACCATGGTGAACAGCACTCGCAGGGACATGGGCAGAAATTTGAAATGAATGTAATTCATATTGTTCATAGTGGTCTCGGATAAGGTCAGCAGCCTGCGCTATCGGTCAAAGAAACGGCGACGGAGTGTATTAGCGGATGCTAATGTCGTCAATTGTTGCGTTGCACGCAAGCGAAGCAGTTGATTTTGATCAAACCTGCGGCTTAACCCGTGTAAAAAATGCAGCAGATACAAAAAACACCAGAGCCAACACCCATTCCAGGATGGCAAGCTGGCTGGACAGGCCCGTATCCGACCAGCCGCGCACCACACCTTCGGTGAAATATAGCCAGACCAGCAAGGTCGACCAGCGATAGGTGTACAACGTGCCGCGCAGAATGCCGAACAGCGGCAACAACAACGGCAGGACTTTCAGCACCAGCCAGGAGCCTTCCGGTCGCAATGGCGCCAGCCAGAGCTCCCAGGCGACGCACAGCACGATCAGTCCGATCAGACTGCCGGATGCCGTCGCCTGCAACACCGCGGGCAGGCGCGGGTCTGTGTTCATTTCCGCGCTGCCTGCGCCAATGCCACCAGCGCTTGCCGTGCTTGCTGTGCATCGGTGATCGGCGCGGCAAATTCGAAGCGAAATATTCGATCATCGCCGCGTACATCAAAGCCGTCCGGGTCGATGCCGATCATCTCCACTAGCTCGGTCTCGATGCCATGCACGTGGCGGCAGTAGGCGTGCAGGTTGTCTACATGGTCGCTGTTCATATGCGCCAGGATCTCGTCTTCCTGCTCTGCCAGGAGGAACTCGGGCAACAGATATTGCGCAGGTTCAACCCAGTGAATCCTGCCGAAGCCGCCAATGTAACGAATCCGTACCGGTTCGATCCGATAAAAGCTGAAATCGTGCATCGTGAAATAGCTTTCGGCTTGCGGATGAATACGCAGATAGCGCGGCCACAACCCCGACTTGTCATCGAGGCGCTGGGCGTGGCCCAAGACCGTGACTCGTCCGGCGACTTGCATGTCCGGGCTATAGGGCTGCACGATCAGCGAGACGCGCGGGTCGGCGTTGATATTCTTGGTGTGTTCGGCCAGCGTCGAAATCAGGATGACCGGACTACCCGCGTGATCCAGAATAAATGGCGCAACCGAGCCGAACGGAAAGCCGTCCACCCGCTGCGAGAGCGTCGAAAGCACACCGCCATGCTGGCTGCGCACGAAGCAGCGCGCTGCGTCGCCGTTGGTTTTTTCAACTACAGGTTCGGTGTCGCTCATGCGCTCAGCTTTCCAGCGATTTCCGCCAAACGTTTTCCCTGAGCAAACGCCAGTTTGCGTTCCTCTTCGGAGATCGGCTGGCGGCCATCCGGCCCAGCCCAATGACTGGCGCCGTAAGGCGTGCCGCCGGAACGGGTCAGATTCAGTTCCGGATTGGAGTAAGGCAGGCCGACGATCACCATGCCGTGGTGCAGCAGCGGCGTCATCATCGACATCAATGTCGCTTCCTGACCACCGTGCAGGCTGGCGGTGGAGGTGAACACGCAGGCCGGCTTGTCGACCAGATCGCCATTCAGCCAGAGACCGGAAGTGCCGTCCCAGAAATATTTCATTGCCGCCGCCATGTTGCCGAAGCGGGTCGGTGAGCCCACCGCCAGGCCGATGCAGTCACGCAGATCCTGATGATTGGCGAATGGCGCGCCGGAATCCGGCACCAACTTCGCCGGCGCATCGCTTTCAGACATCACCTTTGGCACCGTGCGCACCCGCGCCGCCATGCCAGGCACCGACTCGACGCCATGCGCCAGATGCTGCGCCAATTGTTTGACCGAGCCGTGCAGGCTGTAATAGAGAACCAGAATTTCTTTCATGACCACCCTTTCGTAAGCCGCGTGATGATACCGCGCAGGCTGCTTTGTTCCGGCCTGTTCTGGCGATGCGTCACGCTTTGCCGGAAAATGGCGGTTTTCCTGCACCCAGGTTCCCCGCCATGAATCTTCACGAATATCAGGCCAAGTCGGTTCTGCGCGACTATGGCATTGCCACCCCGCGCGGGGTCGTTGTCGCCAGCGCGCAAGATTGCGCATCCGCCATCGACGAAATTGGTGGCCATGCCTGGGTCGTCAAAGCGCAGATTCATGCTGGTGGTCGTGGCAAGGCGGGCGGCGTGAAACGGGTGCGCTCGCTGGATGACCTGGCCACCGCTGCCGATCAATTGCTCGGCAGTCGGCTGACCACTTATCAGAACGCGCCCGACGGCCAGCCGGTGAATGAATTGCTGATCGAGGAAACGCTGCCGATCTCACGCGAACTCTATCTTTCGATCACCGTCGACCGGGCCGCCGAGCGCATCGGTTTCGTCGCCTCCGCCGCCGGCGGCATGGAAATCGAGGAAGTGGCACGCAACCAACCCGAGAAAATACTCAAGGAATGGGTCAACCCGGCTACCGGCTTGATGGATTACCAGGGCCGCAATCTGGCCTTCGGCCTGGAACTCGCCGGCGACCAGATCGGCGCCTTCGTCAAGATGGCGAAAACCCTGTACCGCATCTTTGTCGACAAGGATCTCGCCTTGCTCGAAATCAACCCGCTGATCGTCACCGCAGATGGCCGTTTGCTGCCGCTGGACTGCAAGATGGGCCTGGATGACAACGCGCTGTACCGCCAGAAAGCGCTGGCAGAGATCGGCGACCCGACCCAAATCGACCCGAAAGAAGCCGAGGCGCAAGGCCACAACCTGAATTACATCGCCCTCAACGGAAATATCGGCTGCATGGTCAACGGCGCCGGTCTGGCGATGGCAACGATGGATCTGATCAAGCTATCCGGCGGCATGCCGGCCAATTTTCTCGATGTCGGCGGCGGCGCTTCGGCGCAAACCGTAGCGCAGGCATTCAAGATCATCCTGTCCGACTCCAAAGTGAAAGCGGTGTTGATCAACATCTTCGGCGGCATCATGCGCTGCGACGTCATCGCCCAGGGCGTCATCGATGCGGTAAAGGAAGTCGGCGTCACCATTCCGGTGATCGTGCGGCTGGAAGGCACCAATGTCGAATTGGGCCGCAAGATGCTGGCCGATTCCGGTTTATCCATATTGGCCAGCGACGATCTCGATGCGGCCGCAAAAATGGCGGTCAGCGCCGTCGGAGGCCACTGAGATGAGCATTCTGGTCAACAAAAACACCCAAGTCATTTGCCAGGGTTTCACCGGCAAACAAGGCACCTTCCATTCCGAACAGGCGATCGCCTATGGCACCCGGATGGTCGGCGGCGTCACACCCGGCAAGGGCGGTCAGCGGCATCTCGATCTGCCGGTGTTCAACACGGTGCGTGACGCCGTGCGCGAAACCGGCGCCGATGCCTCGGTGATCTATGTGCCGGCAGGCTTCGCGGCAGATGGCATTCTGGAAGCGGCGGATGCCGGCATCAAGGTCATCGTCTGCATCACAGAGGGCATTCCGGTGCGCGACATGATTAACGTGAAAGCCGCATTGCAGGCCACCGGCGCAGTGCTGATCGGCCCGAATTGTCCCGGCATCATCACGCCGGAGGCATGCAAGATCGGCATCATGCCCGGCTTCATTCACCAGAAAGGCAAGGTCGGCGTGGTTTCCCGCTCCGGCACGCTGACTTATGAAGCGGTGTACCAGACCACCCGGCTCGGCCTCGGCCAAAGCACCTGCGTCGGCATCGGCGGCGACCCGATCAAGGGGCTGGATTTCATCGACTGTCTGCAAATGTTCCAGGCCGACCCGGAAACTGAAGCGATCATCCTGGTCGGCGAAATCGGCGGCAGCCGGGAGGAAGAAGCCGCCGAATTCATCAAATCCAACGTGACCAAACCGGTCGCCGGCTATATCGCCGGCATCACCGCGCCGAAAGGCAAACGCATGGGCCATGCCGGCGCGATCATCGCCGGCGGCAGCGGGCGCGCCGAGGACAAGATCGCCGCGCTGGAAGCGGTTGGGGTCGTGGTGGCGAAGAGCCCGGCGGGATTGGGCGAAGCCTGCGCCGAGGCGATCGGGCGGAGAGCCTGATCAGGCCGATGCCAACAAAACCGAGGCTTGCCCAACCGATGTATCAGCCGGCCATGACGCGATTTTTTCCGGCGCGTTTGGCCAGATACATTGCCTGATCGGCGCGTTTGATCGCATCCGCGCCGGATTCCTCCGGCGCCAACTGGGCAACGCCAGCACTGAAGGTGATCAGAATCCGCTCCTTGCCGGCGAGGAAAAAATTCTTGGTCAGCTCGCGTTGCAGCCGGGTCATCGCGTTGACCGCGTCCTTCAATAATGTCTCCGGCATCAGAATGACGAATTCCTCGCCGCCGTAACGTGCCAGGGTGTCCTGCGGACGCAAGTAATCGCGCACCACAGTGACTAGATGGATCAAGGCCACGTCACCCGTTTCATGCCCCAGTTCATCATTCAACTTCTTGAAGTTATCGATATCGAGCAGCGCCAAGGAGAGCGGCGTGTCCTTCCGCCGCATGGTGGCGATCTCGCGCACCAGCGACTCATCCAGGCCCTTGCGGTTCAGCACATTGGTCAACGGGTCGTGGCGGGCCGAAGTACTGGCGTTCTGCAATTCGACATGCAACTTGGCAATCTCGGCTTCGGTCGCCAACACCTTTTCCTGCAAGCTGTGCAGTTGTTCACGCGAACTCGCGGTCTCATCCGCCATGGCGCGCGTGGCACCAATGACATCGCTCAACAGGGGCGCTAGATCTTCGATCGCATGCACATTTTCGATTTCCCGCGCACTGGTCTCCAATTTTTCCTGGAAAACGGTGCTCGAGTCATTCATCTTCGACAAGCGTTCAATGAATGCCGACAGCATCAGGCGCATTTCTTCCTGCGCTTGCAACGACCGCCCTTTCGCTGCTTCCTGTTGGTGCATCAATTCCCGGATACGTTGCTCGACTTCATCCAGCCGACGCAACGTCAGCGGCGGATTGACCGCGTTCAGTAACGCAAAAATCTGACCATCAAGCCAACTGTCGACCAGGGTCAGCTTGCTGATGTTCTCGATGAACAGATGCAGCAACTTGAGCAGTGTGTGCTTGATCTCGGCCTGCTCCTCAGCGGCATAGGTCAATCGATAACTGAAATCGGCGAGGTCAGCCTGGGCGCGATGCAGATCGACAGTCGGGTCGCGCAAGGTTTGCAGCAAACCCTTCACCTGACTGGAAAACCCGGCATCGTCGCTTTCCAGCGCCGGCAACATGTTCTCGATCATCTGCGCCAACTTGGCGAGAAACTGGTTGGCCTCGAACGGTGCTTCAGTCAACGCGGGAGCAGGCGTCACAACTGCATCCTGGGATGCGGCGTGCAATTTGCAGAACTCGACCAACGCCGTTTCGATGCCTTGCCAACTGCCGCGGCCAATCGCCAAATCGAGTTGATCAAGCTGAGTATTTTGTTCCGGGCTGTGGGCGTTCAATGCCAGCGCAATCTGTCGCCAATGCGCCTCGGGGAAGACCGAAGGTTTGGTGATGTCGGCAATTTCGTTGTAACACTCCTGATAGTTCAACGGCGTTGGTTGAAGCTTGCGAATGGCAAGCTGGCGCAACGCCTCGCGTGCGATATCAGAAGGTTTTTTATGTTGGGTCACAAAATCGCTCAAATGATGGGCTGCATGTCCTGGATGATTTGTCAGGCAGGTTCCGCGTAAAAACCGTTGTTTAACATAGCGCTATTCTATACATCCCCCAACCTTGTCTGTGCCAAAGACTGAACGCCCCTCGGTGTAGAAAAACTTCTCTCTCCTTGCCAACCATCCACATGGCGAGTGCTTACTTGCAGAAGTCTCGCTACATTCGATCCGCTTGGCATCCCTACTCACTGCGTTGCAAATCCTCGCCATAGCTGGGCTATGGCGAGGATTTGCGCCTTGCGATCGGGGCGCCAGACGGCGCTCGGTGCTAACGCAGACTTCTGTAAGTAAGCACTAGAATGCCGCCACGCCATTCCGGAGACGAACCATGCCCCATCCTATGTTGATTGCCAAGAATGAGCACACCGAGACCTTTCTCCTTCCCGCCATGGCCAACCGGCATGGCCTGATTACCGGCGCCACCGGCACCGGCAAGACGGTGACGCTGCAAACGTTGGCGGAACATTTCTCCAGCATTGGCGTGCCCTGCTTCATGTCCGATGTCAAAGGCGACTTGTCCGGCATTTCACAAGCTGGCGGCGGCAATCCGAAAGTCGCCGAGCGGGTCGAAAAACTGGGTTTGAGCGAGCATCAATATCAGGCTTTCCCGGTCACTTTCTGGGACGCTTTCGGCAGCAGTGAAAACAGCATGGGGCATCCGGTACGCGCCACCATTTCCGACATGGGGCCGCTGCTGCTGGCGCGCATGCTGGAGCTGAATGAAACGCAGACCGGGGTGCTAAATCTGGTGTTCAAGGTCGCCGATGACAATCAATTGTTATTGCTCGACCTGAAAGACCTGCGCGCAATGCTGCAGTTCGTCGGCGAAAACGCCAAACAATTCACCACCGAATACGGCAACATTTCCGCTGCCAGCGTCGGCGCTATCCAACGCGGCTTGCTCAGCCTGGAGACGCAAGGCGGCGATCAACTGTTTGGCGAACCGATGCTGAACATCGAAGACTTGATGCAGACCGACAAAGGCAAGGGCATCATCAACATCCTCGCTGCCGACAAACTGATGCAGGCGCCAAAGATGTACGCCACGTTGCTGCTCTGGCTGCTATCCGAGTTGTTCGAAAACCTGCCGGAAGCCGGCGATCTCGACAAACCGAAGTTGGTGTTTTTCTTCGACGAGGCGCATCTGCTGTTCAACGACGCCCCCGCCGCGCTGGTCGACAAGATCGAACAGGTGGTGCGCCTGATCCGCTCGAAGGGTGTCGGCGTCTATTTCGTCACCCAGAACCCGACTGACGTACCGGATAAAGTGCTGTCGCAACTCGGCAACCGCGTCCAGCACGCCTTGCGTGCGTTCTCGCCGCGCGACCAGAAAACGGTGAAAGCGGCGGCCGAAACCATGCGTGACAACGCCAATCTCGACGAAGCCGCCGCGATCACCGAACTTGGCGTTGGCGAAGCGCTGGTGTCCTGTCTCGACGAAAAAGGCCGGCCGAGTGTGGTCGAACGCGCCTTGATCGTGCCGCCAGGCGGCCAGATCGGCCCGATCGACGCCACTCAACGCCGTCAATTGATTCAGACCTCGCTGGTCGCCGGCGTCTATGAAAAGACGGTCGATCAGGAATCCGCCTACGAAATTCTGAAAGCCCGCACTGCCGCCAACGCGCAACAAGCGGAAGCCGCCGCGCAGGCCAAGATTGAAGCCAAGGCCGAACCCCCCGCTGCAAGTGGCGGCCTCGGCGGCTTGCTGGGTGGTCTGCTGAGCGGTGGCGGCGGTCGACGTGAGGGCGTCGTCGAAGCATTGGCCAAGAGCGCGGCACGCTCGGTCGGCAATCAGGTTGGCCGCGCCATCCTGCGTGGCGTCCTGGGCTCTTTGATGGGTGGCAAACGATGACCGAAGCGAAAGACAAGGTCGTCCTCGACAGCGCCCATTTCGACAGCAAAGCGCGGCAATGGGACGAAAACCCGGCGTTTCAGGATCGCGCCAACCAGATTGCTGCCGCGATGACCGCCGTGATTCCTCTGAACACGACGATGCGCGCGCTGGATTACGGCAGCGGCACCGGCATGCTGAGTTTTCCGTTGCAGGAAAAGCTGGGCCACATCACGCTGAAAGACACTTCGGCCGGCATGCTGGCCGTCGTCGAGGAAAAGATCGCCGCCTGGGGCATAGGCAATATGACCACACGGCTGATGGATCTCACCGCTGCGCCGATGCCGGACGAGCGGTATGACCTGGTCTACTCTTCGATGACGCTTCATCACATTCCGGATACCAACGCCATCCTGAAAGCCTTCCACACCCTGCTCAAGCCGGGCGGCTGGCTATGCATTGCCGATCTGGACCAGGAAGATGGTTCATTTCACGGTATTCAGGTCGATGTGCAGTATGGTTTCGATCGCGATGCGCTGGCTGCACAAGCCACTCAAGCCGGTTTTGCCGACATTCGTTTCAGTACGCTGTTCGAGATCGTCAAAACAACGGAAGCCGGTTCGCGTGCTTATCCCGTGTTTCTGCTGCTGGCACGGCGCGCCTGAACCAGCACGCTCAAATCTTCGATCCGCGCTCGACGATGATGCCGAGTTCTTTCACGCCGCGCAGAATCGCCAGCTTGCGCACCACGACGCGCACCCAGGGCGCGCCAAACTCACGGCGGACAATGTCGGCGATCAGTTCGCCCAACGTTTCCACTAGGCGAATCTCGCGCGTCGCCACGACTTCCTGAATCCGCGCCGCGACTTTGCCGTAGTCGATGGTGTCGGCCACATCGTCGGTATGACCCGCCTTGTGGTCATACAGACCAATCTCGATATCGAGCATCACCGGCTGTGGAGCTTTGCGCTCCCATTCGTAGAGTCCGATAATGGTTTCAAGGCGAAAATCCCGCAAAAAGAGTATGTCCATATACGTTCCGCCTCTGTTCCTGATATCGCCAGGCCACTTGCTGAAAAGCCGCGCATTCTACGCAACTAACCGCAACCCAGATAATTCCTGCAAATGATTGAATCCACGTTGCTTTTGATCGTCGCCTATCTGCTGGGCTCAGTTTCCTTCGCCATCTTGGTCGCCCGTGTTTATGGCTTGCCCGATCCGCGCAGCCACGGTTCCGGCAACCCGGGCGCCACCAACATGTTGCGCACCGGCAAGAAGTCTGCCGCCGCTTTGACGTTGCTCGGTGATGCACTGAAAGGTTATCTGGCGGTAATCCTGGCGCAATCAGTCGCCAACGCTTACAGCTTGCCGACCTATATTCCTTATCTCGCCGCGCTGGCCGCTTTCCTCGGCCACTTGTACCCGGTGTTCTTCGGCTTCAAGGGCGGCAAGGGCGTTGCCACCGCGCTCGGCGTCTTGCTGGCGCTGGATCTGCGTCTGGGCGGCCTGACCATCCTGACTTGGGGCGTGGTATTCGCGATCACCCGCGTCTCCTCGCTGTCCGCGCTGGTCGCGGCAACGCTGGCGCCGGTCTATGGTTATTACCTGCTCGGCCACGGGCCCGATGCTCGCTTCCTGGCCGGCATCCTCGCTGTGCTGTCCTTGCTGGTGCTGGCGCGCCATCAAAGCAACATCCGAAAACTGCTTTCAGGTGAAGAGTCCGCGTTCAAGAAACGCTGAGGAGACTTGCAACCATGTTTGAAAAAACCATCGACTATGCCCGCGGCAGCCTCGCCGCCGCTTCTGAATCCGCGATCGAAAAAGCCGGCGACAAGCTGGGCGAAGTGGTGCGCATCGGTGTCAATCAGGCTGGCGATGAGATGCGCGAAGTGGTGGCCGGCGCCAGCAAAGCCATCGACGACAAGCTCGACAAAATCTCGCAGGAGCTGCACAGCCAGCGCCAGTTCACCAAGGATGACGTGCGTGAACTGGTCGACTACGCCGGCGAAAAGCTTTCGCAGGTGCTGGATCAACGGATTGAGGTGATGCGTCAGCAGATCACCCAACTGGTGGAAGAAAAAACCGAATACTTCAAAGCCGAGATCGATGATTTCTTCATCAAGCGGCAGATGGATCTGGCGCGCGAACGGCGGCGCCTGGCTTTGAATATCGTGTTGGCGACCGGCGCCGCCCTGGCGGTTGGCGCCGTCTCGTTGTTCTACAAGGGCATTCAGGAATGGGACTTGCTCACCGTATTCCGCGTCGTCCTCGCCTCGCTGGCCGGCGGCTACAGCGTCTGGCTGGTGCTGAGCCTGCTGCGCGGCTGGCTGCGTTTGAGCGAACACCGCAAGGACATGGTGTTTCTCGCCGCGCGCTACTGGGGCTGGTTGCGCCCGGCGAGCATTTTCTCGACCCTGGCGATCTTGCTGATCCTGGCGTTGCTATCGCTGGCGCTGATTTTCCCGGACGAGGCGTTGCTCATTCTCAACCAATACATCCTCAAACCGGGCGGTTTCAAACTGGGGCAGTGAGTTCACTCAGCGCCCATCTCGGACGCACGCCAAAACGACCATCCGCCGCCGGTTGGTCGGCGTTCAAGCGCAGCGCACCGGCAAAAGCAATCATCGCGCCATTGTCGGTACACAGTTCCAACGGCGGATAAAACACCTCGAAATGACGTTGCGCAGTTTCGGCGTTGAGCCGTTCCCGCAAAGCACGATTCGCGCCCACCCCTCCCGCCACGACCAGTCGCCGCAACCCGCTCTGCTTTAACGCGGCAATGCATTTCGATGTCAAAACTTCAACCACGGCGACCTGAAACGCGGCAGCGATATCTGCGCGCGCACTTTCGTCTTCTTTCTTGCTCAGCGTCAGCACCGCTGTCTTCAAGCCGGAAAAGCTGAAATCAAGATCACCGGAATTCAGCATCGGACGTGGCAGTTTGAAGCGATAGGCCTGCCCGGTATCGGCCAGCTTCGACAGCGCCGGCCCGCCCGGATAGCCCAGCCCGAGCAGTTGCGCGGTCTTGTCGAATGCTTCGCCGGCGGCATCGTCCACGGTTTCGCCAAGAAGTTCGTAACGTCCAACGCCATCGACGCGCATCAACTGCGTATGTCCACCCGACACCAGCAATGCAACAAACGGGAATTCCGGTTTTGGATTCGCCAGCAAAGGCGACAGCAAATGGCCTTCCAGATGATGGATACCGATCGAAGGGATCGCCAACGCCGCCGCCAACGCATTGGCAAAACTGGCGCCCACCAGCAAGGCGCCGGACAATCCCGGCCCCTGCGTATAGGCAATGGCATCCAGATCAGCGAGCGCCAGTCCAGCTTGTTGCATGACGCCTCGGGTCAACGGAATCACCCGCCGGATGTGATCACGCGAAGCCAGTTCCGGCACCACACCGCCATACTCGGCATGCATCGCGACCTGGCTGTGGATAGCATGTGCAAGCAGACCAGCATCGGTGTCATACACGGCCAGACCGGTTTCATCGCAGGAAGATTCGACACCCAATATTTTCATGACAGACCCGATGCGCTATGGAACAACACGAAAAAACAAGCCGATAATTGTAATTCTTATTGAAACCTATCCGACTACTGAGATAGAATCCGCCACCCTTTTAGTCCCACCCCCTTTCAACCAAGCAAGTAGCCAGGAACGATACATGCCCAGCGTTCGAGTCAAAGAAAACGAGCCGTTTGAAGTTGCCATGCGTCGCTTCAAGCGCACCATTGAAAAAATTGGTCTGTTGACCGACTTGCGCGCCCGTGAGTTCTACGAGAAGCCCACGCAAGAACGCAAGCGTAAAGCTGCCGCCGCCGTCAAGCGCCAGCACAAACGTCTGCGCAGCCAGACCCTGCCGCCCAAGATGTATTGATCGACTGCGGCGCAAGCTGCGGTTGACCAGCACGGGCCTGATATTTCAGGCCCGTTTGCATTTCGGGCGCGACGTTGATAGTGCCAACCGGCGCCACCCGCCAAGCGAGGAAAACTCATGACACTCAAACAACAGATCAGCGAAGACATGAAGAACGCCATGCGCGCCAGAGACAGTGCGCGCCTGGGCGCGGTGCGACTTCTTCTCGCCGCAATCAAACAAAAAGAGGTCGATGAGCGGATCGAACTGGATGATGCCGCAGTCATTGCCATCGTCGAAAAACTGCTCAAGCAGCGCAAAGATTCGGCGACGCAATACCAGGCCGCCGGCCGCATGGATCTGGCGGATCAGGAAAATTTCGAGATCGGCGTGCTCAACGCCTACATGCCGCAAGCGCTCGGCGCGGAAGAAGTCGCCGTGCTGATCCAGCAAGCGGTCGCCGAAACCGGTGCCGCATCAGCGCGTGACATGGGCAAGGTGATCGCCTGGCTGAAGCCGCAACTGGCCGGTCGCGCCGACATGGGCGTGGTTTCCGGTCTGGTCAAGAACGCGCTGGCCTGAGTCAACTGGCAAGCCCTGGGCTAAGGGACTGTCCATGAATAATCTGGACATTCTGGACTGCACTGGTGGGTGCGCTGCCACGTTGCCGGCCGCTTGCAGGGAATGACCATGCTGCGCGCCCGGCGCCTTGCATCGCATCCCACCAGCACACCCATCACCATCCAGGTTATGCACGGACAGCCCCTAAGGCCAACAACAGGCCGGCCATGATCCCACAGGATTTCATCCAGCAACTGCTCGACCGCACCGACATCGTCGCGCTGGTTGAACGCTATGTGCCGTTGAAGAAGGCCGGCGCCAACTATCAGGCGCGCTGCCCGTTCCACAACGAAAAAAGCCCGTCCTTCTCGGTCAGCCCGACCAAACAGTTCTACCACTGCTTCGGCTGCGGCGCGCATGGCACGGCGATCACTTTCCTGATGCAGCATGCCGGCTACAACTTCATCGATGCGGTGAAGGAGCTTGCTGGTCAGGTTGGCATGCAGGTGCCGGACGATGGCAAACACATCGCCCCGGAAGAAGACAGTCGCCGCGACAAGCTTTACGAACGCATGGAAGCCGCCGCGCGGCATTACCGTCAGGCGCTGAAGACGCATGACGCAGCCATTGCCTACCTGAAACAGCGCGGCCTCACCGGCGAAACAGCGGCAAAGTTCGCGCTCGGGGTTGCAAATGACGAATGGCAGCCACTGGCGGCGACTTTTGCCGACTATCAGGACGCATTGCTGGTCGAGGCCGGCCTGGTGATCAGCAACGAGGGCAAACGTTACGACCGCTTCCGCGACCGCGTGATATTTCCGATCCGCAACGAACGCGGTCAGGTGATCGCATTCGGCGGACGGATCATGCAAAAAGGCGAGCCGAAATATCTCAACTCGCCGGAAACCCCTTTGTTCCACAAGGGCCGCGAACTCTACGGCCTGTTCGAACACCGCCGCAGCATCCAACACGAGGACCGGGTGTTGGTGGTCGAGGGTTATATGGATGTGGTGATGCTCGACCAACATGGCGTCGATAACGCCGTCGCCACCCTCGGCACCGCGATTACCTCGGATCAGGCGATGCGTTTACTGCGTCTGGCAAATGAAGTGGTGTTCGCCTTCGATGGCGATGCCGCCGGCCGCAAAGCCGCTTGGCGCGCACTGGAAAACAGCTTGCCGCAAGCGCGAGACGGTAAATTGCTCAGTTTCCTGTTCTTGCCGGATGGCGAAGATCCGGACAGTTTCGTGCGCACTGAAGGTGCCGACGCCTTCAAAAAACTCTGCAATCAAGCCATGCCGTTGTCCGACTTTCTGTTCAACGAACTCGGCAATCAAACCGACTTGTCTTCGCAGGAAGGCAAAGTGCGCCTGGCAACCCTGGCGCAGCCCTATATTGCAAAACTCACCCAGGCGCCGCTGCTGACGCGCGCCCTGCGGCAACGACTGGACAGCCTGACGGGGCTCGCCACGCCGCGCGCAGCCGGTGAATACAACCGTCCAACCAGCCGGCCAGGCCAGTTCAGCAAATTCGGCCAATCGCCCCGTCCGCAAACGGGTAGTCAAGGTCGTGCCGCAGTACAGCCTTCATCCTGGCGGATTCTGCTGCGCGCTTTGCTGCACGACCCCGCGCGTGCCAATCAATTGACCGATCTTCCTGAGGCTGCCGGAGCCGAAGTCGACGCCGTGCAAGCCGTGGTCAGCCTGGCGCGCGAGCATCCGGAAATTCCCGCGCGCGACATTCCCGACCATTTTCTCGGCCGGCCGGAACACGCGTTGATCATGCAAGCGTCAGGGGAGTCGATCCGACTGGATGACGATTACGACATCGATGCCGATTTTCAGGGCGCGCTCAGTGCGGTGATGAACCAGGCCAACCGAATCGCGGTCAAGGAATTCTCCGGACGCAAACCAAGCGAGATGAGTGAAATTGAAAAAGCGCATCTGCTGGCATCACTAAAAATTCGGAAACCAGTTTGACGCAGCCCGGTCCAACAACTCGAATGCAATCTGGAAAGAAGCACTCAAGTTCCTGTATAATATTGCGTTTTTCCGCAGTTTCTCATTGGAGATAGCCCGGCGATGGCGACCAAAACTCTCAAACAGGCCACCCCCGAGGGCGCACCGGCAAATGAAGCGCCCAAGCGCGCTTCGAAGAAAAAGGATGCTGCCAATAAAGCGGCTTTGCTTGCTCAGGCGCTCACCCAACAAAACAGCAAAATCGACGTCGAAGAACGGCGCACTCGACTAAAGAATCTGATCATGCTCGGCAAGGAACGGGGCTACCTGACCTACGCCGAAGTGAACGATCACCTGCCGGACGAGATGCTCGACGCCGAGCAGATCGAAAGCGTGATCAGCATGATCAACGACATGGGCATCCAGGTCTTCGATCAAGCGCCTGCCGCAGAAGATCTGTTGATGTCGGAAAACCCCGCGCCGGTTGCCGACGAAGATGCCGTCGAAGCAGCCGAAGCCGCGCTGTCCAACGTTGATGCCGAATTCGGCCGCACGACCGACCCGGTGCGCATGTACATGCGCGAAATGGGTACCAAGGATCTGCTTACCCGCGAAGGCGAAATCGAAATCGCCAAGCGCATCGAAGAAGGCCTCAAGCACATGGTGCTGGCCATCTCCGCCTGTCCGCTGACGATCACGCAGATTCTTGATCTGGTCGATAAAGTCGAAAAGGACGAGATGAAGGTCGATGACCTGGTCGACGGCCTGATGGACAGTTCCGGTGAAGACGTGGTCATGGAAGCCACTGCCGCAGCCGCGGCGGCAGCCGAAGAAGCGGAAGCCGTTGAAGAGGAAGACGACGAAGATGATGACGGCGGTGCCGCCATCAATGCGGCGAATCTGGCTCAATTACGTACCGATGCGCTGGAGCGGTTTGCACTGATTCGCAAGATCAACGACAAGATGCGCCCCTCGCTGACCAAATTTGGTTACACCAGCAGCCAGTATCAAAAGCTGCAGGGCGAGTTGTCCAATCTGCTGATGGGTATTCGCTTCAGTGCGCGCCAAGTCGATAACCTGTGCACCATCGTGCGCAACATCGTCGAGGAAGTGCGCACCCATGAGCGCGTCATCATGGACCTGTCCGTCACCAAGAGCGGCATGCCGCGCGCCCACTTCATCAAGACCTTCCCCGGTCTTGAAGGCAACGACGCATGGCTGGCGCAGGAACTGGCGACCAAATCGAATTATCAGGAACAACTGACCCGACATCAGTACACCATCCTGGAACGTCAGTCGAAGTTGCGCGGTTTGCAGCAAAACGTCGGCATCCCGGTCAAAGAACTGAAGGACATCAACAAGAAGATGTCGACCGGCGAAGCCAAAGCGCGCCGCGCCAAGCGTGAAATGATCGAAGCCAACCTGCGTCTGGTCATTTCCATCGCCAAGAAATACACCAATCGCGGTCTGCAATTCCTTGATTTGATTCAGGAAGGCAACATCGGCCTGATGAAGGCGGTGGACAAATTCGAATACCGTCGCGGTTACAAATTCTCGACCTACGCGACTTGGTGGATTCGTCAGGCGATCACCCGTTCGATCGCGGATCAGGCGCGCACCATCCGCATCCCGGTGCACATGATCGAAACCATCAACAAGATGAACCGTATCAGCCGTCAGATTTTGCAGGAAACCGGTCTCGAACCGGATCCGGCAACACTGGCGGAAAAGATGGAAATGCCGGAAGACAAGATTCGCAAGATCATGAAGATTTCCAAGGAACCGATTTCCATGGAAACCCCGATTGGCGACGACGAAGATTCCCATCTGGGCGATTTCATCGAAGACCAGTCCACCCTGGCGCCGGCCGAAGCTGCGATGTACAGCAGCCTTCAGTTCGTCACCCAGGAGATACTGGACAGCCTGACGCCGCGTGAAGCCAAAGTGCTGCGCATGCGCTTCGGCATCGAAATGAACACCGACCACACCCTTGAAGAAGTCGGCAAGCAATTCGATGTCACCCGCGAACGTATTCGCCAGATCGAGGCCAAGGCGCTGCGCAAGCTGCGCCACCCGTCACGTTCCGAGCGGTTGCGCAGTTTCCTCGACTGACATGTTTATCCAAGGCGGGGAAACCCGCCTTACCGGGCCTGTAGCTCAGTTGGTTAGAGCAGAGGACTCATAATCCTTTGGTCCACGGTTCAAGTCCGTGCGGGCCCACCAAACACACTAAAACCATGCCGAAAACCGAGAAAGCGTCTGTCGTAGAGAACGATATGCGCGAACCCAAAGACTTCGAAAGCGCGCTGAAAGAACTGGAAGCGCTGGTGCTCGACATGGAAAACGGCGACCTCAGCCTGGAAGACTCGCTGGCTGCCTACAAGCGCGGTATGGAACTCTCTGTCTTTTGCCAGAAGAAACTGGAGGATGCTGAATTGCAGATCAAAGTCCTCGAAAACGGTGTCTTGAAAGATTACATCCCGCGTGGTCGCGACGGCAGCCTTCGCAATGGAAATGGCAATGGCTGATTTCGCAGCCTGGTCGCGCGGCATACAGGCGCGAATCGAAAGCGTGCTGGCGCGGGCGTTGCCGGATGCCGCCATCGCGCCGGAAAAACTGCATGCCGCGATGCGCTATGCCACCTTGGGCGGCGGCAAGCGGATTCGCCCGATGCTGGCGTTCGCCGCGGGCGAGGCGGTCGGCGTTGATGCGAAGCGCGTCGAGTACGCCGCTGGTGCGGTTGAACTGATCCATGTCTATTCGCTGACGCATGACGATCTGCCATGCATGGACGATGACGATCTGCGCCGCGGCAAGCCGACCTGCCATGTCCAATACGATCAAGCGACCGCCCTGCTGGTGGGCGACGCCCTGCAAAGTATGGCCTTCGAACTCCTGGCCAGCCCTGAGGCCTGCGCCGATGCGGCGACCCAGGTTGCCATGCTGGCATTGCTGGCGAAAGCCTCCGGTTCGCGCGGCATGGCTGGCGGCCAGGCGGTTGATCTGGCCGCTACCGGCAAGACGTTGGAACTGGCGGAACTCGAATTCATGCATATCCACAAGACCGGCGCCCTGATCCAGGCCGCCGTGCTGCTCGGTGGCATGAGCGGCGGCGCCTTGGCCGCCGAAGCGCGTGCCGGCCTGGAGCGTTACGCGCATTGCGTCGGCCTGGCGTTTCAGGTGATGGATGATGTGCTGGACGCGGAAACCGACACCGCCACGCTGGGGAAAACCGCCGGCAAAGATGCCGCCCAGGGTAAAGCGACCTATCTCACCTTGATGAATGCAAAAGAAACCCGCATCTATGCGCGTGAACTGATCGATGACGCGCTGGCCGCCATTTCCATTTTCGGCTCGGCTGGACAGCGTCTGACCGATATCGCCCGCTTCATCATTGAACGCCGTTACTGAGCGTTAGTCTGAACGACACAACTGAACGCCACTCGGATCGCGCCCCATGTCTCTGCTGGAATCCATCGCCTCCCCCGCCGACCTGAAGCAACTGGATCGTGCCGCGCTGAAAGAACTCAGTGCCGAATTGCGCACCTTCATCATTGACAGCGTCTCGCGAACCGGCGGCCATCTCGCTTCCAACCTTGGCGTGGTCGAACTCAGCGTGGCGCTGCACAGCGTGTTCGACACGCCTTCTGACCGCATCGTCTGGGATGTCGGCCATCAGACCTACGCCCACAAGATTCTCACTGGCCGCCGCGAGCGGATGCACACGCTGCGCCAGACCGACGGTCTGTCCGGCTTCACCAAGCGGGAAGAAAGTGAATACGACGCCTTCATCGCCGGCCATTCCAGTACCTCGATCTCTGCTGCCCTCGGCATGGCGGTCGCTGCCAAGCTGAAAGGTGAAGAACGCCGCGTGGTAGCGGTGATCGGCGATGGCGCGATGACCGCCGGCATGGCGTTCGAGGCACTCAACAATGCCGGCGCGATGGACGCCAACTTGCTGGTGATCCTGAACGACAACGACATGTCGATTTCAGCCAATGTCGGCGCCCTCAACAGCTACCTGACCAAACTGCTTTCCGGCCGTTTCTACAACAACCTGCGCACGCATGGTGAACGCCTGCTATCCAATTTGCCGCCGATCCATGAACTGGCCAAGCGGGCGGAAGAGCACATCAAAGGCATGGTCACGCCCGGCACGCTGTTCGAGGAGTTTGGCTTCAACTACCTCGGCCCGATCGATGGCCATGATCTGGATGTGCTGATCCCGACGCTACTCAATATCCGCGCGCTCAAGGGTCCGCAGTTCCTGCATATCGTCACGCAAAAGGGCAAAGGCTACGACCTCGCCGAAGCGAACCCTTGCCTGTATCACGGCGTTGGCAAATTCGAGGTTGAACAAGGCATCAGCGCGAAAGTCTCAAAGCGCCCGACCTACACCGAAATTTTCAGCCGTTGGCTGTGCGACATGGCCGAGGCGGACGAACGACTGGTCGGCATCACCCCGGCAATGTGCGAAGGTTCCGGCCTCAACGCCTTCGCCGAACGTTTCCCGTCACGCTATTTCGATGTCGGCATCGCCGAACAACATGCGCTCACCTTCGCCGCCGGCCTCGCCTGCGAGGGACGCAAGCCGGTGGTGGCAATCTACTCGACCTTCCTGCAACGCGCCTACGATCAACTGATCCACGACGTCGCACTGCAAGACTTGCAGGTGATGTTGGCGATAGACCGCGCCGGTCTGGTCGGCGCCGATGGCCCGACGCATGCGGGCGCATTCGACATTTCGTTCCTGCGCTGCATCCCCAACATGCTGATTGCCACACCGTCGAACGAAAACGAATGTCGTCAGTTGCTCACCACTGCCTTCCAGTTCGACGGCCCCAGCGCCGTGCGTTATCCGCGCGGCACTGGTCCGGGCGCTGAAATCTTGCTGACGCTGGACACTTTGCCGATCGGCAAAGGCATCGTGCGTCGTCAGGGGAACAGGGTGGCAATCCTGGCTTTCGGCAGCGTCGTCACTGCCGCGTTGCAGGCGGCAGAAAGCCTGGACGCGACGCTGGCCGACATGCGTTTCGTCAAGCCGATCGATCGCGACCTGATTCAGTCACTGGCACAAAGCCATGACTACCTGGTTACGCTGGAAGAAAACGTGGTCATGGGCGGCGCGGGTTCAGCAGTTGCCGAAGTGCTGGCGGAACTCAACCTGCATAAGCCCATTCTTCATCTGGGCCTGCCTGACCGCTTTGTCGAGCATGGCGACCCCGCTGTATTGCTGGCACGCTGCGGTCTCGATGCGAATGGCATCCTGGCCAGCCTGAAAAAATTCTTACCTGAGTAATTTACTCAAGCATTAGCACCAGCTTATACTGCGGCCTACCAAGCCAATAGGAAATTCGCCATGAGCACATGCGAAGCAGTTTGCGAAACAGCCAGCCCCTGCCCGGTCAACACCGTCAAGGATCAACCCATCGCCGACGTCCAGAACTACGCTGATTCGCGCAATATTGCGATCGACAAGGTCGGTATCAAAGCGATTCGTCATCCGGTCAAGGTGCTCGACAAAACCGGCGGTGCGCAGCACACCATCGCCACCTTCGGCATGTACGTCTACCTGCCGCACCATTTCAAAGGGACGCACATGTCCCGTTTCATCGAAATTCTCAACGGCAACGAACGTGAGTTTTCGGTCGAATCATTCGAGCAAACCCTGCGCCAGATGGTGGTGAAGCTGGAAGCCGAATCCGGCCATGTCGAAATGAATTTCCCGTATTTCGTCAACAAGAAGGCACCGGTCTCCGGGGTTCAGAGTCTGATGGACTACGACGTGACTTTCATCGGTGAAATCAAGAATGGCGAGTATCTGCAAACCATGAAAGTGCTGGTGCCTTGTACCAGCCTTTGCCCTTGCTCGAAGCAGATTTCGCAGTACGGCGCGCACAACCAGCGCTCCCACGTCACCATCACCGCGCGCACCAATACCTTCGTCTGGATCGAAGACATCATCAAGATCGCGGAAGAAAACGCTTCCAGCCAACTGTATGGCTTGCTGAAGCGGCCGGACGAGAAATTCGTTACCGAAAAGGCCTACGAAAATCCCAAGTTTGTCGAAGATCTGGTGCGTGACGTGGCCGCTGCGCTGAACAAGGATCAACGCATCGATGCCTATGTGGTGGAAGCGGAAAACTTCGAATCCATCCACAACCATTCCGCCTATGCGCTGATCGAGCGTGACAAGACAACGGCCTGATCGACAAAGTTTTCGTCCCGCCTCCGGGGTCAGCCAACCCGGAGGCTCGGGGGACTTTCGCCACCGTTTTTAAAACAACGCCAGGCTGATTGCCAAAGCCGACTTCCAGCCTGCGGCATTCATCCATCCGGCTCGATCACCGCCGTCCGCCCGCGCACCCCAGCTGGCGGACACGCTGCTCGCGGCAGTCCCCAAGGACTGTAAACAAGCAGGCATAATGCCAGCAATATCGCTCAAGCTTGCGCGCACACATTGATGAAGCCGATTGCCATTTTTCGACACGCTCCCAGCGAAGGTCCAGGCCATTTTGCCGGCTTTCTCGACGCCCATTCGCGGCCCTGGACGCTATTTGAGATCGATGCAGGCGACAGCGTGCCAGCTTCGCCGGACAGTTTTTCCGGCCTGGTTTTCATGGGTGGGCCGATGAGCGTGAATGATTCGCTGCCCTGGATCGAGCCAACGCTGAAGCTGATCCGACAAGCCGTTGCGGCGGATATTCCCGTGCTCGGCCACTGCCTGGGTGGCCAACTCATCGCCAAAGCGCTGGCTGGGAAGATCGGGCCGAATCCGGTCAAGGAAATCGGCTGGGGAAAAGTCCAGGTTGAGAATACCCCGCAAGCCCGCGACTGGTTCGGCGAGCTGTCGACTTTTGAAGCGTTTCACTGGCATGGCGAGACATTCAGCCTGCCTCCCGAAGCGGTCCGGATTCTTTCCAGCGCACACTGCGCCAACCAGGCTTATGTTTTTCGCAACATGCATCTCGGCATGCAGTGCCATGTTGAAATGACCCGCCCGATGATCGAGCAATGGTGCACTATTGGCGTCAATGAGATTGACGCCGCCAGCAGCAGTCCGGCGGTGCAATCCGGCGCTGACATTCTGGCGCAGGCGGATACCAAACTGGGGCCGCTGAATCAAGTTGCGGAAATGCTTTATACGCGCTGGCTAACTGGAGTATCTGCGGGGTCTCTGCTTGAGCGACATCAATAACGCGCCTTCCGATTACATCACGCTGCCGCATTTGCGCAGCTTGATCGGCTTGCGCGTGCGGCATCAGGGCACGCTCTGCCTGGTTCTGGAAGTCCTCGAAACGCCGCCGTCGTTGGTGCTCGAACCCATTTTTGACCCGCTCAACGCCGCCGCCTACAGTGCCAGCAACATCATGGCCAATTTGCATGGCCATCCCGGTGAGTACGGTGTTGAATCGCGCATTGTGCAAGTTCTGACCGACGACCTGACCGGTCTCAACGACGCCTTGCTGGAACTCGAAATCTTTGATTATTGAATAGACCACGCCCCTTGACGCCAGATCAACCTGCATGAAACAACCTACTTCCGCCCTGGTACCGGTGATCGCGGGTTACAGCGTCATGCTGCTGTTGTTGCTTGCAGTCACCGCCATCGGCGTCACCCATATCCGGCAGCTCAGCAATCAGCTCACCGCCATCGTCTCCGAACGCAACCAGAAATCGGAATTTGCCGCCTCCATGCGCGGCCTGCATGAATCCCGTTTCCAATCCATGTTGCTGGCCAGCAGCATGGACGATGCGTTTGCCCGCGATGAAGAAATCATGCGCTACTCGGAAATGGCGCGTGAATTCATTCAGATTCGCGACCGCTTCCTGGCCTTGCCGCTGGATGCTTCGGAACGTGCGCTGTGGGAAGAAATGCGCAGCGAAGTCAGGCAGGTTGAACTCTATGCCGACCCGGTTTTCGACCTCCTCCAGTCGAATCAATTAGCCCAGGCCCGCCAATTCATCAAGCAGGTTTTAACGCCGCATCAGGAACACATGATGCAAGGCTGGGTGAAATTGCTTGAGTTGCAACGCAACAAGAATCAGCAAGCCCTGGCGCAAGCCCAGGCCGCGCGTGACCGCGCCCAGAAACTCGCCATTGCACTGGCGGCTACGGCCATGCTGGTCGGTTTGATCATCGCCATTTTTGTCGTGCGACTGAGCCGTCGCCTGGAAAAAGACCTGTTCGAGGAAAAAGAACGCGCCCAGATCACCTTGCAGGCGATTGGCGACGCAGTGCTGCGCATCGACGAGGATGGGCGGGTGCGTTATCTCAACCCGATCGCCGAGCATCTGGCCGGCATGTCGGCGCATGAAGCCATCGGCAAACCGATCAGCGAAGTGCTCAAACTCTACGAAAAGGAAAGCCAGATCGAGATTACCGCCCGCATGAGCAAAGACGCGCTGCGCGGCGTACCCTGCTCTCTGCCGCCAGGCATTGGCCTGATTTCGACGCAGGGAATGGAATTCGAGATCGAAGGCGTTTGTTCGCCGATCCACACGCCGAAAGGGGACACCATCGGCGCGGTGCTGGTCCTGCGCGACGTGACCGAAGCGCGCGAGATGCAGCGAAAACTGCTTTGGCAGGCCAACCACGACAGCCTGACCAGCCTGGTCAACCGACGCGCTTTCGAAGACAGAGTCACCCGCACGCTGGGCAGCAAACGCGCTTCGGAATATCCAATGTCGATCATGTTCATTGATCTCGATCGATTCAAACACGTCAACGACACTGCCGGCCACGCGGCCGGGGATGACCTGCTGCGGCAACTCGGCCGCTTGATGTTCACACGTATCCGCGAAGGCGATCTGCTGGCAAGAATAGGCGGTGACGAGTTCGGCATCATGCTGGTTTCATGCCCTCCCGAGAACGCGGAAAAAATTGCGCATCTGATCAAGGAAAGCATCGCCAACTTCCACCTGATCTGGAATGGCGACCAGTACCAGGTCGGCGCCAGCATCGGCGTGGTGCATGTGCCGCCGCACTGGAGCAGCATGGACGAATGTCTGGCGGCAGCCGATGCGGCCTGTTACCAGGCCAAGCAGAATGGTCGCAATCAAGTGGTGGTGCATCAGTCATGAGGGCGCGGCAATGGACAAGACGATAGGCGATGCATGCAGCATTTGATGCTTAAATTCAAAACCCTGCTCGAAGTGTTCGAGGTCACCGGCGACTGGATCGGGCCTTTGGTGCTGCGTCTGATTCTGGCAAAGGAATTCTGGGATGCGGGCATCGATAAACTGAATGGCGCCAACTGGTTCATCGACATCCAGGCGCAATTCCCCTTCCCGTTCAACCTGTTCTCTGCCGAATTCAGCTGGCATCTCGCCACCGGCTTCGAGATTGTCGGCCCGCTGGCGCTGGTGCTTGGTCTGGGCACCCGCTTTTTTGCATTTTCGCTTTCGATTCTGACCCTGGTTGCCATCGCCGCAGTGCATGCCGGGCATGGCTACACGATCAGTGAAGGCGGCTGGAAATTGCCGCTCATCTATCTGGCGATGTTGCTGCCGCTGATCCTGTCCGGACCCGGCAAACTCAGCATCGACCACTGGCTGCGCCAGCATTTCCTGAAAATCGAACGCCGGCTCTGGTCTTAGGCTCTGGACATGGGCTGGGCATAAATCCGATGGCGATTCTGGTTGGTGATCTTGGCGGCACCCACACCCGGCTGGCAGTTGCCGAGGTGATGGCGAATCAGGTTGTCCTGGCGCGGGTCGAACGCTACATCAACAGCGAACATGTCGATCTGAACACCATCTTGCGGCGGTTTCTCGAAGCCGCAGGCAACCCGGGTGAAACCCTGTGCTGCCTTGCCGTCGCCGGCCCCACCGATGGCACCCGCGTGCAGTTCACCAATCTCGACTGGCGCATCGACACGGCCGACCTGAGTGCGAATTTCGGATTTGCCCGCTGCCGCCTGATCAACGATTTCAGCGCCGTCGGCTGGGGTCTCAACACCCTCACCGATCAAGCGCTCGCGCCATTACAAGTCAGCCAGCCGGTAGCCGCTGGCACACGGGTTGCACTGGGCGCCGGCACCGGCTTTGGCGTCAGTCTGTGCGCCTGGCGCGGCGACCACTATCAGCCCATGGCGTCGGAAGGCGGCCACATCGGGTTCGCGCCGATCAACCCGGAACAGGATCGACTGCTGGCCTTTCTGCGCACACTGTATGGCCGGGTTTCGGTCGAACGCATTCTGTCCGGCCCCGGCCTGCTTGATCTGTATCGCTTCAGCCAGATGGAGCTGGAAATAACCGATCCTGGCTTGCTTTCCGCCGCACAGCCGGCGGCGGCGATCAGCCAGGCCGGACTGGACCGAAAAGACGCGGCGGCGATGCAGAGTTTGCGTCTGTTTGCGAGCATCTACGGCCAGACCGCCGGCGACTGGGCGCTCGCTTGCCAGGCCAGCGGCGGCATCTTCCTGGCTGGCGGTATTGCGCCGAAATTACTTCCGGCGCTCGCCAACGGTGACTTCCTCGCCGGCTTCACCGACAAAGGCCGCTATCTTGATTGGATGCAACAAATCCCGGTTTCGGTCATCCTTGATCCGGATATCGGCCTCAAAGGCGCAGCGGTAGCGGCGGTTCAGTCCTGGTAGATCGCCAACTCGGCGATCCGCTTCTCGATGCGTTGCATCATGCGCTGGTAAGCCGACTGACCGACGCCGCCGAAACGGCGCTGAAACTCCGCCTGGCTGAGGAACTCGGGCAGATCGCGCACATCGGGAAAAAACGTCCTGGCATCCCGCACATTGGCCAGTTTGTTCTGCATCCGCAAAGCCGCCGCGCGCGAGCCCGTGCTGACCTCGCCCAGACGCGAACCCGCCAGATCCGCCGCCAGGTCGTTGAAGGAAAATCCGCTGCCGGCCTGCGCGTCTTTCAATTCCTTGTACAGGCCCGCCAGGTTCGACAAGTTCTCGCCGCCGGTCGCAGCGAGAAAAGCGGACAACGCGAAGTGCTGCGCAAAATCGTTGCGCCCCGCCAGCTTGATCGAAGTGCGCCGGTCGGTTCTCGCCATGCCCTGCTTTGACAGCAGGCGGCTGCCCAGCGCGCGTTCCGCCAGTACGGTCAATGCGGCGCGGTTTTCGGCCACCGGATCGCCGGATTTGGAACGGGCTCGCGCCAGCGCGAACGCCTCGCCCAGCAAAATCGCAAAATCGCCGCTGTGCAGCGCACCGAGTCGATCCCGATAAATCTTCAACGTCGCTTCATCGACGCCCTGCGCCGCACCGCCGGCCAGCATTTTTTGCATGACCGCATTTCGCCAGGTGAAACGCAGCACCAAGGTCTGGCCGTCAAGTTGCGCACTGTCGAGCAATCCACGCGCCGCCGCCAGTTCATTGCCATAGGCCGACCGCGCCAGCCCCCAGCGCACCAGCTTGCCGGCAAACCTGGCCGGCAAATCGAGCTTGCCCAGACGCAATTGCGCCGGTTGCAAAATGGCGTCGCCGGCGGCCAGCACAAGTTCCAGATTGACGAATCGTCGATTGCCACCGGGTAAAGGTAAAGGCAGGGGAAAGCTCACCCGCAACTGCAACTTCGACCGCACGATCTGCGCGCTCCCGCTGCCACCGGCGAGATGATGCGCCAGGTAATTCACCCCCTTGTCGAGATCAGATTCGGCCAGCGCCAACTGGCGCACCTCGCCCTCCCGCATCCGACGCAGTCCGAGCGAACTGACTATCGCCTTGCCGCGTTCCAGATCCGCCATGCTGACCTGTGCCGAGCGTGTCAGCTTCGGTTTTGCATCGGTCAGCGCAAAGAACGCCCCAGCTAACAGGATTGCCGGCAGTACAACCAACCACCCCAGCCAGCGCATCAGGTCTGGCCCCCGTAATCCTTGAATTTCTCCAGCACTTCCTGCATCTCGACATCGCTCAACAGCACCGGATCGCCGACCTGGCAGGCGCGCAGATACTGACCGCACAGCGCTTCAACTTCATTTGCCAGGGCCAGCGCGGCGGACAGACTACATCCCCAGACAACCAGGCCGTGATTCGCCATCAGGCAGGCGCGGCGATCCTGCAAAACCGCCAGCACCGCATCCGACAAGGCCTGGCTGCCGAAGGTGGCATAAGCCGCACAACGAATGTCGACACCACCGGCCATCGCCACCATGTAATGAAACGGCGGCAGGCCACGTCGCAGGCAGGCCAGCGCCACCGCGAACGGCGAATGCGCATGCACAATGGCTTCGGCGGCGGCAAACGTCGCGTAAATGTCGCGGTGGAAACGCCACTCGCTGGAGGGGCGGCCGGGTTTGCCGGGTTTGCCGGGTTTGCCGGGTTTGCCTTCTCCCAATGCATCACCCGCAAGCGACATTTCCACCATGTCATCCGCCGTCAGCGCGGCCATGTTCTGACCGGACGGGGTAATCAGAAAACCCTCACGCGAGCGCACGCTGACATTGCCGGAAGTGCCTTGATTGAGGCCGCAATGCACGCTTTCACGGGCCAGTGCCGCCAGCGAGGTACGCAAATTGGATGCACACAAAGTCGTTTTCTTCATCTTCAGTTCCGTTCCGGAAACAGCGCCGCCAATGCAGCGGAATTCGCCGCGCAGACACCGCGTTCGGTAATCAAACCGGTGACCAGCCGCGCCGGGGTGACATCGAACGCCGGATTCGCCGCCGGGCTGCCCTCCGGCGTCAACCGCACCGACACCACCCGGCCCGCTGCATCGCGGCCTTGAATGCAGGCGACCTCCGCCGCATCGCGCTCTTCAATCGGAATCTTGCCACCATCGGCGAGAGCGAAATCGATGCTCGGCCCGGGTGCCGCGACATAAAACGGCACGCCGTTGTCGAACGCCGCCAGCGCCTTCAGATAGGTGCCGATCTTGTTGCAAACGTCTCCGTTGGCCGCCGTGCGATCGGTGCCAACGATGCAGACATCAACCTCGCCGTGCTGCATCAGATGACCACCGGCATTGTCGGCGATGACATGGTGCGCAATGCCAGCCTGTTGCAACTCCCAGGCGGTGAGGCTGGCGCCCTGATTGCGCGGCCGCGTTTCATCGACCCAGACATGCACGTCCAGCCCGGCTTGCTGCGCTGCGAAGATCGGCGCCAGCGCGGTGCCCCAATCCACCGTCGCCAACCAGCCGGCGTTGCAGTGGGTCAGGATGTTGAGCCGGCCCGATTTCCGCGCAGCAATCGCTTGCAACAGACTCAGGCCATGCTGGCCAATGGCGCGGTTCTGCACCACGTCTTCCTCGCAGATCGCGGCGGCTTCCGCCCAGGCCGCTTGCAGCCGTTGCTCAACCGGCAAAGGCAGCAGTTGCGCCAGCACACGCTGCACCGCCCAGCGCAGATTCACCGCCGTCGGGCGGGTGGCGATCAAAAGGTCGCCGGCCACCAGCAATGCCGCCTCATCGGCCGATTCTTGCGCCGCCAACGCCATGCCATAGGCCGCCGTCGCGCCAATCAACGGCGCACCGCGCACCCGCATCACGCTGATCGCCTCGGCCGCATCATCCAGCGTAGTCAAACGTCGCAGCACGAATTCGTGCGGCAAACGGGTCTGGTCAATGATCATCACCGCAGCGGCATTTTTGACAACGTCATTTGCCTCATCGCTGCGCCGGATGGTGCGGGTTGGGGTGCCTGAAATAAGCATGCTCGTTCCTGAGGGTTCGTTCTATCTGACTCGATTATCCGAGATAAAATCAGCCGATGCCTTCCGCCTTTCCCGAACCCTCCATCGCCACACCCTTGGTCGCCGCGCTGAACGCTTTGCTGAATGCCCAGCCAGCCGCGCTGAACCGCTTGCAGCGTCACGCCGGCAAGACTGTGCGGCTGGCGTTGCCGGTTTTTCCACAGAATCTCAGCCTCGATGCAGACGGCCGCTTTTTCCCGCAGATCGAGCCAGCCGAAACCGAACCGGCATTGATCCTGACCCTGATGCCAAGCGCCCTGCCGCTGCTGCTGGGCGACGGCAAGTTGGCCGACCTGTTCCGCGTCGAAGGCGACGTCCCGTTCGCCAGCGACATTTCCGGCGCCCTGGCCGACTTCGACTGGGTGCTCGCGCTGCGTCCCTGGCTGGGCGACATCGCCGCCAGCCGGATCGATCAATTCCTGCGCGGCGCGCTGGCCTGGCGGCAGGAAGCGCATGACAACACCGGCCGCAACCTGGCCGAATACGCCGTTTATGAACAAGCCATGTTGGCCGAACCGAATGCCACGCGCGCGTTCGTCAACCAAGTCGATGCGCTACGCGAAGATGTAGATCGGCTGGAAGCGCGCTTGCGGCTGCTTGAAGCAAAGCGGCAAGCCTGATGTACTTCTTCCGCATCCTCCGTATTTTCTACACCGCCGCGCGTTACGGCCTGGACGAATTCTTCCTCGGCCACGAACGCGTCAAGCTGGTGCGCTGGCTGGTGCAAGCACTCTTCTTCTGGCGTGTTTTCGTATTTCAGCTCGACCGCCCGCGCGGTGAGCGCCTGAGACTGGCGCTGGAATCGCTCGGCCCAATCTTTGTCAAGTTCGGCCAGATGCTGTCCACGCGGCGTGACATGATTCCGCCGGATATTGCCGACGAACTGGCCAAATTGCAGGACCGGGTGCCGCCCTTTCCGAGCGATCAGGCGTTGGCGGTAATCAAGCGCGCCTATGGCCGTGATGCCGCCGACGTTTTTGCAAAGTTTGAAGACACGCCGATTGCCTCCGCTTCCATCGCTCAGGTACATAGGGCGACGTTGAAAACCGGCGAAGAAGTCGCGGTCAAGGTCCGCCGCCCCAACATCCAGAAAATCATCGGCCACGACATGCAGATTCTGATGGCCATCGCCGGCCTGATCGAACGTCTGTGGTGGGACGGCCGCCGCATGAAACCGCGCGAAGTCGTCGCCGAATTCGCCAAACACATCGACGACGAACTCGACCTGATCCGCGAAGCCGCCAACTGCTCGCAACTGCATCGCAACTTCGCCAACTCACCGCTGCTCGTCGTGCCGCAGGTGGAATGGGACTACTGCACGGCCGAAGTAATGGTGATGACTTGGATGAACGGCCTGCCGATTTCTCGTCTCGAAGAACTGCGCGCACGCGGCGTGGATATACCGAAACTTGCGCGCGCCGGTGTCGAAATCTTCTTCACGCAGGTGTTCCGTGATGGTTTTTTTCACGCCGACATGCACCCCGGCAACGTCCTTGTGACCGACCAGGGCAAATACATCGCGCTCGATTTCGGCATCATGGGCACGCTCAACGAAACCGACAAAAGCTATCTGGCGCAAAACTTTCTCGCCTTCTTCCAGCGCGACTACAAAAAAGTCGCCCGCGCCCACCTCGACGCCGGCTGGGTGCCGGCAGACACCCGCGCCGACGAATTCGAAGCGGCGATCCGCGCGGTGTGCGAACCGGTATTCGACCGGCCGTTGAAGGAAATCGCCTTCGGCAAAATCTTGCTGCGCCTGTTCCAGACCTCGCGCCGCTTCGGCATGGAAATCCAGCCGCAATTGGTCATGCTGCAAAAAACCCTGCTCAACATCGAAGGCCTCGGCCGCCAGCTCGACCCTGATCTCGATCTTTGGGCGACCGCGAAACCTTTCCTGGAACGCTGGATGAGCGAGCAAATCGGCTGGCGCGGCTGGCTGCGCACATTCAAGGAAGAAGTGCCGTACTGGGGCGCGGTGCTGCCGCAATTGCCACGCCTGGCGCATCAAGCCCTGCGCACCGACCGGTTGGAAAAACTCGAAAGCGGTATCAACTTGATGTTGGTGCAGCATCAGTCGCGCAACCGCTGGCTGGCGATCATCTCCTTGCTGCTGGCGGTTTTGGCGTATTCGCAACTGCGCTGAAATGAACGCATGCCGGCTTGGAATGCGATGCAAGGCGCCGGCCGCACAGCAGGGTCATTCCCTGCAAGCGGCCGGCAACGTGGCAGCGCGCCCACCAGTGCAGTCCAGAATGTCCAGGTTATTCATGGACAGCCCCTAAGCCGTTTGGGGTGACAACGCGTTCCATGCATCCCGCGAGTCGGATTCTGGTTTACCTGCTGGCAGCACTGGCAATTCCAGGGCTGCCTTTTTTTATGCTTCCTGCTTTGCTGTTGCTGGCACTGGGTATGTTGATCATGGCCGGGCGGATGCCGCTACGTTTGATCTGGCGCACCCGCTGGCTATTGCTGGTTTTGCTGTTCGGCTATGCCTTCAGCTTGCCAGGCGCGCCTGTGTCGTCCCTTCTGGTTGAGTTTTCGCCAACTTGGGAGGGTCTGCGGCATGGGATGGAACAGGCGGCGCGTCTTGCCGTGCTGCTGCTCTGGCTGGATATATTGGTGTTGCGTTTGTCCTCCGAAGCGTTGCTTGCCGGCTTGTTTCAATTGATGCGACCTTTTTCCCTCGTCGGCCTTGATCCGCGCCGCGCGGCTTTGCGCTTGGGCCTGACGCTGCGCGCAATCGAGGGCATGGAACGTGGGCGAGGAAATTTGCGCAGCCTGCTTGAACTCAATTACGAACCTGATTTGCCGCAACGCATTCAACTGCATCTTTTGCCGCTGCGCGCAATTGATCTTGCCATCCCAGGTTTGCTCTGCATCAGCTTGCTGTCGCAATGGATGATTCCGGTATGACTGGAGATGAAGTGCCCGTCACAGTCGAGCCAACACTACAGACCCGGTTTGCTTTGGGGATTGAATATGATGGCCGCAACTTTTGTGGTTGGCAAACCCAACCCAATGGCTGTGCCTTGCAGAATCATCTGGAGCGTGCGCTGGCCGGCGTTCATTGTGCGCCGGTGCATACCATTACTGCGGGTCGAACCGATGCCGGGGTGCATGCGGTGGCTCAAGTCGTGCATTTCGATGCGGTGAATTTTCGGCCTGAACACGCCTGGGTTTTCGGTACCAATGCACGCTTGCCGAGTGGCATGTCGGTGCTCTGGGCCAAGGCGATGCCGGCGGATTTTCATGCACGCTTTGGTGCCGTCGAACGCACCTACCGCTATGTTTTGCTGAATCAACCGGTTCGACCCGCTCTGCTGGCTGGTCGGGCAGGCTGGATTCATGGCGATTTGGATGCGGATTTGATGATCGAAGCGTCACGTTGGCTGATCGGGGAACATGATTTTTCCGCATTTCGTGCGGCCGAATGTCAGGCCAGGACGCCGGTGCGCGATTTACGCGCAGTGAATATCTGGCGGCAGGGGGCGTGTGTGCAGTTCGAGTTTCGCGCCAACGCCTTTCTGCATCATCAGGTCCGCAACATGGTGGGTGCGCTGGTCTGGGTGGGGTTGCGGCGGCGGCCGCCGGATTGGATCGGCGAGGTCTTGCAGGGACGCGATCGCACCCGTGCCGCCGCGACTTTTGCCGCCGACGGCTTGTACTTGGCCGATGTCCGTTACGATGACCGCTTCGCCGTGCCGGCGCGGCCTGATCAGGGCCCGTTGGCACTGTTTCCCGCTCTGCCTTGAAGCGTATTTACCAAGAGTGTCTGCCATGACTCGCGTGAAAATGTGCGGCATTACCCGCTCACAAGATGGACTCGCCGCAGCAGAAGCCGGGGCGGATGCCATCGGCCTGGTTTTTTATGCCAAAAGTCCGCGCAATGTCGGGCTGGATCAGGCTGCAAGCATTGTCAGAATTTTGCCGCCGTTTGTTTCCACGGTGGCCTTGTTCGTGAATCCGCAGCCAAGCGAAGTGGACGCGGTATTGCGGCAGGTTCGGCCTGATGTGCTGCAGTTTCATGGCGAAGAAACGCCGGAATTCTGCCGCAGTTTCGGCGTGCCTTATCTGAAGGCGGCGCGCGTTCGGCCGCAGACTGATTTGTTACAATTCGCCGCCGCTTACGCCGACGCTCAAGGCTTGTTGCTGGATGCCTGGAGCGAGGCGGGGCATGGTGGGACTGGTGAACGTTTTGACTGGAACATGATCCCTGAAAGTTTGCCGAAGCCGATCATTCTTGCCGGTGGTTTGAGTCCGGCGACTGTTCGTCACGCAATTGGATTGGTGCACCCCTGGGCAGTGGATGTTTCCAGCGGCATCGAAGTTGCCAAAGGTATCAAGGATGCGGCGCTGATCGCCGCCTTCATGAAGGAAGTGAAAAATGCAGTTTGACCAACATGCTTTACCCGATGCAACCGGCCACTTCGGTCCCTACGGCGGCGTCTTTGTTGCCGAAACGTTGATGGCCGCGCTCGATGAACTGAAACACGAGTACGAAGCCGCCCGCAACGACCCCGATTTTCTGGCTGAATTCCATCATGAGCTGCGCCATTACGTCGGTCGCCCAAGCCCGATCTATCATGCCAAACGCTGGTCGGAAATTTTGGGTGGCGCGCAGATCTATCTTAAGCGGGAAGACCTGAATCACACCGGCGCGCACAAGATCAACAACACCATCGGCCAAGCCTTGCTGGCACGACGCATGGGCAAGAAACGGGTGATCGCAGAAACCGGCGCCGGTCAGCATGGTGTCGCTTCCGCCACCGTCGCCGCCCGCTACGGCATGGAATGCGTGGTCTATATGGGTGCCGAAGACGTCGAACGTCAGGCGCCCAACGTCTTTCGCATGAAACTGCTGGGC
>JBBQQT010000003.1:0-57508 GCA_038215555.1 Burkholderiales bacterium | reverse complement strand
AAGCAAGTCCTGCGGTATCGCGACCCACGTCGCTTTGGCGCCCTGCTCTGGTGCGAAGACCCCGAGCATCACCCTTTGATCGCGCATCTTGGCGTGGAACCGCTGACTGAAGCCTTCAACGCAGCCAGTCTGCACGCCTTATGCCAACACAGGAAAACAGCCATCAAGCTGTTGCTGATGAATGCCAGCCTGATCGTCGGGGTGGGCAACATCTATGCCAATGAGTCCTTGTTTCATGCCGGCATCGACCCCCGCCAGGCGGCCGGCAAGCTCTCCCGGCCACGTTGCGGAAGACTGGTGGAGGCGGTTCGCCAGACACTGGCGCAAGCCATCGCGGCTGGTGGCAGCAGCCTGCGCGACTTTGTCGATGGTCATGGCAAACCGGGGTATTTCCAGCAAAGCTACTTCGTTTATGGCCGCACTGGCGAAGCCTGTGCAATCTGCACCACCCCGATCCGCCACCTCCGCCAAAACGCCCGTTCCAGCTTCTATTGCCCGCACTGTCAGCGACGCTAGTGTGGTGTTGCACGCTTGGCGGCCCAAACAAAACGGATGAATTTTTCCGTCAGGCTAGGCGCGGATCCGCGGCCGTATCGGGTATACGGCAAGGGGCTGCAACGACGCATGGCGGAAAAATCCGCCGTTTTATGGGCCGGATAGTGTGCAACACCACACCAGGAGCCTGTCGGTCTTTGGTCGTCGATAGCGAGAAACGGCCCCAGCGAGTGCAGTTTTTGCCGGATTCGCCACCTTATAGCCCGGCTATGGGGCAAGAAGCCGGCAGAAAATGGGCTGCTGCGGTCGTTTCACAGCCGACAATTCCAAAGTCGGACAGGCTCCTGGCAGCCAATAAAACCAGGCATCTATGCTAGAGTCCTGCCCACGAATATGGTGCCAGACGGCGCCACTGCTGGAGGCAGAACGATGACCAATGCTTCACTCGTGAATGACTTCGAGGCTTACAGCCAATGGCGCAGTGAACTGTCGCGCCGCATCTCCGACTATCGTAGCTGGTTGGGCAAAGAAGACCTGAACGACTCGCAACGTGATTTGCGGCTTCAGCAATTGATCGACCGTCTCGCGGAAGACAAGCTGCATGTCGCCTTTGTGGCCGAGTTTTCACGCGGAAAATCCGAGTTGATCAACGCGATTTTCCTGTCCGATCTGAAACAGCGTCTGCTTCCCTCGACTGCCGGGCGCACCACGATGTGTCCGACCGAACTGCTTTACGATCCGGCCAAGCCGCCGATGATCGAGTTGCTGCCGATCGAGACGCGCTTGTCGAATGCCAGCATCTCTGAATACAAGGGCTATCCGGACGAGTGGAACACCGTTCAGATGGACACTTCATCCGCCGATAACGTCGCGCAAGCAATGCAGGAAGTCTGTCGGGTGAAATCGGTCAGCCTGGAAGAAGCGACTCGCTTCGGCCTCTACATTGCCGACGACCCACATGCCAGCCTGAACCAGAATGCCGATGGCACCGTCACCATCCCGGCCTGGCGTCACGCGATCATCAACTTTCCGCACCCGTTTCTCGAGAAAGGGCTGGTGGTTTATGACACCCCCGGCCTCAACGCGATCGGTGTCGAACCTGAACTCACCTTCAACCTCTTGCCCAATGCGCATGCAGTCTTGTTCGTGCTGGCCGCCGACACCGGCGTCACCAAATCCGACATCGAAGTCTGGCGCAGCCACATTTATGCACGCGGCAAGAATCGCGGCCGCCTGGTGGCGCTGAACAAGATCGACGGCCTCTGGGATGACCTGAAAAGCGAAGCCCAAATCAACTCGGAAATTGATAACCAGGTGAAATCCTGCGCCGAATTGCTCGGCATCGATCAAAGCCAGATATTTCCTGTTTCCGCGCAAAAAGGACTGCTCGCCAAGATCAGCGGCGACCAAGCCTTGTTGAAACGAAGCCGGCTGACCGCGCTGGAAAAAGCCCTGTCGGATGAACTGATCTCAGCCAAACAAAGCATCGTGCGCGACCAGACCGAAGCCGAACTGAGTGACTTGCTCGACAACAGTCTGTCGCTGATCCAAGGCAGGCAACGCGGCATTGAAGAACAACTCAACGAACTCAAGGGCTTGCAAGGCAAGAATCAGGATGTGGTTGGCCACATCATGACCAAGATCACCGCCGACAAGGAAGGCTTTGAACGTGGTCTGCAACAATTCCAGGCATTACGCTCGGTTTACTCGCAGCAAAGCATCAAATTGTTCTCCCAGATCGGCATGGACGTTCTCCGTGATGAAGTGCGCAGCGCCCGTGAAAGCATGGTTTCCAGCCGCTTCACCAAAGGCATCCGCGATGCCATGAGCAACTTCTTCAAACGGGTTGATGATCGTCTGGATGGCGCCAACAATCAGATCGAAGAAATCAACAAGATGATGGAAGCCATGTACCGCAAGCTGAATCTGGAACATGGCATCAACCTGATCAGCATTCCGCCCTTCTCGATGCTGCGCTATCGCAAGGAGTTGCAGCGCCTGGAAGAAGCCTACGACCAGCAGTTCAACACGTTCTATACCTTCCTGACCACCGAGCAATACACGCTGACTTCACGCTTTTTCGAAACCTTGGCCAGCCGAGTCGTGCAGGTTTTCGAGATTCTCAACAAAGATGTCGAAAACTGGCTGAAAGCAGTGATGTCGCCCATGGAAGGCCAGGTGCGCGAGCATCAGATGCAATTGCGCCGCCGCCTGGAAAGCGTCAAGCGCATCCACAAGGCCGCCGACACGCTGGATGATCGCATCGGCGAACTCGATCAGATGCAGATCGAAGTCATTCGGCAACATACCGAACTCAGCCATCTTTCCGATGCGGTTCGCACCGCATTGATTCCGGCGAATCTGAAACCCGATTTACTCGCCGCCTAAGACGTTTAACGCTGCAGTGTTGGACAAAAAAGCGAGCAACCAACAAGAAAAGAGCAGAAAAAAGCGATCCCTGGCCTGGCCGCGCTTTTTTCTTGTCAGGAACCCATCACTTGCCAGCGGTCAGCTTCTCGTACTTGACCATCAGTTGATCATTGTCTTCGACATAGTTCGGGTTCAGCGGAATGCAATCCACCGGACAAACTTCCCGGCACTGCGGCGTATCAAAATGGCCGACACATTCGGTGCACTTGTTCGGGTCGATGATGTAAATGTCCTCGCCCTGCGAAATGGCATCGTTGGGGCACTCCGGCTCACATACATCACAGTTGATGCATTCATCGGTAATCATCAAAGCCATGAAATTTTCCTTTTCAGTTCTGTTAAGGCAATCTGTTAAGCCAATCAGGTAGCGGATTGTTCAGCGAATTTATCTGCTAACCGCTCAACTACCAGGGGATGCACAAAAGGCGAAACATCCCCGTGCAAACGCGCAACCTCGCGCACCATGCTGGCGGAAACAAACATATGTTGCTCCGCCGGCGTAAGAAACACGGTTTCCATTGCGGGGTCCAGCCGCCGATTCATCCCGGCCAACTGGAACTCGTACTCGAAATCAGACAACGCGCGCAATCCACGCAACACCATGTGGGCGCCGACTTCGCGCACAAAATTGACCAGCAATCCATTAAACGGCATCACCTTCACGCCGGGCAGGTCAGCCAGCACAATACGCGCCAGATCAACCCGTTCGGCAAGGCTGAAACAGGGCTGCTTCGGCACATTATCGGCAACCGCGACGATCACCTCATCGAACAGATTCAAGGCGCGCCGAACAATATCCTCATGACCACGTGTCAATGGATCAAAAGTGCCCGGATAAACAATGACACGGCGAGAACTGCTCGAAAGGGTCAAACCGGCTCCAACAAACAAAAATGCGAAAGACCAGCCCGGCCTTGGCGTAAAACGGAAAACCCTTCTGGAGTGAAGGAGTTAGGGGATTCAGCGTAAATTTTACCGCCCGCGCGCAATCGTGTCGCCGCGCTTTGAACTGCGGGCAGCAACAAATTCTGATCAAACGGCGGGTCAAGAAAAATCACATCGAACATCTCTCCTGCCGCTGACATATAGGCCAGCGCATCCATTTGCAATATCTCGACGCCACGTGTTTGCAACAGGGCGGCATTTTGCTTCAACGCAACCCGCGCCTTGCCATCCCGTTCCAGCATTACCACCCGCTCTGCGCCGCGCGATGCCGCCTCGAACCCCAAAGCACCGCTACCGGCAAATGCGTCGAGACAAACCAGCCCATGCAAGCGCTGGCCAAGCCAATTGAACAGGGTTTCGCGCACTTGATCCGGTGTCGGCCGCAAACCGATGGCATCCGGAAAATGCAGAATCCGGCTACGATGTTCGCCACCAATAATCCGTACCGAATTGCTTTGCCGCGCCCTATTTGGCACCCAACTCGGCCTTGACGTCAGGTTGGCCGCCGACGATGACCGTCATCAACGCCTCGGGTTTCAACCGCGACCGGAATGCCTGCAGAATTTCCGCCTGCGTTACCGCCGCCACCTGGGGTGAATAGGTCTCCAACCAATTCAGCGGCAATTGATAGAAACCGATCATCGCCAGATGATCAAGAATCTTCCGGTTGCTGTCGATGCGCAGCGGGAAACCGCCGATCAGATTGTTCTTCGCCTGCGTCAACTCGGCCTCGCTCGGCCCTTCCGCCAGATAGCGCGCCAACTCCTCCCGCACCGTGCGCACAGCTTCGTCGGTCGCATCCCGCCGGGTCTGCAAACCAATCTGAAACGGGCCGAGTTCGCGCATCGGCATGAAATAGCTGTAAACACTGTAAGCCAGACCTTTCTTCTGGCGCACCGAATTGGTCAAGCGTGAATCGAAACCACCGCCACCCAGAATATAGTTGCCGACCAGCAGCGGAAAATAATCCGGGTCTTCCCGCATCAGCCCCGGCAAGCCCATGAACAGATGGCTTTGGGTGGCATGGTGGGAAATGATTTTTTCCTGACCTTGCGCATTCACCTGCACTGCGGGGATCGGCGGCGGCGCCTCGCCGCGCGGCAAATCAGCCGCCAAACGCTCGGAAATCGCCTCCGCCTCGGCCCGGCTCAGATCGCCCATCATGGCGACCGTCATGTTTCTGGCGCGAAAATGCGTCCGATAAAACGTGGCCAGGTCGTCCTGCACCAAACTGCGGACGGACTCGACCTCACCGCCTTCAGACAAACCGTAAGGATGATCTCCGTAAAGCGCGGCCTGGAATGCCTTCTCACCGATGCTTTCGGGTTTTGTCGCGGCCTCTTCCAGACCGGCCACCACCCGCGCTTTCTCGCGCTCAAGTACAACGGCATCGAAACGCGGCTGCGACAGGATCGATACCAGCAGATTGATTGCCTGATTTCGCTCAACTTCCCCGCTCAAACTGCGCAGCGAGAAGCCGGCACGATCCGCATCGAAATGGCCCGACATCACCGCCCCGACATCCGCCAGTTTCTCGGCAATATCGCGCTCGCTGTAAATCCCCGCGCCCAAGCTCATCAAATGTCGCGTCAGATTAGCCAGACCGGATTTCTCGCGGCTCTCGCGCGCGCTGCCAGCATCAAAACTGACGCTCAGATCAAGCATCGGCAAATCGTGGTTTTCGACAAACACCACGCGGGTGCCTTGCGATGTTTGCCAATGCTGAATATTCAAGCCGGCCCAAGCGCTGGATGCCGTCACCAAGGTTACCCCGAAGGCCACCACGAATGGCAGCAGATATTTAACGACCATGGCCGCCTCCGATCAGATTACGTTGAAAAGCCGGTTTGCCTTCCGGCATCGGCAGCGGGTCCAGCTTCGCCACGGTCAGCCGTTCATCGACCAGATATTTCTTTGCCACTTCACGCACTTGTTCCGCCGTTACCGCCTTCAGTTTGGCGTAACGGATATCACGCGCCTTGTAATCCAGCCCGGCGGTCGTCCACTCGCCGATCTGCATCGCCTGATAGAACAAGGAATCCTGCTGAAAAACCTGGCTGGCCAGGACTTGCGCCTTGACCCGGTTCAACTCGGCTTCACTGACGCCATCCTGGATCAGACGCGCAATCTCCGCCTTCAGCGCGGCTTCGACAACAGCGACGGTTTGTCCTTCTACCGGCGAAGCGTCGACCGAAAACATGCCCGGACCGCGCGCGATCGAGTCATAGCTCGCGCTCGCGTCATTGGCGATTTGCTTGTCGCGCACCAGCGACTGATTCAAGCGCGCGGAAGCATGTCCATCCAGCACACCAGCCAGAATTTCCAACGCATACGGCTCCCAGTCATTCGCCGGATCGGTCAGATTGGGCGCTTGCCAGACCAACGCCACCACCGGCAACTTGGCTGGTGCGCGCACGGTGACCTGCTTCATGCCGATCTGTTCCGGTTCGCGTTGCGGCTTGCGTTCGGGCAAAGCGCGACTCGGAATGGCGCCGAAATACTGTTGCGCCCAGGTCAACACCTGCGCCGGATCGACATCGCCGGCGACCACCAGCGTGGCGTTGTTCGGGCTGTACCAGTGTTCATACCAGCGCCGCGCATCGTCCACTTTCAGGTTCTTCAGATCGTCCATCCAGCCAATCACCGGATGCCGATACGGATGCGACTGATATGCCGTGGCCATCAGCGCTTCATATAACTTGGCCTGCGCATTGTCCTCGGTACGCATGCGGCGCTCTTCCATCACGACATTGATTTCTTTCGCGAATTCGTCGGCCGACAACACCAGATTGGCCATCCGGTCCGCTTCCAGTTTCAGCGCCAGCTCCAGGCGATCTTTCTGCAAAGTCTGGAAATATGCCGTGTGGTCGCGCGAGGTGAACGCATTTTCACGCCCGCCCGCTGCCGCGATGCGCTTGGAGAACTCGCCCGCCGGCACGTCTTTGGTGCCTTTGAACATCATGTGTTCCAGCACATGTGCGACACCCGTGGTGCCATAGCTTTCATCCATGCTGCCGGCGCGATACCAGACTTGCGACACCGCCACTGGCGCGCGCCGGTCAGTCTTGACGATCACTTTCAGGCCATTGGACAAAGTCTGTTCGACAATTTCGGCACGCACCGGAACGGCCGTCGCGAAAAACATCGCGGACACGGCCAACAGCGTGAAAACACGAGAAGAAGATTTCATCTTGGGTGCATGTGTCATGGGGGAAAGGGCTCGCATGATAGAATTTATGGGCTTACAACGCAGCCTCTGACTTCCCCTCCCGTGTTTGGTTTCTTCAAAAAATCTGGCAAAACCGATCCTGATCCCGTTTCCGACGCGGTCGTGGTTGATGACGCCCCGCCGCCCGCCGCCATCAGCATTCCTGTCTCCGTACCCGCCCCTGAGCCGGAACCGACACAACGGCTTTCCTGGGCGCAGCGGCTAAAACAAGGTCTTTCCCGCACGCGCGGCGCTCTGACTGGCCAGATTGCGGGGCTGTTCGGTGTCGGTGCAAAAATCGACGAAGCGCTGTTCGAAGAGCTCGAGACCGTACTGCTCTCCGCCGACGTCGGCGTCGAAGCGACGCAACATCTGACCGACCGCCTGCGTGCCCGGGTCAAAAAAGACAAGCTGACGGAAGCCGATCAACTTAAATCGGCCTTGAAAAGCGAATTGGCCGAACTGTTGGCACCGTTGGAAAAACCGCTCGACATCAACACGGCAAAACCTTTTGTGATCATGCTGGCCGGCATCAACGGCGCCGGCAAAACCACCACCATCGGCAAGCTCGCCTGTCGCTTTCAGGCCGAAGGCAAGAGCGTGCTGCTGGCCGCCGGCGATACCTTCCGCGCTGCCGCGCGCGAGCAATTGGCTGAATGGGGCAAACGCAACAACGTCGAAGTCATTGCCTCGCAAGGCGGCGACCCGGCAGCGGTAATCTTCGACGCCATCCATTCCGCCAAAGCGCGCGGCATCGATATTGTGCTGGCCGATACCGCCGGCCGCCTGCCAACGCAATTGAACCTGATGGACGAAATCCGCAAAATCAAACGTGTGATCCAGAAAGCCGACAGCACCGCGCCGCATGAAGTCTTGCTGGTACTCGATGCCAACATCGGCCAGAACGCCCTGACCCAGGTCAAGGCGTTTGATGAAGCCCTGGGTTTGACCGGCCTGGTGATGACCAAGCTCGATGGCACTGCCAAAGGCGGCGTGATTGCCGCTCTCGCCAAGCGTTCGGGTCAACGGCAACCAGTTCCAGTGCGCTTCATCGGCATTGGCGAAGGCCTGGAAGACCTGCAACCATTCCAGGTTGCAGAGTTCGTCGATGCATTGTTTGCCTGACCCGGCATGATCGAGCTGTCCGACGTCACCAAGCGCTACCCCGGCGGCCATGAGGCGGTGTCTGGGTTAAACCTGACCATCGATCAAGGCGAACTGGTTTTTCTGACCGGCCATTCCGGCGCTGGCAAAAGCACTCTGCTCAAGTTGATTGCAGCCATCGAGCGTCCAACCAACGGCCATGTCGTGGTCAACGGCCAGAACGTCGGCCGCATGAAACGCCCTGCCCTGCCCTTCTTCCGACGCAACATCGGCCTGATCTTCCAGGATCACAAACTGCTCTATGACCGCAGCGTGTTCGACAACGTCCTGCTGCCGCTGCATATCCAGGGCATGACCGGCACCGATGCGGCAAAACGGGTGCGGGCCGCACTCGACAAGGTCGGCCTGTTGAAAAAAGAAAAGACACGTCCGATCACCCTTTCCGGCGGCGAGCAGCAACGTTTGTGCATCGCCCGCGCCATCGTCAGCCGTCCCGCCCTGGTGCTGGCCGACGAGCCCACCGCCAACCTCGACGATGCGTATGCGCGCGACATCATGGATATGTTCCGCGCCTTCAACGAAGTCGGCGTCACGCTGGTCATCTCCACCCACGATCAGGAATTGATCCACCGCTACGGCGGTCGCTCGGTCAACCTGGCTTACGGCAAGCTGGTGACATGAAAGCCTGGCTCACCCACCATCTGCACAGCCTGAAGATCGCCGCCCAGCGATTCCGCGACGCGCCCTTGGCAACGCTGCTGACCATTCTGGTGATCGGCGTAGCCGTCGCCATGCCGAGCGGACTCTACGTACTGTTGAGCAACCTGGACCGGGCCGCCGGTGGCGTCAAACCGCAAATCGAACTGACCCTGTTCTTGAAAACGGACGTGCCCGAAAACAAAAGCAAAGCACTTGCCGCAGACCTCGCCAAGCAACCAGATATCGCCGGTGTCGTTTTCATCAGCAAAGCCGAAGGCATCCGCAAACTCGAAGCTGCGGGCCTGTCTGACATCACTGCCGGCCTACCGGAAAACCCGTTGCCGGATACGCTGATCCTCACCCCGCAGCAAACCAACCCCGAGGCGCTCGACGCGCTTTACAACCGTCTCACCAAGCTCGATACAGTGCAGCAGGTAGTGATGGATGCCGACTGGGTAAAGCGGCTTACCGCGCTGATGGGTCTCGGCAAAAACCTCGTGCTATTGCTCGCCGCGCTGTTCGGACTCGCGCTGGCTGCGATTACCGCCAATACCATTCGTTTGCAGATTTATGCCCAGCAAGACGAAATCGAAGTCGCCCAATTGATTGGTGCCACCGATCGTTTCATTCGTCGCCCTTTCCTTTATTACGGCGGCATCCAGGGCCTGGTTGGCGGTATCGCCGGCTGGCTGATCCTGCTGCTCGGCGGCGCCTTGATCGAAAGCAGCGTCGCCCAGGTCGCCACAGCTTACGGCGCATCATTCACACTGAACAGTCTCAACTTGGCTGAGTTGATTCCGCTACTCGGCCTGAGCACCCTGCTCGGTTGGCTCGGCGCCTACTTCTCGGTGAACCAGGCTTTACGGCAATTCGCAAATTGATTTAGGGAAATAAAGTCTGTCGGATGAGCTTCTTGCAAAACTACCCCCCCCGAATACCCGACTCATTAATTCGCTTATTTCGCGGCGATTTTTTGATGCAGCTAAAGCGGTATCGCTGGAATTTCTACCCTGAGGGTTTGTATTTCATGATTCAGCGCGAAATGCCCCTTAGCGACGACCGCCTGGATCAGTTGGCGGCAGGTCTCGACCAGCACCCCT
This sequence comes from Burkholderiales bacterium, assembly GCA_038215555.1. Lineage (GTDB taxonomy): Bacteria > Pseudomonadota > Gammaproteobacteria > Burkholderiales > Thiobacillaceae > PFJX01. The sequence goes on along the minus strand of JBBQQT010000003.1, from coordinate 47,527 downwards.
CGTTGGCATCCAGTCGCGCCAGCAGTTGGTCTGGCTGCCGTCTGTGCCGGGGGTCAATTCATGCGTCAATTTCCGAAAGTTACTGTGCAATCAGGGTTGTTCATCAACCCGCTCATCCGTGCCCGACGCCGGCCGCAAGCTGCCGAAGTTCAGCGCGTACTGCCGGGTAAACTCGGCGCCAAGAAAGAAAATCTGCGCCGAGTAATACACCCACAGCAGCAGCGCGATCAGCGAACCTGCGGCGCCGAAGCTGGATGCCACACCGCTGTTGCCCATATAAAGGCCGATGGCATATTTACCCAGGCTGAACAGGCCGGCCGTGAAGAATGCGCCGATCCAGACATCGCGCCAAGACAGCGGTGCGTCCGGCAGCGTCTTGTAGATCACCGCGAACAGTCCCGCGATGACCACGAATGAAATGACCGAGGTGGTTGTTGCGAGTACCTCAAAGGAACCGCCCCATAGGTCGCCGGCATAACGTTCGAGCATGGCCAGCGCAGCGCTGATAACCAGCGAGACCAGCAGCAGAAAGGCCAGCACCAGCACCAAGCCGAAGGACAACAGCCGGGTTCGCAACAAGATGCGGAAAGTCGATCGGCTGGATTTATCAATGCCCCACAACTCATCCAGACTGCCCTTCAACTCGGCGAAGACGCTGGTGGCGGCAAGTAGCAGCAACACACTGGCGACCAGCGTTGCTATCAGGCCGGAAGCGGGGTTGCGCGCGCCGGCAAGCATGGCTTGCACAGCCTGTGCGCCGTTCGGCCCGATCAAGCCTTGCACCTGGGCGACGATCTCGCCCCGCGCCGCCTCGGCGCCGAAGAAATGGCCGGCAATCGCGATCGCCAGCACCAGAATGGGGGTCATCGAGAACAGGCTGTAAAAGGCCAGCGCAGCGCCCTTGCTGTCTCCCCGGTGATCAAACCAGGATGTCAAAGAATGCATCAGGACGTTCTGAAAACGCCTGATCCATTGTGCAGGTGCGGATGCATTCGTACAGTAACGCTTGATTGTGCGAATGCATTCGTATCTCTCCTCAGACCCGCGATGGAATTGAGGTTGCAAAACGGCCTCCCAACGACTGCGGCAGGACGCAGCGTCCTGCCGCAGTCTGCGTCAAAATTTATTTGAGACGCATATCATTTGAGACGCATATCGTTGGTGACGCCTTTCACACCACCGACGTTGCGCGCCAGTTCAACCGCCTTGTTCGCTGCGGCCTGCGTACTGACGAAGCCGCTAAGCTGAACAACGCCCTTGAAGGTCTCGACGTTGATTTCGGTGGCCTTGGTCGTAGCGTCATCAAAGATGGCTGCCTTCACCTTGGCGGTGATGACGCTGTCGTCGATGTACTGGCCGGTGCCTTCACTATGCGGCGTGGATGAGCAACCCACGGCGGATGCCAGCGTAACGGCCAAGAAAACTGCGGAAACGTACTTGTTGAGCTTTGTCATTGTGATTCTCCAGATGGTTGTAATAAAGGGTTTCTCCAGCAGGCTGTCGGAACCTGAATAACAGCGTAAAGGGATAGTTCGGGGCGGTCTGTACGCTGTCGCACATAACAAAAACAGATTTCGAGAGGAAACAACCTTGACCAGTAAATGACCAGCGAATGGCCAGCGAATGGCCGGCCGACGATCCATCGACGCAGCCACCTACGAACTCGCCAGCAAGCGCTCGAAATCCTCGGCGGTCAACGGTTTGTGAAACAGAAAACCTTGTCCCTCGTCGCACTGGCTGGCGCGCAGGAATTCAAGCTGCTCCGGCGTTTCCACGCCCTCGGCAATGACGCGCTGATGGAGGCTTTTTCCCATGCCGATGATTGCGCTGACGAGGGTCTCGTCATCCGGGTCGGTGACAATGTCGCGCACGAACGACTGATCGATCTTCAAGGTAGTGATCGGGAAACGCTTCAGATAACTCAGGCTTGAATAGCCGGTGCCGAAGTCGTCGATGGCCAACTGCACGCCCATCGCCTTGAGCGCTTGCGGCACGATGGCCGAGGCTTCGACATCCTCCATCAGAATGCTTTCGGTCAGTTCCAGTTCGAGATAGCGCGGATTCAAACCGGATTCCTTCAGGATCAGCGCAACACCTGCGAGAAAGTCTTTGTGTCTGAACTCGATGGCGGAAATGTTGACCGCCACCGTCACGGCGGGCAGGCCCGCGTCCAGCCAGGCCTGGACTTGTCGGCAGGCTTCGCGCAGCACCCAGCGCCCAATCGGCACGATCAGGCCGGACTCTTCCGCAACCGGCACGAACTGCCCGGGGAAAACCAGGCCGTGTTCCGTATCTTGCCAGCGGATCAGCGCCTCGGCGCCGATCATCGCGCCGGAAGCCAAGTCGATTTTCGGCTGGTAATACAACAGGAACTCGTTCTGCCTGAGGGCGCGCCGCAGACTGCTTTCAATGACCAGTCGCCGCACCGCGCTGGTGTTCATTTCGGCGCGAAAAAACGGGTACTTGTTGCGGCCGTTGGCCTTGGCGTGAAACATCGCGGTATCCGCGTTCTGCATCACGCTGTCCACGTTATTGCCGTCATCCGGATAGATGCTGATGCCGATGCTGAGGCTGACATGGAGTTCGTGTCCTTCGATCAGGTGTGGCAAGGCGAAGGCAGCGAGCAGTTTTTCCGCGACGAAGGTGGCATCCAGCGGTTGTTCGATTTCAGCCAGCAGGATCACGAATTCGTCGCCGCCCTGGCGGCATACCGTGTCGGTGGCCGTACGCAGGCGACCAGGCGCTCGGCGACGGACTGCAGCAACAGGTCGCCGATGGCATGGCCGAGCGAATCGTTGATGCGTTTGAAGAAATCCAGGTCCAGAAACAGCAGGCCAACCTGCTTCTTGTGCCGGCTGGCCTGGCCTATCGCCTGCGAGCAGCGTTCGGTTCAACTGCACCCGATTCGGCAAGCCGGTAAGAAAGTCGTGCTGCGCCAGATGCGCCATGCGCAGCGCCACGGCGCGCGATTCGCTGACATCGTGAAACACCAGCACAGCGCCGATGACACGACCTGCCCGGTTATGGATCGGCGCGGCGGAATCTTCGATAGCCGACTCGAAGCCATCGCGGCGAATCAGCATGCAATTGGCCGTGATGCCAACCGTCTTGTCTTCCTTGATGGCCCGCTGCGCCGGGTTTTCCGCCACCGCGCGGGTCTTGCTGTCGATGATTCTGAATACCTCGGCCAGCGGTCGTCCCAACGCGGATTCACGCAACCAGCCAGTCATCGCTTCCGCCACCAGGTTCAAATAACTCACGTTGCCTGCGAGATCGGTAGTCAGCACGGCGTCGCCGATGGAGTTGAGCGTGACCTGGGCGCGCTCCTTTTCCTCGAACAAGGCTTCTTCCGCCGCACGCAGTACGGACTCCGTGACTTTACGTTCGCTGATGTCTTCCACCGTCTGAACCTGGCCGAACGAGGCCTTGCCATCGTCCTGATCGTCTCGCATGGCGGCGCTGTTGACGCGCGTCCAGACCACGCTGTCGTCGTTCTGCAGAAATCGAAATTCAGTCAGGATCGCGGCCTGGCCGCGCGCCGCAAGACGCCACTCGGTGAGAACGCGTTCGCGATCATCCGGGTGGATCGCCATGCTCCAGTTGGTGCCCAGCGTCTGTTCAAAGCTCAAGCCGGAAATCTTGTGATAAGCCGCGTTGGTATAGACACAACCGCCTTGCGCATCGGAAACGAAAATACCCAGCGGCGAGGCGTCGCTCATCGCGCGAAAACGTGCCTCGCTCAAACGCAACGCATCCCGGCTTGCCTGACGTTCGATCAGGTAACGCAAGGCGCGCGGCAGCCAATGCGAATCCAACCGGCTTTTGATTAGATAGTCATGCGCGCCACGCTCACAGCCTGGTTCGCAATCGCTTCATCGTTCGCCGTGCTGAGTACCATGATCAGCGCATTCGGCGCCGCCTCGAACACCCGATCGAATACCTCCAGGCCTTGGCTGTCGGGCAAGGTCAGGTCGAGCAGAATAACCTCGATATCTTTCCCGCTCAGTCGGTCAAGCGCTTCGGACAAGCGTGCTACCCGCTCGACATGAAACCGGCTACCGCCGGCACCTGTCAGGGCTTCCTGAATGAGTTTTGCATCGGCCGCATCGTCTTCAACGAGCAGGATAGTAGTTGAGACGTCGTTCACGGCAGCGGCGCTCGCGAGGTGCAATTGGAGCTTATCTCTGCGTGGATTCGCGCTGTACCAGCAGATTTCCTTCCCAACTGCAGAACATGGAGCCGCAGCGATAGCGGTAAACCGGCAAGAAATAGTTAACGAAGTAATCGAAGGATCGCCGCTGGACGCGGTACACCGGGCTGCTACAGCAGGGGCATATGCCGCCGTAGACGGCATGCGGCATAAACGGCGGGATCAAATGGGCAAGACTCGTCACCAATGAAGTCCTTTCAGGAGTAGTCGGCCCCGATGCTGTCTGCGGCGAACCGCGCTCAGATCGAGGCCGGAGGGCAGTTTTCAGGTCAGCCCTTGTTGTTATCTTCGAAGTGCTTGATCTGCTTTTCGGCTTCGTCTTTGGTGATGCCATAGGCTTCCTGAATCTTGCCTGCCAATTCGATACGCTCGCCGGCGATCACATCGAGATGGTCGTCGGTCAGCTTGCCCCACTCCGCTTTCACATTGCCTCTAAATTGTTTCCAGTTGCCTTTAACGATGTCCCAGTTCATGAAAATCTCCTTTTGATTGCATTCGATCGGCGGAATCGCCCTTCGAGCATCCTTCATCGCCGCAGGCCACCGGACATTGAGCAGCGGTGGGCCTGACTGATTCTGGATGCGGCTTGCAGGTTGATCGCAAATCCGGGGGAAGTCGGTGCGCTGGCGCACATGCGACGGCGGTTTCACCGTTTTTCCGCATCAGCCCCTTTTGCGTTACTCCCTGGGTTCGCCGCGCTCGTTGACCGTAACGGTGGATCCCGGGTTGGCGGTCATCTGCAGGCGGTGTTCCTGGCCACGGAAGCTGTAGCTGACATCCCAGTATTCGGGTTTGGCATAGCGGTGGGTGTTGACGCAATGCTCGACGTCCTGGGTCGACACTTCCTGCCCGTTACGGTCGCGATTGATGTTTGCACCCATCAAGGCTCCTGCAATCGCGCCACCCGCAGTGGCGAGATCTTTGCCGCTGCCGCCGCCGACCTGGTGGCCGAGGACGCCGCCGATCAAGGCGCCGACAATCGCCCCGGGCGCGTTGGAGCGACGATTGTCCTGCACAACTTGTTCGCGTTCGACCCAACAGCGCTGCTCGGGCGGTCCGACCACCGCGCGCACCGACGTGACGTTGGCTTCGTAAGTCCGCTCGTTGTAGCGGCGGTGGAAGTCATGCGGTGCAACCGGCCTGGACAGATAGGGATTGTTATTGGGGTTGCCAACGCCGGGGTTGCCAGAGAGTTTTTCATTTTCGCGCGGGATATGGCTCATCAGCCGCACCGATGAAACGCTGTTGTTCAAGCCCATATCGCCTAATGAGGAATACCTTCCCGGACGCAGCAAGACGCAGCGGCCGCCAAACTGGGCGTCTTCACAAACCTGCCACCAGTCGCGGTCAACCACGACCGAAGAGGCGCGGTCATTGAAGCCGGCGTGCTTGAAGTTGGCGACCTGTTGTTCGGTATTGAAGGATCGACCTTTGAAGTTTTCACGTTCGTAAAAGGTGACTTCCGCAGCCGCTTGAGTGGCGAAAGCCACACCGGCCAGCATCAGCGCGTTTCTCAAAATTGAATTCATGATTCACTCCTGTGGGAAAAAGATAGGTCCGAAGCCGAAGTTGACGGAAGCCGAAGTTGACGGAAATGTGATCCCGACCTTCGATGCAATCAGGCGACCAGCATTGCGATGCCTTCACGCCTGAGTCTGTGCGGGCACGAACATTGCGAATCGACAGCTGGCCAAAATTCGGTGCGACGCCGCATAACGACTGGCAGTCAACTGCGGAATTTAATTTCTTGTGTTCGCTAACGAACTGAACCGCTTCGGGCAGTTGGCGCATGCTGTACATGCACCGAGTGCGCCATCCGGGTTTGACCTTCTGTTTGGAAAAATCTCTATGCCGCCCGTGCCAACAAACTGACCCATTCACCACTGCAAGGAGAACGCCATGCTTGGAACCATACTGTTGATCATTCTGATCCTGATGCTGGTCGGCGCGATTCCGACTTGGTCGCACAGCAAGAACTGGGGCTACGGACCCAGCGGCGGCTTGGGGTTGATCGTGATCATCGTCCTCGTCCTGCTATTGTTGGGGCGGATATAGCGAATTGTCCCGCGCAGCCATCCGGCTGCATTAGCCGGGCGAGTCGCCTGTGGGGGAATGTTCAATGTTTTCGTCGATACCGAAATCGCCGCGTTCTGGTTTATTGGGCTTGTTCTGCCTATTCAGCCTATTCAGCCTATTTGGCCTATTCGGTCTGAGTGCTTGCAGCAGCTTGCCGACCATCGTGCCCGACCTGGCACGACGGCCCGGCGTGCCGGTGCAACTGGAAGGTGCGCGCGGCCCACTGTCAGCGGCGAAAAGCAAAAACATCCTCAGCCGACTGGAGAGGCGCAGCGTCGATACCGGCATCTTCGACCGCCACTTGGCGCTGGAAGAAGCCATCGTCGGCAGTCCGTTGACGACCGGTAACGATGTGCAGTTGCTGCAAGACGGCCCGGCGACTTACCAGGCAATGCACGCGGCCATCCTGGCGGCGCGCGACCACATCAACATGGAAACCTACATCCTGGATGACGACGCGGTTGGTCAGCGTTTCGCCGAGGCGCTGATCACCAAGCAACATGAAGGCGTGCAGGTCAATCTGATCCACGACAGTTTCGGCACATTCAACACCCCGGTGGCCTTCTTTCAGCAGCTGACCGACAGCGGCATCCAGGTGCTCGAATTCAATCCGGTCAACCCCTTGGTCACGCGCAAGGAATGGACGCTGAATCAGCGTGACCATCGCAAGTTGCTGATCGTCGATGGCAGCACCGCTTTTCTCGGCGGCATCAACATCAGCGGCGTCTATTCGGGTGGTTCATTCAAGCCTTTATTGCGGGGCAAAGCCGAAGTGCAGCCCGACGCCAGCCTGACCTGGCGCGACACCGACCTGCAACTGCAGGGGCCGGTGGTGGCCGAGTTCCAGAAGTTGTTCATCGCCGCCTGGGAAAGCCAGAAGGGTGCGCCGCTGGCAGAGAAAAATTACTTTCCGCCGCCCAAAAATGCCGGTCGCCAGGTGGTACGGGCCATCGGCAGTTCGCCCGACGATCCGTTCAGCCTGATCTACGTCACGCTGCTTTCGGCCATCCGCAGCGCCGAGACCAGCGTGCATATCACCAACGCCTATTTCGTGCCCGACCCGCAATTGCTCGAAGCGCTCGAAGCAGCCGCCAGGCGCGGTGTTGGCGTCACCCTGATCCTGCCCAGCAAAACCGACTCCTGGCTGGTGTTCCACGCCGGGCGTGCCTACTACGAGCGCTTGCTGCGCGCGGGCGTGAAGATCCACGAGCGGCGCGGCGTCATCCTGCATTCCAAGACGGCGCTGATCGACGGCGTCTGGGCCACAGTCGGCTCGACCAACCTGGACTGGCGCAGCTTCCTGCACAACCACGAGTTGAATGCCGTGGTACTCGGCTCGGAGTTCGGCAAACAGGTGCAGGCGATGTTCGTCAAGGATCTGGCAGCATCCGATGAAATCACCCTGGCGCAGTGGCGCAACCGCGCGATCAACCTGCGCTTGAAGGAGTGGTTCGCGCGGGTCTGGGAGTATTGGCTATGAACTTTCCGCTCTACCGAAATGGCTTCGTCATCGTCGTCGTGGCGCTGATTGCGCTGGCGCTTTACTGGATGCTGGCGCCGTTCTGGGGCGCAATGGCCTGGGGCATTGGCCTGGCATTTTTGCTGATGCCCATACAGCATTGGCTGGCGCAGCGGTTGAACAAACGCCCCAGTCTGGCGGCGGGTATCCTCACGCTGCTGGTACCTGTCCTGCTGGCCGGGCCGCTGCTCAGCCTGGGTCTGGCATTCGCCAGCCAGATTGCCGAGCTGGCCACGCACTTGCAGCAGCAACCGCTGCGCTTCAATGCCAGCTTGCTGTCGCAACTGGAGCGCTACCCACTGATCGGCAGCCTGGCCGAGTGGCTGCGCCAGCACCTCACCGCCAGCACCGAACAGCTCCAAGGCTGGCTGGTCAATGCCGTTCAGCTACTGATGAAGTCGCTTGCGGCCACCGGCGGCAATTTTCTGCTCAACGCCCTGAACTCGGCCATCCACTTTTTCATGATGCTGTTCCTGCTGTTCTTTTTCTTGCGCGATGGCCGCCAAATGCTTGCCCGCGCGGTTCGCCTGGTACCGATGGAACCGTTTCATCGCAACGATTTGCTCAAGCTGATCGGCGACACCACCCGCGCCGTGGTTTACGGCGAGGTGATGACCGCCATCGCGCAGGGTGCGCTGGTCGGTATCGGTTTTGCCATCGCAGGGCTGCCCTCCGCCGTGGTATTCGGCGTGCTGGCGGCGTTTCTGGCGCTGTTGCCGATGGTGGGCGCGGCCTTCGTCTGGGTACCGGCGGTCATCTATCTGGCCGCGACTTCGGAATGGGGCTGGGCGATCTTCCTGTTGATCTGGGGCAGCGGCGTTTCTGTCGCCGACAATCTGTTGCGGCCGTTATTGATCTCGCGCCATGCGCCAGTGTCGATCCTGGCCGTGTTCGTTGGCGTTATCGGCGGCGTTTCCGCCTTCGGCATGGTCGGCGTGATCATTGGCCCGGTACTGCTTACTGTCATCGCCGCGCTGCTGCGCTTCCTCGACGAGACGCTTTCGCGTTCAACCGCAACCTCAGACAACCCTATAAGGCCACCATGATACGACTCCAGTTTTCCATCAATCTCAGTTATCAGGTCATGTGTCAGCCGGCCGATTTCATCTTCAATATCCACGCCGCGCCCACCACCCGCCAGACCATCGTCAACGAATCGCTGAACATCAGTCAGCCGGTGGCATCGACTATTTCCTACGATTCGATACTCCACCACCGCTTGCTCCGGCTGCGCGCCAACCCAGGTCCGCTGCAGGTTTCCTATCAGGCAGACGTGGAAATTCGCCATCACGTCGAGCAACCGGAAAACATCGGCGAAATGCCGATTGCCGACATGCCGGTGGAAGTCTTGCCCTATCTCTACCCCAGCCGCTATTGCGAGTCTGACAAGCTGCAACAGTTGGCGAATCAGACCTTTGGCCACTTGCCGCACGGTTACCAACGGGTCGAGGGCATCCGCAAATGGGTGCAGGAACGCACCCGTTTCGCCTCCGGCAGCAGCGAATTCACCACCTCCGCCATCGACACCTACCAGCAGCAAACGGGTGTTTGCCGTGATTTCGCACATCTGATGATCGCCTTGTGCCGCGCCCTCAATATCCCGGCACGGTTTTGTTCCGGCATCGATTACGGCGCCGCTCCGGTGCTGGGCCCGACCGATTTTCATGCCTACGTCGAAGTCCTGCTCGGCGGACGCTGGTACATCTTTGACCCCTCCGGCGTAGCGATACCAATGGGTTTCGTCCGCATCGGCACCGGTCGAGATGCGGCGGACATTTCATTCGCAACCATTTTCGGCAACATTGAATCAAGTCCGCCAGTCATTGCCATCGCCGCAATCAATAACCCCACCCAGGGCTATGTGCTGCCTTGGCATTGCCCGCAAGCTTTGTCGACCGATACCGCACCGGGGTTTCCTGATGAGGACGCCAACGCATAGATCAGTGGCATGCTCAACATAACTTTTCCTGCCGGATATCAGGGCGATGATTTCTTCTTCTCGTTCAGTGACTTTTCCAACATTGCGGCACTGTCGTCAGCGGACTCCATCCGCATGACCCTGCCGCCTACCGACTCTCGCCCGTCTCGTCCGCCGGCAGCCGCAGCGTGTACTGCCCGGTTTTTTCGTCGCGCTGCATGTTCAACAGCTTGTGCTTCTGTGCGTCTTCCACCAGTTCCTTGAACGAGCGGTAGCCGTAATAAGATTCGGCGAAGCCAGGTCGGCGGCGCTGCAGGGTGGATTTGACCAGCGATCCCCAGATTTTGTCATCCGAACCGCGTTCGACGATCAGGGCTTCCACCGTTTCCACCAGGAAATCCAAGGCATCCTGGCGCTTGGCTTCTTCGCTTCTGGTGGCAGCGCCCTTGGCCGTATTGGCGGCAGCTTTAACGGGGGGTTTCCTGGTGGCGGGTTTTTTGGCTTCCATGCCGCGCACCAGATCGTCGTAGAAGATGAACTCGTCGCAGTTGGCGCTGAGCAGGTCGGAGGTGGAGTCCTTCACGCCGATGCCAATGACGTACTTATTGTTCTCCCGCAGCTTCGACACCAGCGGTGAAAAATCGGAATCGCCGCTGATGATGACGAAGGCGTCGACATGGGCCTTGGTGTAGCAAAGGTCGAGCGCATCCACCACCATGCGGATGTCGGCGGAGTTCTTGCCGGATTGGCGCACATGCGGGATTTCGATCAGCTCGAACGCCGCCTCGTGCATGGTGGCTTTGAATTCCTTGTAACGATCCCAGTCGCAATAGGCTTTCTTGACCACGATGCTGCCTTTGAGCAGCAGGCGTTCGAGCACTTTGCGGATGTCGAATGGGGGATGTTTTGCGTCGCGCACGCCGAGTGCGATGTTCTCGAAGTCGCAAAACAAAGCCATATTGGTGATTTCAGGTTGGCCTGCCATGGGGGTCTCCTTGGATATCGTGAACGAAGCAGCCGAGCGAACTTTGCGCTACCGCAAGGTTCGCTGGCGCGAATATTCACTCAATTTCATATCGATATAGGTGGTTCGCTCTATTTCATGCAATTGGCGGGGGTATTGCTCGGTGGCGCTGAACCAGCTCTGCAGCCGCTTTTGTAGTCGCTCGTTGGGGGCGGTGGCAATTGCACCGAGGTAGGCGTCGATGGCGAGGTAATAGCGCATGGCATTGCGTTCGATCAGGCCGCGCATACCCTGGATATATTCGGGTTGGCCGTTGCTTTGCCTGCGCGTGACAGTGAAGCCAACCTTGCCGCTGCCGAGGGTAGCGAGGTAGGTTTTCATGGCGATTCGACCGGTCCATCCGTACGTATAAAAGTAGGTCATGTGCAGAAAGGTGCGGCCGTTCGCCAACGGTATCGCCTGAAACTGGATGCGGTAATTGCGGGTGTTCATCGGCCCTTTATCCGCGCTGAGTTGTATTTCCAGATACTTCGCGGTTGCCGAGGCGACGCGATAGGCGAACTCAAGTGGGTAGGCGTCTTCGGGCGGCTGACTGGACTTGTTGCCGATGCTGACGCGCAGCACGGTACGGGTTTTGTCGGGCACGACATGGCAGTACTTGGTGTTGAGATGCAGGCTCAGCACCCCGCACCAGTTGTCCGGATCGTTAAGTCCGGCGCTGACCGTGGCGAACGGGTAATCGACCACGGCATAAATATCACCCTTGATGTCGTTCTCGGATTCGGATGAGTCGAGATAGAGCGGGCGCTGATACTGGTTTTGCTGCAACCGGTCTGCCAGCGAGGTGTATTTGGCGAGCAGCAATGCGCCGGTGGAGGACTCCGGCGCGGCGGCAGAGGCCGACTCTGCCGACTCGGCCAGCCCGGCACTCGAAATGGCAAGACAGACCAGTAACCCTGCGGTTCTCAAGTTCAGCATCAAATCACTACAGAATCACTCAACGATAGCCATCTCGATAGCCACCGCATGGTCGCGGTGCGGCACGACATAACAGCCGCTCAATCCGACTGCCAGCAAACCGCCCGCCGGGCGGTTAGACCGAGTTTGCTCAGCGATTGGGCCCATGCCCGCGGCCGTCGTGGCGGTCGTTACGGTCATCACGGCGGTCATCACGGCGGTCGTCACGGCGGTCATCGCGGCGGTTGTTATATCGTTCCTGGTAACGCGGGACGTACTCTTGTCGATACCAGTTGTCCTGCACAAAGTAGACCCGTTCGTTGCAGGCGTTGTACTTGCGGCAATATTTACGCCAGTTCTTCGCGTGGGCGGGCGGGACGTGCATATAAATTGGCGGACGGTGCATCGCTGCCCGATACATGACGCGTGGCTGCTGGTAGATCAGTCTTGGTTGCGGGAAGTCTCCGATGTCGATGTGACCATAGAAGCCGGGTTGGCCAATACTGAGCGATAACCCGACATCGGCGGCAAGCGACGGTGCGGTAATGGCCGCGAGGGCTGCGGCAAATAGCAAACGTTTCATGGTGGTTCCTTCCGATAGGTTGTGCAGGCGAACCTGGATCACCACCTTAGGCAAACAGGCAGATTAAATCGGTGCGCTGGCGAACAGAAGCGCAAAGGTGCAAGGTACAAAGTGCAAAGTGCAAAGTGCAAAGTGCAAGGTGCAAGATGCAAAAACCGGTAAAGCCGCAAGCAACGGTTTGTTTCAGCCTTTAAGGTTGCGGCAGGCCATCTGTTCACCTGGATTCAACATGCTCTTCAACATGCTCAATACCCGCCTGATCACATTACGCATTAATTTCAGCGAGATGTTTGTGCGCAGATTGCTGATTCCGGTCGTCATGCTTTGCCTGTCGCTGATCCTGAGCAGTTGCGCGTCAGTTGCGCCACAGCAGGACAAACCGATGGTGCTGGCGATACCGGCCGCTTGGTCAAATACAACCGCAGCCGATGCCGCGTCCAGTCAGGCAGTTTCGCTGGCGCAGTGGTGGACGCGCTTTGATGACCCGCAACTGAGCCAACTGGTGGCGCGGGCGATGCAGACCAACACCGAGGTGAACCGTGCGCAAGCGTCGTTGCGTCAGGCGCGGGCGCTGCGCGATGTCGCCGCCGTCGGATTGCGGCCGACCTTGGGCAGTTCAGCGTCGGCGTCGCATGGCACGGCCGGCGGCAACAGCACCGGCAATCTGTTCAAGGCCGGGCTGGATGCCGCTTGGGAACCCGACATCTTTGGCGGCAAACAGAGTGCGCTGGATGCCGGCGAAGCCACGCTGCGCGCCAGCGCCGCCAGTCTGGGCGATGTTCAGGTGTCGATCGCCGCCGAAGTGGCGTTGAGTTACCTCACGCTGCGCGGTGCGCAAACGCGGCTGGCCATTGCCGAGGCCAACCTGGCCAGCCAGCTCGATACCCATGAAATTACCGGCTGGCGTTTGCAGGCCGGCCTGGTGTCCTCGCTGGAAGCCGAACAATCGCTCAGCGCCACTGAACAAACGCGCGCCCAGTTGCCGGTCTTGCAGACCAGCATCGCGCAAACCCGGCACGCTCTGGCGGTGTTGACCGGCCAGCCGCCGGCGGACTTGACCGCTGTTTTGGCTACCGGGTTTGCCACAACCACGCCGATTCCGCAAGCAACCGACGATCTGGTGTTGAGTTTTCCCGCCGACACCCTGCGCCAGCGGCCCGATGTGCGCGCCGCCGAGCAGCAAGTTGCGGCCGCGCTGGCGCGTGTCGCCCAGGCCGATGCGGCGCGCAAGCCCAGTTTCAGGATTGGCGGTTCGCTGGGATTGAGCGCCCTGACCCTGGGTGCGCTGACCGATGGCGCATCGGTGGTCAGTTCGCTGCTGGCCGGCGTGACGCTGCCGATCTTCGACGGCGGCGCGGCCCGCGCCAACCTGCGCGCCGAACAGGCCGCGCTGGTGCAGGCGCAAGAGTCATACCGGGCCACCGTGTTGACCGCATTGAAGGAAGTGGAAGACGCGCTGGTCGCGCTGCGCGGCGACCGCGAACGCCTGTTGCGCCTGATCCTCGCCGCCGAATCCGCCCGCAATGCCGCGCTGATGGCGCGCCAGCGCTATGACAGCGGTCTGGTGGATTTTCAGGTGGTGCTGGAAACCCAGCGCAGCCAGCTCGGCACGCAAGACAGTGTCGCCAGCACCCGCGCCGATTTCGCCGCCGACCATGTCCGCTTGTACGAGGCGCTGGGCGGCGGTTGGAACCCCGAGGGATTGAATCCTGAGCGGCTGAATTCAGACCTCGCCGCCGTCGCACCCAACCGGACTGAATCGAAATGACTCCCCCCGTCTCTACGCCCACGCCCGCCACGGTTTCTGTGCCGACTTCCGCCGCAAGCGCCGCGCCGCCTGACGACCTCGCCAGCCTGCTCGACGAACCCGCACTGCGCGTCTGGTATCGCCGCCCCATCGTGTGGGCCGGTGCGGTGTTGGCGGTGCTGCTCGTCGCCGGCATCGGGTACTGGCAAGCGAAAAAATCCGCCAACGCGGCGCCTGTTTACCTGACCCAGCCGGTGGCGCGCGGCAACCTGTCGTTGACGGTGACCGCCAACGGCACGCTGCAACCGGTGCGTACCACCAACATCGGCAGCGAACTTTCCGGCACGGTGTTGAAGGTCAACGTCGACGTCAACGATCTGGTCAAGAAGGGCCAGGTGCTGGTCGAACTCGACACCGCCAAGCTGCGCGACCAGATCCTGCGTTCACGCGCCGCCATCACCGCCGCCAACGCCAAGGTAGCGCAGGCTGCCGCTACGGTGAAAGAAGCGCGCGCCGGTCTGGCTCGATTCGAAGAAGTCGCCCGTCTGTCCGGCGGCAAAGTGCCATCCAAGGCCGAACTGGACGCCAGCCGCGCCACGTTGGCGCGCGCCCTGGCCGATGCCGCCAGCGCCCAGGCCAGCGTCAGCGATGCGCAAGCGGCGATGTCCACCGACATGATCAATCAATCCAAAGCATCGATACGTGCACCGTCCGATGGCATCGTACTGACCCGCAGCGTCGATCCCGGCAATGCGGTGGCGGCCTCGTTGCAGGCGGTGACGTTGTTCACCGTGGCCGACGATCTGGCGCTGTTGCGCTTGCAGGTCTATGTCGATGAAGCCGATGTCGGCGCCGTGAAGATCGGCCAGAACGCCTTGTTCACGGTGAGCGCCTACCCGCGCCGCAAGTACCCGGCAAGAATCACCCGCGTCGCCTTTGGTTCCACCATTACCGACAACGTCGTCACCTACCTGACCGATCTGGACGTGGATAACGCCGATCTCAGCCTGCGCCCCGGCATGACGGCCACCGCCACGATCACCGCGACGCAGCGCCATGATGTGCTGCTGGTGCCCAACACCGCGCTGCGTTTCTCGCCGACAGCGGCGGCCGATTCGGCATCGGCCAAGAAGGCGGGTGGGATCAGCTTGATGCCGCGCATGCCGGGCAGCAGAACGCGCAAGTCGGCCGCGGACGGCGCCAGCACGGCGGCGGCGCGGCAGGTTTGGGTGCTGCGCGAGAGCAAGGCGATTGCTGTAGCGGTGACGCCAGGCATCAGCGATGGCCGCATGACCGAGATCACCGCCGGCGACCTGCGAGTCGGCATGCAGGTGATTACTGGCCAAAAAGTGGCGGCGGAATGAGTAATCACTCAATGAGTAATCCCTTGATCCAGCTGCGCGGCGTCACCAAGCGCTACGGCAGCGGTGTGGCCGAACTGATGGCGCTGAAAGGCATCGACCTTGACATCCACGCCGGCGAGTTCGTCGCCATCATGGGGCCGAGCGGCTCGGGCAAATCCACCGCGATGAACATTCTCGGTTGCCTGGATACGCCGACGGCTGGCGAGTATCTGTACAAGGGCGCGCACGTTGAAGCACTGTCGCGCGATCAGCGCGCCCGTTTGCGGCGGCGCTACCTTGGCTTCGTGTTCCAGGGCTTCAACCTGCTGGCGCGCACCTCGGCACAAGAAAACGTCGAACTGCCGCTGCTCTATCGCGGCGACAGCGCCGGCGTGCGCCGGGCGGCGGCGGCCAAGGCGCTGCAAGCCGTGGGGCTGGCCGGCTGGGAACATCACACGCCGGCGGAACTGTCCGGCGGCCAGCAGCAGCGCGTCGCCATCGCCCGCGCCATCGTCACCGAGCCGGCGGTGGTGCTGGCCGACGAACCCACCGGCAACCTCGACACGCAGCGCAGCCACGAGATCATGAGCCTGCTGATGGGCCTGAACAAAGATCACGGCATCACTGTGCTGATGGTCACCCACGAGGCCGACATGGCGGCTTATGCCCACCGCATGGTGCATTTCGTCGACGGCAACATTGCCGCCGATGCGGTGAATCAGAACCCGACCACCGAGGCGCCCGCCGCGCCGCTCGCGTAGTCACTTGTGCCAACCCCGGAAAAAGAGGCCACCTGATGCTGTACAGCGTATTCATGCTGGCGCTGCGCTCGATCCGCCGCAACCTGCTGCGTTCCTTCCTCACCATTCTGGGCATCGTCATCGGTGTCAGCGCAGTGATCACCATGGTCACGCTGGGCAATGGCGCCACCGCATCGATCAAGGCGCAAATCTCAGGTCTGGGCACCAATCTGCTGATGGTGCGACCGGGCCAGCGCATGGGGCCAGGCGGCGGTGGCGGCACCAGCAGCGTGCCGCAATTCAAGGAAGGCGATGCCGAAGCCATTGCCGCCGAGATCGGCGGCATCGCCGCCGTGGCACCGGAAGGCCGCGCCAGCGTCACTGTCGTCGCCAATGGGCGCAACTGGTCCACCAGCGTCATCGGCAGCAGCAACGCCTGGTTCGATACCGGCAACTGGAAGCTGGCCAGCGGCCGCATCTTCGAAGCCGACGAACAGCTCGCCGGGGCGGCCGTGTGCATCATCGGCGAGACGGTGCGGCGCGAAATCTTTGACGGCACGGCGGGCCAGACCGGGCTGGGCGAGCAACTGCGCGTGCGCAAGTTCTCCTGCACCGTGATCGGCATCCTCGCCGCCAAGGGCCAGAGCGGCATGGGCGACCAGGACGACACCGTGTTGGTGCCGCTGCACACCTTGCAACGCCGCGTCACCGGCAGCCTTAAGGTGGCCACGCTGCTGGTGTCCATGCAGGACGGCAGCGACAGCGCGCCGCTGAAGGCCAGCCTGCGCCAACTGCTGCGCGAACGGCGCAGTCTTGCGGAAGGTGATGACGACAACTTCAACATCTTCGATACCCAGCAACTGGCCGAAACGCTGTCCAGCACCACCGAGGTGCTGACCACGCTGCTCGGCGCGGTGGCGGCGGTCAGCCTGCTGGTCGGCGGCATCGGCATCATGAACATCATGCTGGTCAGCGTCACCGAACGCACCCGTGAAATAGGCCTGCGCCTGGCCATCGGCGCACTGGAACACGAGGTCTTGTTGCAGTTCCTGATCGA
The DNA here is from genome assembly GCA_038215555.1 of Burkholderiales bacterium. GTDB lineage: Bacteria > Pseudomonadota > Gammaproteobacteria > Burkholderiales > Thiobacillaceae > PFJX01. The sequence continues at coordinate 30,413 of JBBQQT010000003.1, read as the reverse complement.
GGCGGTGGTGTTGTCGGCGTTGGGCGGCGTGATCGGCATCTTGATCGCCACCGCCGCGTCCTGGGGATTATCCAGCCTGATGGGCGTGCCGTATGCGTTCGATGTGCCCATCAACCTGCTGTCGCTGGCGTTCGCCGCCGGCATCGGCGTGTTGTTCGGCTACTTCCCGGCCCGACGCGCCGCGCGGATGGACCCGATCGAGGCGTTGCGGCACGAGTAAGGTGCATCGTTGAGCGATCAAAGGCTGAACCCGCGCAGGGCGGAAAAGCGCAGCGCCTTCCGCCGCATGCCACGCCTCGGCACCGTCAAACTCTGCCCGACCACATGCACGCCATTTGGACATTGCCGCCCTACACAGGCTCATTCGAGCCCACATCGAATGGATTCAGTAAACCGATTCCAAATGTTTTGAAATCTGCAACATTTCGAGTCGCCACAATTAAGTGATTTACCTGTGCAGTGGCTGCGATCATGGCGTCTTCATAAAGCGTTTCCGAAGTTTTACGCATCAGCTTCGCCCAAACTCTGAAAACAGCGCCATCCATCGGCAAAACGTGATAGGTCGCGGAAACGAGATTTAGCCATTGCTCAATCTCAAGGGCTTTAACCGGGTCTTGCGCGCGTGTTACTTCAATACCGGCTTGAATCTCACCCAGAGTGACCGCTGAAATGTAAATATCCTGGTCATCCAAGGAATCAACCCACGCGACAACCGCACCATACGGTTTTACCCGTCGCAGTTCCGATATCACGTTGGTATCCAGCAAATACATCGCTTATTCCCTTATTCCCTTATTCCCTTATTTGCTCGCTTATTCAATTTCCCGCACGTTACGTCTGCGGGCTTGTCCACGAGCAGGCAATACCAGATCACCACGCGCCGAATCCGACAACAGAAGTTGCTTCAACGAAGGTCTGGCGGCAGCCTGCAACCGACGCCAATCCTCTACAGGAACAAGAACCGCAGCTTCCGCACCACGCTTGGTCACCATCTGAGGCCCCTCGGTGATACACGCATCGAGGAACTCACTAAAACGCGCTTTCGCGTCTTGCACAGGCCAAGTTTGCATGACTCCCCCTATCTACTAGTCAGGTAACTAGTCTGTTCGCGTCTGAAAAAACTTGCAAGCCCCGCATCTGGCTGCGGAAGATATTCTTCACCAATGCGGGCATCGTCTTCAGATTTCTGGTTTACCCACTCTAAAGTGGCGGATATAGAACAATTCGCCGGCATGCTCCATTCGACGCAATTCACCGCTTTGCACGAGATTTGCCACTCCCCCCATGTCCGAGAGCCGGCCTTCTGTGCCAGGGTGCGGACGGCGGTCACACACAGCGGATGGACAGCGGTAATCGCCAGAATGTCACTTTGAAAATCCCCGCTGCCGGATCGCCGCATTCAGACGATCTGTTAACGGCAATCACCGCGTCTCCATCGAGCAGAAGAAAAAGCCAGGCTTTGGGCGGTACCGAACAGAGTCGAAGCGCACCCAAGCATAAATTGCAAACAGGTCCTGTCGAGTAAACGCAATCTTTTCCGTCATGGATCATGCCCGGTCCATGCGAGCCCCATAAGTGCGCTGCCCTCGTTTCCGATGTCTGTCAAAGCAATCAAGGAATTATCATGAAAAATTCAATGCAATTGATCCGTTTGTACAAGAGTCCGCTGTTACTGGCGGTGGTCGCCACTTTTGCCATAGCCGGATGCAGCACTCAGCCGACCTCGCGTAGTTCGGCATTTGACTACACCGGCCCGGCCGGCGCCCAGGGTCCAAGCGGCCCGGTCGGCGAGCGCGGTCCGATGGGCGATGTCGGGGCGCCAGGCATGGCGATTGCCGGTCCGGCGGGCGCGACCGGCCCGATCGGTCCTTCCGGCATGCAAGGCCCGAGCGGCGAGACCGGCGCCCGAGGCATCATGGTGATGGGTCGCGCCGGTGATACCGGCCCTGCCGGCCCCGCTGGCGCGCAAGGCGCCATCGGGGCGACCGGCGCTCAGGGTTCGAGCTATGCCGGCCCGGTTGGCCCGCGTGGTCCCGCCGGCCCGGCGGGCATGCAGGGTGAAGTCGGACTCACGGGTGCGCAAGGCCCGACCACCGCCGGCCCGACTGGCGCCACCGGAGGTGCTGGCGGCGCGGGCGAGCAAGGGGTTGCGGGTTATACCGGCGGTCGCGGTAGCGCCGAGTTGTACGGCGCCGTCGGCCCCGCCGGCAGTTCCGGGATAGCGGGTCCGCAAGGCCCGGTCGGTCCGACCGGCGAACGCGGCCCGATGGCGATGAATATGGGCGCCTGGAACGGCTTCTGGGACTACACCTTCAATGGCAATAGCAATGACATCCTGCATTTCGACCAGAGAATGGCCGGCGATATCGCCAAGTATGTGAACGAGCACCAGACCCGCCGCGTCGGCATCGACGGCTCGGATCCGCAACGCGTGGAAATCGTCCGGCAAGCGCTGCTCAACGCCGGCGTGCCATCTTACAAACTCGAAGTCGGCCCTGTCGGTGACCCGAACCTCAGACGTTACGGCCGTGTCGCGGTGCTGATCAGCAACTAATCCGACCTTCCCATAGCACGAAGAAGCCGAACGGCGTGATCGCGAGATCACGCCGTTCGGCTTTGGGAGTCCGCATCCTCCAGGCGGGTTAGGCAGGCAACCTGAAATGGGGCGGCATCCGCGCGATCCGCTTCTTCTCGGACTCGCTGTTGTGCGCCGTCATGCTGACCAACAGTGATGAACAGTGGTAGCACGCTGATCGGATTGACGAAGACCGCGAGTGCCACGAAAAACTGACGTAATCGGCCCAGTGAAGCATTTCCGTGCAATCTCCCAAACAGGTCGGCGATGCCTGCTATCGCCCACATCTCTACCCGCGCCACACCTCGCAGCGCCGGCTTGTGTGCCGCCACGCTTCGGCAAAGGGCGGCGGGCCAGGGCACTCGCCATGCTCGGGACGAAACCGCTTCAGGTCGTGCCATTCGGCACAGGTTTGATGCACGGCTCAGGGTGATTTTCATCGCCAACGCAGACGACAGCCCGGGGATTGCCGGTCTGCCCTTTTTCAAGGTTCAAAGTGGCGGATATAACAATTCGCCGGCATGCTCCACCCGACGCAATTCACCGCTTTGCACCAGATTTGCCACTACCCCCATGTCCGAGCCGGCTTTTTCTGCCAGGGTGCGGACGGCGGACTCACGCAGCGGATGGACAGCGGTGATCGCCAGAATGTCACGTTGAAAATCCCCGCTGCTGGCAAAGTCTTCGCCTTCATAGCCAGTCAGCAACTCCACCTCGACACCCTGCGCCGCCAGTATCTGGTAGGCGCGGGTGACGCCATGCTCGTCCGGGCCATGCACACCTGAAACAGCAGGTGGGCGATGTGGAATGGCCAGGTAGGCGTGCACGGCTTGCAGACGCTGTGCGACCTGACGCCGGATTTCTTGCGGCGGGTAGAACACGCGGGGCGTGATTTCCTGGGCGGCGGCATTTGCCGGCGTGACCCGTGATGGTCTTGCGGTTCTGACTGGTGACGGCGATTTTCATCTCGATCATCCGCAAGCAGAGCCGCTGTGTCTGCTCCTTTCCTCACACAGGGCTCGCAACAGACCGTGCAGAAAAGCTACGGCTGTGTGCGCCAGCGAACAGAATAATCACCCGAAAGAGCGGATTGTGAAGCTGGTTTCTACGCCGGCTTTTCGGCGCACGCCTCAAAGGAGAACAGCATGAAACATGCAATGGATGTATTCACCAACAATCAATTGGTCTCCGGCATCAATAACGTACTGGCGGATGCGGAGTCTTTACTGAGTGCGACAGCCGACCAAGGCGGCGAGGAAATGGCGCATCTGCGCAGCAAGGCGGCAGCTTCGCTGCGGCTGGCGAGACGGCAAATGGCACACGCGCAGAACGCCATGCTGGAAAGGACACGGGAGACGGCCAGAATAACCGACGTTTATGTGCACGAAAACCCGTGGAATGCCATCGGCGCCGCCGCCGGTGTTGGCTTGTTTCTGGGGTTTCTGCTCGGTCGGCGCTAGTCGGCAATGTCCGTTCCTGCTCCACCCGCACATGCGGCGGCGGCGAGATAGCTGACCAGGAGTTCAACGCGATGACACATTCGGTTCATGCGTTACTTCGATTTCTGATGCTTTTAACTGCTTTGCTGGGTTTCGGCGCGACCTTGACCGGTTGCTCAACAACCAAGCAGTTACATTCGACGACCCAGACCTTGTCGATCAGCCTTGAGCCGCAGGTGCTGCGCACGTCCGGCATTGCCTTCATCACGCCGTCTTCCGTCACCGGACAGGAAGAGGACAAGCAGGCGTTGGCGCTGGCGTTTACCGAAGCGTTGAAACTGGCGCGTCCGGAGTTGCGCGTCGTGCCATTGCCGGCGACTTTGAGTGCAATCAATCGCGCCAATCTCGCGAGCGAATATCGGCAAATGTTCGAGGACTATCGCCTGACCGGGATTTTCAGCCGCGACACTTTGCTTAAAGTTTCGCGCGTCACCGGGGTGCGCTATCTGGCGCAACTCAAACTGGGTGGTTTCAGGCAGGAATCGAAAAACCGCTGGGGCACGCTGGGCATCCGCATGCTGGAAACCAAAACCACGTCACTTCGCTTGTATTTGCAAATCTGGGATGGTGAAAACGGCACGGTGGCGTGGGAAGGCGCGCAGGAGCTTTCGTCATCGCACGAAACCCTGCAAGAGAACGCCATTTCCTTCAAGACCGCAGTGGAACAGTCCGCCACCGAGTTGCTTGCGCGCCTGCCATAGCGCTTGCCATAGCGCTTGCCATCACGCCTATCCTGAATGCCTGGAGAAAACATGTCCTTGAAAACCTCAGTGCTGGATGCCGACGCATATCAGCGTATCGATGCCTATTGGCGCGCCGCCAATTACCTCTCGGTGGGCCAGATTTATCTGTTCGACAACCCGCTGCTGCGCGATCCGCTGCTGCATCGACACATCAAGCCGCGCCTGCTCGGCCACTGGGGCACCACGCCGGGCTTGAACTTCATTTACGTTCATCTCAACCGCGTCATCAAACAGCAAGACCTGAACCTGATCTACATCGCCGGCCCCGGCCACGGGGGTCCGGCACTGGTGGCCAACACCTATCTGGAAGGCAGTTACAGCGAGGTTTATCGCGACATCTCGCAAGACGCCGAAGGCATGCGCCGTCTATTCCGGCAGTTCTCCTTTCCCGGCGGCATTCCCAGCCACGTCGCGCCGGAAACACCGGGTTCGATCCACGAAGGCGGCGAACTGGGCTATGCACTGCTGCATGCCTTTGGCGCGGTGTTCGACAGCCCGGACCTGATCGCCTGCTGCGTGGTGGGCGACGGCGAGGCGGAAACCGGGCCGCTGGCCACCTCCTGGCATTCCAACAAGTTTCTCGATCCGGCGCGCGACGGCGCGGTGCTGCCGATCCTGCATCTGAACGGCTACAAGATCGCCAACCCGGCCGTGCTGGCGCGCATTCCGCGAGCCGAACTGGAAAGCCTGTTGATCGGCTACGGCTATGCGCCGATTTTTGTCGAAGGCGACCAGCCCGAGCCCATGCATCAGGCGATGGCCGCCGCGCTCGATCAAGCGCTGGACGAGATTCATGCGATTCAGTATCGCGCGCGGCTGGAAAGCGTTACGGAACGCCCGCGCTGGCCGATGATCGTGCTGGTCAGCCCGAAAGGCTGGACCGGCCCGAAACAGGTTGACGGCCTGAAAACCGAAGGCTATTGGCGCTCGCATCAGGTGCCGTTCAGCGACATGGACAAACCCGAACATGTCCGCCTGCTGGAAGACTGGATGCGTTCATACCGGCCGGAGGAATTGTTTGATGCCGATGGCCGGCTGATCACCGAACTGGCCGAGCTGGCGCCGCAGGGCACGCGTCGGATGGGCGCCAATCCGCATGCCAACGGCGGCTTGCTGCTGCACGATCTGCGTCTGCCGGAGTTCACCGCCTACGCCGTGGCGGTGCCGCAGCCGGGCGCGGTGGTGGCTGAGTCGACCCGGGTAATGGGCACTTTCCTGCGCGATGTAATGCGCGACAACGCCGACAACTTCCGCGTCTTCGCCCCGGACGAGATCAATTCCAATCGGCTGGGCGCGCTGTTCGAAGTCACCGACCGGGCCTGGATGGCCGAACGCCTCGACTACGACGACCACCTCGCCGCCGATGGCCGGGTCATGGAAATCTTGTCCGAACACGTCTGCCAGGGCTGGCTGGAAGGTTATCTGCTGACCGGGCGGCACGGCCTGTTCACCTGCTATGAAGCGTTCATTCATATCGTCGATTCGATGTTCAACCAGCACGCCAAATGGCTCAAGGTGTGCAACGGCATTGCCTGGCGGCGGCCGATCGCCTCGCTCAACATCCTGCTCACCTCGCACGTCTGGCGGCAGGACAACAACGGCTTCTCGCATCAAGACCCCGGCTTCATCGATCATGTCGTCAACAAAAAGGCCGACATCATCCGCGTCTATCTGCCGCCGGACGCCAACACGCTGCTGTGCGTCAGCGACCAGTGTCTGCGCAGCCGCAATCTGGTCAACGTCATCGTCGCCGGCAAACAGCCGGAACAGCAGTGGCTGAACATGGACGCGGCAATCAACCATACCCGCAGCGGCATCGGTCTTTGGGAATGGGCCTGCAACGACCAGGGCGGCGAGCCGGATATCGTGCTGGCAGCGGCCGGCGACGTGCCGACGCTGGAAATGCTGGCCGCGATCGATCTGCTGCGCCAACTCGTCCCCGAACTGAAGATGCGCTTCATCAACGTGGTGGATCTGATGACTTTGCAACCGCGCGAAGAGCATCCGCATGGCCTGTCGGATCAGGATTTCGACAGTCTGTTCACCGCCGACAAACCCATCCTGTTCGCCTACCACGGCTACCCCTGGCTGATTCACCGCCTGACCTACCGCCGCCACAACCACGCCAACCTGCATGTCCGCGGCTACAAGGAGGAAGGCACCACCACCACACCGTTCGACATGACCGTGCTGAACAACCTCGATCGCTTTCATCTGGTGATGGATGTGATGGACCGGGTGCCGAAAATGCACGCCCGCGCCGCGCACATCAAACAGCAGATGCGCAACCGCCTCAGCGAACACACGCGCTACATCCAGCAACACGGCGAAGACCAGCCGGAAATCCGCCACTGGCAATGGCCTGCCTCGGAGAACCAACCATGAACCCCAATCCACTGCTCGCACTCAAGAACCTGGGCCAACACGTCTGGCTCGACAACCTCTCCCGCTCGCTGCTCAAGGAAGGCGAACTGCAACGTCTGATTAACGAGGATGGCATCGACGGCGTCACCTCCAATCCCGCCATCTTCCAGAAGGCCATCGTAGGTAGCGCCTGGTATCGCGAGGATCTCGAACGTCTGCGCAGTGCCGGCATGGACGCCGAAGCGCGTTACGAGGCACTGGTGATTCCCGACATCCAGGCTGCCTGTGACACCCTCGTGCGGGCCTATCTGAGCAGCGCCGGCGAGACCGGCTACGTCAGCCTGGAAGTCTCCCCCGCCCTGGCCGACGACGCGGCCGGAACCCTGGCGGCGGCGTTGCGTTTGCGCCAGTTGGTGGCGCGCGACAACTTGCTGATCAAGGTACCAGCCACGGCTGCCGGCGTGCAGGCATTCGAGCAACTGACCGCCACCGGCCTGCGCTGCAACGTCACCTTGATCTTTTCCCTTGCTCAGTACGAGGCCGTGGCTCAGGCCTATCTGCGCGGAGCGCAGCGGTGGCTCGACACGGGGGGCGACGCCCGCTGGCTCGACACGGGGGGCGACGCCCGGTCGCCGCGCTCGGTAGCGAGTGTGTTCCTGTCCCGCGTCGACAGCCTGGTGGACCAGCGTATCGAGGCCATCGGCTCGGCCCATGCGCAGGCACTCAAGGGCAAGACCGGCGTGGCGCTCGCCAAATGTTGCCATCAGCGCTATCAGGAGCTGTTTCATGGCCCCGACTTCGCCGCCCTGGCGCTGGCCGGCGTGCGTCGACAAACACCGCTTTGGGCCAGCACCGGCACCAAGAATCCGGACTACAGCGATCTGCTCTACGTGGAGCCGCTGATCGGCAAGGAGTCGATCAACACACTGCCAGGCGCCACCCTGGCGGCATTCCGCGACCACGGCCGCGCCGAAGACAGCCTGGGCGTGGGCATCGCGGAGGCGCAGCTTCACCTATTTGCACTGGCCGGTCTGGGCATTGATCTCGGCGAGATCGGTGACACCTTGCAAGCCGATGGCGTGCGCCTCTTCGCCGAGGCCTACGCCAAGCTGCTCGCCGCCATGGAGTGAACTGAAGTGACAACCCGCGTACCCCCCGTGCCCACGATAAATTTGTTCTAACCAAAATATCGTCATTCCGGCGTGCATTTAACGTGAAACACACCGCCGACCTACTGCAGGTTTCATCATCAGGGCGGCTCGTCGAGCCATGAAAGTTAGCCGGAATCCAGAAGCGTAAATCCAATCAAACAGTTAACCCCGGCTTGATGAACGAACTGGATTCCGGCTTACAACCACCGGATAAGCAGGGACTTAGCCGCTCTTTTTTGGCGGCTTGGTCAGCGCTTGGTAGCTTCATCAATGACAGTAAATCAAAGACTTATCATTAACGTGAAATTCACAGTCCCGTTCGCCCTGAGCCGTGAGCTTGTCGAACGGTCGAAGTGCCACACGATCGAAGTGCCCCAGCCCCATGCTGCAGGAAAAATTCAGCGCTGCGGATTCGGGACGATGACCACGGTGTCGCCGCCGGTTTTGCCTTGTTCACCGGTCGCACCGGTCTCGCCTGTGTTCCCGGTCACCCCGGCATCCCCGGTGTAACCCGTTGCGCCCTTCTCTCCGGTATAACCGGTCTCGCCAGTGGTTCCAGTTGCGCCGGTCGGGCCGACAGGGCCGGGAACGGGAACGGCCACCACGGTTGGCGTGACGACGGGTGCTTTCTCGCATGCGCCGAGGGCGATGACGGCAAGTGCTGCGGATAAAACAATTTTGTAGTTCATGTGAATTCCTTTTGCTTGATTGAAGAGAACCAAAAGAGAACCACGCATCTAAACAGATTTGTGGTCACACAACGTGTGCAGTTCGAAACTACGTCGTATCCGCTCACCGTTCCGTTCGCTGGCGCACAGAACCCAGGGGTTTTGCGCTGGAGAATGGTTTTACAGTCTGCAGCAGAGGTTTTTATAACTCCCTGCCGGGCTTTTTAGAGAGTCCAATGGTGCTTCGTGCCCTTAAGTTTTTTGCCATCGCTTGCTGTCTGTTTCTCGTAGGCAGTTGTTCGGGCCTGCCCGATACTCAGTTTCTGACCGAGCACTATGCCACCCAGTCGGCGCGCTTTGAAAGCGCACGCGGCCCACTCTCGGCGAAACGCAGCGCCGCGATTGTGGCGGAACTCAAGCGCACCTCTGGCGACCTGGACATCCTCGACAAACAGATTGCACTGGAACAGGAAATCGTCGGCAGTCCGCTGGTGGTGGGCAACAAGGTCACCTTGTTGCAGGATGGCCCGGCAACTTATAAAGCGATGTTTGCGGCCATCGAACGGGCCAAAGACCATATCAATGTCGAGTCCTACATCATTGAACACGGCGAAATTGGGCAGCGCTTTGCCGACCTGCTGCTGGAGAGGCAGGCGCGCGGCGTTCAGGTCAACCTGATCTATGACAGTGTCGGCGCGCTCGGCACCGACTCGGCGTACTTTGATCGCTTGAGCCAGGGCGGCATCAAAGTGCTCGAATTCAATCCGATCAACCCGATGACCACGAAGAAATCCTGGGCGCTGAACCATCGCGATCACCGCAAACTCTTGATCGTCGATGGTCAGACTGCCTTTCTCGGCGGCATCAATATCAGCAGTGTGTATTCCACCGGTTCGTTCTTCAAAGTCAGCAAAGGGCCGGTGGATGCGACCCGCGGCTGGCGCGACACCGATGTGCAGATCGACGGCCCGGTGGTGGCGGAATTCCAGAAACTATTCCTGCAGACCTGGGCCACGCAAAAGGGCGATCCACTACCAGAGAAGAACTACTTTCCGCCGCAGAAGGCGCAAGGCAAGGATATCGTGCGCGCCATCGGCAGCTCGCCCAATGATCCTTACAGCCTGATCTATCTGACCTTGATCTCGGCGATCAGCAATGCGGAAAAACAGGTTTACTTGACCAACGCCTACTTCGTGCCCGATCCGCAACTGATCAAGGCGCTACTCGATGCAGCCAGGCGCGGCGTCGATGTCAGACTGATCCTGCCCAGCCAGTCAGATTCGGCCACGGTGTTTCACGCCGGGCGTTCGTACTACTCACAACTCCTGGAGGGCGGCGTCAAGATTTACGAACGTCAGGGCAGCGTACTCCATACCAAAACCGCGCTTGTCGATGGTGTCTGGTCGGTGGTCGGTTCCAGCAACCTCGATTGGCGCAGCGCGCTGGATAACGATGAAATCAATGCGGTGATACTCGGGCGCGAATTCGCCCAGCAGATGCAAACTGCATTCAGCAAAGACATCAAGGCTTCCAAAGCAATTGAACTGGAAAGCTGGCAGCGCAGAGGGTTGATGCTCAGGCTGAAAGAACAGGTCTCTCGGTTGTTTGGGCGGTTGCTGTAACGAGACGCTGATTAAATCGATTTCGTCGTTCCCGCGGATGCAAGAACCCTGTGGAATCAACCACCTGGACACCGGCCTGCGCCGATATGACGGATAAATCAGTGTTTCCTTTGCTTTTCCGCTTACCTGGAGCGCCAGCTTGCTGCCGTCTCCGCACAGAAGGCGGCGATTTGAACAAGCACGTTGCGTACCGCCTGGTTGGCGGCTGCGACGCCCGCAATGGGGTCGTTGCTGGCAGCGATGGCAATGGCTTCGAAATCGCGTGATTGGATTGCGCGGCGGCTGGCGTCTGCCACCAGCGTAGCGCGCAAGGTAAAGCGGACCTGACTCGGCCCGCCGGAAAATTCCTGTTGTAGCTGCAAAATTTCGGTGTCGAGGCGCAAATCGCCACTGGCCGAACTTGGCGCTTGCACCACGGCGCGAAACGCGCCGCTGTTCGCCAGCGCGGTGACCAGCAGCGGCGAGAGCATGCGCGCCGGCGGGTCGATCCATTCGCTGTGGGCGAAATATTCCAGCTTGTACGCTTGGCGGGTATAGACGATGCGCTGGCTGTCAAAGCCGGCGGCGGCACGTGGGACGCTGATCAGCAGGGTGGGCGCTGTGCTTGGTGTTGCGTGTTCAACCTCGGCTGAGGCAGGTGCGGCAGTGAGCGAATAGAAACTGGGCGGACTCGGCGAGGCGGCTGGCCGCAGCGCTGAACAACCGCTGGCGAGCAGTAAAACGGCTGCAGACAGACTCAGGCTGCTCATGTTCATTTTCCGGCTCCTTGATTGACACCTGGTTTGACACCTTGATTGACACCTGGTTTGACACTTTCTCCCGGCCCTGGCAGCACCGGCTGGCGGCCGAAGATGAAGCCGCGTGGATTGCGTTCGGTTTCTTCTATCAGGCGGCGCAGCGATACCGTGAGGACATTGACTTCGCCGAGCAGGCTTTGCAGTTCCGGCAAGGTATCGCTAGTGAAGCGTTTCACGTCAGCGCCCACCGAATCGACTGTCTTGCCGGCGCTGGCGCTGGCGCGTGCTGTTTCGTCGCCCATCTTGCGCACCGCGTCGGCGCCAGCGCCAATGCGTTCCAGCAACGGGCCGAGTTGGGCGTCCAGGCGCAGGCTCAATCGGGCGCTGTGGTCCAGCGTGCGCGCGGCGTGGGTGATGCCGGCGTCTATGGTGTCCTTGCGCGCCGCGAAGGTGCGCGCCAGCGTCGAAAGGTCGGCCAGCGTACTGTTGAAGGCGGCGACGTTGTCGGCACTGAGCACCTTGTTGACGCTGTCAGACGTGGCGTCGAGCTTGGCCAGCACCGTCGTCAATACGTTTTCCAGACGCGCGCTGAGCGAGGGTTTGGTGCGGATCTGCGGGTATTTTTCCGGCGCGACCGCGCGTAACGGCGGCGAGTCGAGGGAGCCGCCGTCGAGTTCGACATAGGCGATGCCGGTAAGCCCCTGGGTCTTCAATACGGCAACGGTGTTTTGCCGAATTGGCGTGCCGCGTTCGATGGCGAACAGCAGGCGCACCTGCTCCGGATTGCGCGGATCGAGCTGGATTTTTCGCACCTTGCCGACATCGACGCCGCGATATTTGACCGGCGCATTGAGATTCAGCCCGGCCACCGATTCGCCGACCAGAGCGAGATACAAATCATATTTTTTCTGGAAGCCGCCGCCGCTGGCGAGCCAGAGCACGCCGGCAATCAGTGCTGCGCCGAGCAGCAGAACGAAGCCGCCGACCACCGCGTAGTTGACTTTGGTTTCCATGTTTATTCCTTGGCAGATTCGGTGGACGTCTGTGCCGCAGCCCGGCCGCGCGGCCCGTCGAAGAACTGGCGGATGGTGGGATGCGTGAGCTGCGAAAGTTCAGTCATCGAACCAATGCCCTGCACACGGCCGTCGCCCAGCACCGCAACGCGGTCGGCTACCTGCCAGAGCAGGTCGAGGTCGTGCGTGATCATCACGATGGTCAGGCCGAACAGATCGCGCAGACTGAGCACCAATTCGTCGACGCCGCCGGCGCTGGCCGGGTCGAGGCCGGCGGTCGGTTCGTCGAGAAACAGCAGTTCCGGGTCGAGCGCCAGCGCGCGCGCCAGGGCAGCGCGTTTGAGCATGCCGCCGCTCAATTCGGATGGGTACTGGCGCCCGGTTTCCGGTGCCAGGCCGGCGAGGCCGATCTTCATGGCGGCAATTTCGTCGATCAGCGTGTCGTCGAGGGCGGTGTGCTCGCGCAACGGCAAGCCGACGTTTTCACGCACGTCGAGCGAGCCGAACATACCGCCTTGCTGGAACATCACACCGATACGCTGGCGCAAAGCCAGCGCTTGCGCGTCGTCGAGCGCTGGCAGGTCGAGCCCGAGCACCCGGATCGAGCCGGAATCCGGCGATTGCAGCAGGATCATTTCGCGCAGCAAGGTTGATTTTCCTGAACCGCTGCCGCCGACGATGGCGAAAATCTCGCCGCGCCTGACCTGCAAGTCCACATCCACATGCACGACATGTTCGCCGTAGCGCGTCGAGACATGGCTGATTTCGACGACGTTTTCAGTTTTGTTTTCAATTTTGTTTTCAATCTCTGCCATGTCACAGGTCCAGCAGGCTGAACAGAATCGAAAACAGCGCGTCGGCGACGACCACTAAAAAGATCGCCTGAACGACGCTGCGTGTGGTCTGGCGGCCGACGCTGTCGGCGCCGCCTTCGGTGCGAAAGCCCTGGAAGCAGCCGACCAGCGCGATGATCACGGCGAACACCGGCGCTTTGCCGATGCCGATCAGAAACGCCGTCGGGCTGACCGCTTTGACGAAGCGGTCGAGGAAGTCGACGTAACCGACGCCCAGTTGTGCGTTGGCCATGAGCATGCCGCCCGCGACGCCGAGCACGTCGGCGAAGAAGGTGAGCAGCGGCAGCACGATGATCAGTGCGAGGATTTTCGGCAGCACCAGCAGTTCGATGGGGGCGATGCCAAGCGTGCGCAGGGCGTCGATTTCTTCGCTCACCGACATGCTGCCGATCTGCGCGGCGTAGGCCGAGCCGGAGCGGCCGGCGACGATGATGGCGGTCATCAGTGGCGCGAATTCGCGCAGCATCGACAGGCCGACCAGATCGGCGACGAAGATGTTGGCGCCATATTGTCGGAGCTGGTCTGCACCCTGGTAGGCGATGACGATGCCGAGCAGGAAGGAGAGCAGCCCGACGATCGGCAGCGCATCGAAGCCGGCACTGCGAATGTTGTACAGGATGGGCCGCCAACGCAGGCGCGTTGGATGTGCGAGGCTGCCGGCGAGGGCTACCGCGCTTTCACCGAGGAAACTGAGTAGCGCGAACATCTGTTCAGCCGCCGCTACGCTGGTGCGGCCGATTTGCGCCAGCCAGCCAGGAGTGGGCGGTGGCACTGGCGGGGCGTCGCGTGGCTGCGAAATCAGCTCGATCAAGCGGCTAAAACGCGGACTCCAGCCGCGCATTTGCACGCCATGGCCCGTATCGCGCAGGCGCTGCATCCACTTCTGCAATATCCACACGCCGACCGTGTCCAGGCCTTCGACGCCCGCGCCATCGACGACGATTTCCGTCTGCGGCGGTACGGTCAGGGTTTCCAGTTTTTGGTCGAGAACGCCCATTCCCAGCGCAGTCCAATGGCCCGACAGCACGACCTCCTGGGCAGTGGGTTGAGCGATTGCGGCGGCAGTGGGCGACGCGGGGGGCATGGTCGAGAGTTTCATGGTTGAGCCGCAAGATAGACCGAACCCCGATCAATGAATGTTCGCCAGCGCACAGACATCGCCCGGTTTCGCGGCGACCATCGTTTCAGCGGTCCTGTTTCAAGGCTGCGGTTTGCCGCGACGGCAACCTGGCTCACCTTAATCTCTGACAGGGCCCCATTACAGAAACCGAGCTCTGCGGTTTTTTCGTGTACTGGCAAAATAACGCTAAAGGCAGTACATTTGCTTGCCACTATTGACGAGACGCTGCCATGTCACGCCTGAAGGACGAAACCCTTTCCATTCGCACCACTGCCGAGATCAAGCAACTACTGCGCTTGGCAGCCGAACGTGAGCGCCGATCAGTGGCTTCGATGATTGAAATCCTCGTGCTTGAGTACACACGCGCACACGACCTGAAGCCAGATCGTCAAGAAAACGAGCCAGTAAAGGGGGGAGCCTGAGATGGCGGCAGCGAAGGAATCGACCCGGTCATATCCCGGCGCTCGGTGGTGGAAGTTTGACTTTCACACGCACACGCCTGCCTCGAAAGATACCGGAGCGTGGCAGGCAGCTATCGGTACAGTGCACGAACTGACGGCGGACTCCTGGCTACGAAAGTTCATGGAGGCCGAAATTGACTGTGTCGCCGTTACCGACCACAACAGCGGAGATTGGATCGACAAGCTGAAGCGGGCGTATGCCGGGATGAAGCGCAACGCGGACGGGGGGGAGGCGCCTGCCGGGTTCCGCGAACTTCACTTGTTCCCCGGTGTAGAGATTTCGGTGCAGGGCGGCATACACCTGCTGGCAATCTTCGACCAAGACGCCTCATCAGCCACTATCGCGAGCCTATTGGGTGGTGTTGGCTTCCCCGCGCACTTGCATGGAGAGACTGACGACAAGGACGGAGCTGCCATTACGCGTGATTCGTTGCTGCATGTCATTGAGGAAGTGCAGCGGTGTGGCGGCATCGCCATTCCGGCACACGTTGATGATTCAGGAAAGGGCTTGCTGCGTCTTTTATCTGGTTCAAGAAGCTGCGCGCTAGAAGCGGCAATGGTCAAGCAAGCGCTGCAGGTGCCGGGAATGCTGGCGCTGGAATGGAAGACTAAAGATGCCGCACATCCATCCGTTTGGGATGAAATCAAACCTAACCTCGCCAGCGTGCTGGGCAGCGATTGCCACTCCTTTCAGGGGGCCGCTGTTCCTGGCTCGCGTTACACCTGGATCAAGATGGCAACGCCCAGCCTGGAAGGCTTGCGCCTCGCTTTGCTGGATGGCCAGAGTGTGTCGGTTCGCCGCAGTGACGACGGTGACAGCTTCGCGCCGTTCGTCAGGCCTGAACATTTCATCGAATCCATCGAGGTTCATGATGCCCGCTTCATGGGCCGTCGCAAGCCAGCCGTGCTCGTTTTCAATCCTTATTTCAATGCGCTGATCGGTGGTCGTGGAACGGGAAAATCGACCGTGGTGCATGCGTTGCGATTGGCCTATCGACGAGAAAAAGAGCTTCCCAGTGGCTCGGAGGCAGGGCAAACCTTCTCCCGATTCAACAAGGCCGCGAAGAGCCGTGTCGATGAGGGGGGGCTGCGCCCGGAAACCCGAATTTGCGCTCAGATCAGCCGGGATGGCACCACCTACCGCCTGATTTGGCGGCAAGACGGTCAAGGCCATGTGGTGGAGGAGTGGGACGACACGATGGCTGCGTTCAAGCCGTCAGGCAGCCAGGCGATCAGCGAACAGCGTTTTCCCATTCGCCTGTTCAGCCAAGGGCAAATTGCAGCATTGGCTGGTGATAGCCAGCAAGCCTTGCTGAAGGTGATTGATGATGCGGCTGGTACGGGTACGCAGCAAGCCGCATTTGATGAGGCCAGACAAGCCTTCTTCGCAACGCGTGCGCAGATGCGCGAACTGGATGGCAAGATACGAGCCCGCGATGCACTGAATCTGAGTCTGCAGGACGTGCAACGCAAACTTGCGCGCTTCGAAGGGGCTGACCACGCAGCGGTGTTGAAGAACTATCAGCGCAGCAGTCGGCAAGGTCGTGAGGTGGAACGTCAGTTCGAAAGTGCGACTGACCTGGCTGCGCGACTGAAGGCCTTCGCAGAGGAATTGCTGGCTGAGGACTTGCCCGAGGGCTTGTTCGATCCGGCCGTTGACGAGCCGGCGCTGCAAGTCATTCAGAAACTGCAAGCAGCCATCACCAAGGCGCGCACGGAAGTCGAGCGCGCGGCTACTAACCTTGATGAGCAGAGCCGCAGACTTCAAGCAGAAATGGGTAGCTCTAGCTGGACGGCGCAAGTGGCGTACGCGAAGTCAGCCTATGACAAGCTGAAAGCTGACTTGCAGCAGCAAGGGGTGAGCGATCCGAGTGAGTATGGGCGGCTGGTCCAGGAAAAGCAGCGACTGGATACCGAAATCAAGCGGCTGGTTGCGCTGCAAAAGCAGCGTGACGCCCTCAAAGACAAAGCGCAGGCGCAGCTGGAAGGAGTCAGCGCGGCACGGCGATCAATCAGTGCCCGCCGAGTGCAATTCCTGCAGCCCACACTCGAAGGCAACCCTTATGTGCGGATGGCCCTCATCCCGTATGGCCGGGATGCGCGCGCTATCGAGCGGTCACTGAGAGACCTGCTCGGGGCGGCTGAAGGCAAGTACACAGATGACCTTTATCTCGAAGCCCAGGACGACGCACAAGCGAAGGGCGCCGTGGCCGACCTGCTACTGCTTTCAGAATTCACAGAACGGAACGGTGAAAGGGATTCCCCTTCTTTTGAGACAGCCCTCCAGGCACTGAAAGATCGCCTTGCCTTGGCCTGCAAGGGAAACGGCGACTTCGGCGGATGGTTCAACAAATTCTTGAAGACAGAGGCAGAAAATCGCCCGGAGTTCGTCGATCACATTCTTTGCTGGTTCCCGGAAGATGGTCTGCAAGTGGAATACAGCCGAAAGGGCGATGGCCGTGATTTCCAGTCGATTCGTCAGGCGTCCGCCGGACAGCGCGCTGCCGCCATGCTGGCTTTCCTGTTAGCCCACGGCAGTGAGCCCTTGGTGCTTGATCAACCTGAAGACGATCTGGATAACCACCTGATCTATGGCCTGGTGGTTCAGCAGATTCGCTCCAACAAGCTGCGTCGTCAGCTAATTATCGTGACCCACAACCCGAACATCGTCGTGAATGGCGATGCAGACTTGATCCATGTGCTGGACTTCAACAACCATTGCTTCGTCAAGCAAACGGGCTCCCTGCAAGACCTGACGATGCGCCAAGAAGTGTGCCAAGTGATGGAGGGCGGCAAGGAGGCTTTCGAGCGCCGCTATCAACGATTGGGAAGAGAGGTCTGAAGTGTTCGATAACGTTGCTGATCTGCTCGACAAA
Source organism: Burkholderiales bacterium (assembly GCA_038215555.1). Taxonomy (GTDB): domain Bacteria; phylum Pseudomonadota; class Gammaproteobacteria; order Burkholderiales; family Thiobacillaceae; genus PFJX01. The sequence goes on along the minus strand of JBBQQT010000003.1, from coordinate 12,730 downwards.
ATCCGCCTTGGAGAAGACACCTTCCTGGAACTCAAGGAAGTGCGTTTTGCCGGGAATAAAGTAAACGCCCCACATCGGGATTCCCTCGCAGATGAACTGGCCGCATTTGCCAATGGCCGAGGCGGCGTGTGCGTGCTGGGCGTGGATGATGCACGTGAGGTGCTGGGCGTACCACTGGATCGCCTTGACTTGGTCGAGCACTTTGTTCGGCAACTCTGCCTGGACAGCATCAACCCGCCACTCGCACCGGTTATTGAACGCTTGACATTGCCTAGCAGTAGCGGAGAGCAGCTACCGGTGCTGAAGGTTGATGTGTCCGGCAGCTTGTTTGTGCACCGAAGCCCCGGGGGGTATCTTCATCGTGTCGGCAGTGCCAAACGCGAGATGGCCCCCGACTACCTGGCTCGCTTGTTCCAGCAACGTAGTCAGGCCCGCATCATCCGCTTCGACGAGCAGCCGGTACCAGGAGCAACGCTCGACGACCTGGCTGATCACCTATGGCAGCGCTTCGCCAGTGCCCGCATCCAGGATGCCAGGGATGTGTTGCTTGACAAGCTTGCCATGGCCAGACCCGACGCGGATGGCACGGTTCGGCCGACCATTGCCGGTGTCTTGATGGCGAGCCATGACCCACGTCGCTGGTTGCCCAACGCATTCATTCAAGCGGTGGCCTATCGTGGGACGCAAGTACTACCCCAAGGCGATGCTGCCTACCAGCTTGATGCCCAGGACATTACCGGCCCGCTGGATGCGCAGGTGCTTGCAGCTTGCCACTTCGTCAAGAAGAACATGCAAGTGTTTGCCAGCAAGCAGGAAGGGCGGCATGACTTGCCGCAGTACGACTTGACCGCAGTATTCGAGGCGCTGGTGAACGCGGTGGCTCATCGGGATTACTCAATCCATGGCGCGAAGATCAGGCTGCGCATGTTTGCAGACCGGCTTGAGGTCTATTCACCTGGCGCCATCCCCAACACCATGACAGTTGAAAGCCTGCCATACAGGCAAGCAGCACGGAACGAGGCGATCACCAGTTTACTGGCGAAATGCGTTGTTCCGGACGGCGATCAGGACTTCACTGGTCGCAGCGCCATGATGGATAAGCGGGGGGAAGGTGTGCAGATCATCCTGGACAGCAGTGAGCGTTTGTCAGGCGAGCGTCCGGTGTTCAGTCTTGTGGATGAGTCTGAGTTGATACTTGTGATCCCCGCAGCTCGACCGGCAGACGAGGCGCTCTGAATATCAGCGGGGCTGGAAAATCATCCCGCCTTACTTTCATGGCGAGATGCCGCCCCGGATGACGAAACCCAACTGCGTAGGAGCGGTCTTCAGCCGCAATATGCACGCGATGAGCAAACCGCAACAGTTGGTCTTGGCATAGGGTTGTGACTTGCGCTTGCGCGCATCGCGGCTGAAGCCGCTCCTACGCTGTTTCACGTTGACTCTGGTCTGACACGATCAAGGTCAGCTTTGCCAGTTTTGGGTCCAGTACGCCGATGCCCTGCGCGGTCTAGCACCCCAATAACGTAAGTTGTTCGGCAGTTGCTTGAACCTAGAAACCTGAGTTGACCGCTTATCAAACCCCGAATCTCCTGATGATCTCTGGCATCTCGGCCTTCACCGTATGGGTGAGCGCGTTACGCGCCCGATTTCACGGTTTTGGCGCTGCCTGGCCGCGTTGCTCCTCCTTGCCATCCAGCGCCAAAACCGCACACTCGGGCAGGTCCAACTGAGGTTTCTAGGTTGAACGATTGCATCGCGGGGGGCATGGTCGAGAGTTTCATGGTTGAGCCGCAAGATAGACCGAACCCCGATCAATGAATGTTCGCCAGCGCACAGACATCACCCGGTTTCGCGGCGAACATGAATGTAACGATCCTGCTTCAAGGCTGCGGTTTGCCGCACCGGCAGTTTCGTCATCGAATCAAGGAGACCGTCATGTCGATAGGAACCATTGTTCTGATCATCCTCGTACTCGCATTGCTGGGTACGATTCCTGCTTGGCCGCATAGCCGGAGCTGGGGTTACGGTCCCAGCGGCGGCATCGGGCTGATTGTGGTTATTTTGCTGATCCTGCTGCTGCTTGGTCGAATTTGAGCGTGTTTGCCATGCCAGAAGCCGCCTTGAAGTCAAACGACACCGCAGCATGATGGGAAACGTCATGGTAAATCGAGTTCTGATCCTTACCGGCAATGCCGCCGATGCGCGCACGTTGAAGGACGTGCTGGACAAAGCGCGCGACGGCCCTTTCGTTGTCGAATGGGTCACGCACCTCGCCGATGCGTTGGCGCGGCTGCGCGCCGACGACATCGACGCGATCCTGACGGAACTGTCATTGCCCGATAGTGAAGGCATCGCCACCTTCGACGCCTTGTTCGCCGCCGTGCCGCACACGCCGATCCTGACCTTGAGTGCGCGCGAGGATGAAACGCTGGCCATCGAAGCGGTGCAGCGCGGTGCGCAGGGCTATCTGTCGAAAGGCTATTTCGGCAGCTCGTTGGTGTCGCAATCGTTGCGCAACATCATCCAGCGCAAGGCTGTGGAAGAAGCGCTGTTCATCGAAAAAACGCGTGCCGAAATCACCCTCAACTCAATCGGCGACGCAGTCATCGGCACCGACATACAGGGCCATGTCGACTATCTGAATGCTGTCGCCGAACACATGACCGGCTGGTCGCTGGAAGAAGCGCTAGGCCATCCGATCAGCGAGGTGATGCAGATTGTCGATAGCGACACGCGCGCAACCAAAGCCAATCCGGTCGATGAGGTGCTGCGAAAAAATCAGCCGATGAAACTGAGCGCCGGCACGATTCTGATTCGCCGTGATGGCGTGGAAGCGGCCATCGAAGATTCCGCCGCGCCGATCCGAAACAACACCGAACAGATGTCCGGCGTGGTGATCGTGTTTCACGACGTCACCGCCAGCAAGGCGATGGCGCTGAAAATGACCCACCTCGCGCAGCATGATTTTTTGACGGGTTTACCCAACCGCGCGCTGCTCAGCGACCGCATTGCGCAAGCCATCGGCCGGGCGAAGCGGCATGGCACGCACCTCGCCGTGCTCTACCTCGATCTGGATAACTTCAAGCACATCAACGACTCACTCGGCCACACTACCGGTGACAATCTGCTGCAATCTGTCGCTCAACGCTTGACGGATTGCGTGCGCGGTTCCGATACGGTGAGCCGCCAGGGCGGCGATGAATTCGTGGTGCTGGTGGCGGACGAACACGATGCGGAAAATGCCGCCCTGACCGCCGAAAAGATACTTGCCTCGCTGGCGCTGGTGCACTCCATTGATCAGCAGGAATTGTATGTGACGACCAGCATCGGCATCAGCGTCTATCCCGCCGATGGCCTGGATGCGGAAACGTTGATCAAGAATGCGGATACCGCGATGTACCAGGCCAAGGAAAAAGGCCGCAACGACTACCAGTTCTTCACCAGCGACATGAACGTGCGTGCGGTCGAGCGGCAAGTCATCGAAACCCATCTGCGGCTGGCGCTGGAGCGACAAGAATTCGAGCTGCACTACCAGCCCAAAGTCAATCTGGAAAGTGGTCTGATTACTGGCGCCGAGGCCCTGTTGCGCTGGAATCATCCGCAATGGGGGCTGCTGCTGCCCGAGCATTTTCTGTCGATCGCGGAAGATTCCGGCCTGATCATTCCAATTGGTCGCTGGGTGTTGCGCGCAGCCTGTACCCAAGCCAAACGCTGGCTGGACGCCGGGTTACAGCCCGCTTGCGTTGCGGTCAACCTCTCCGCGCTGGAGTTTCGGCGCATGGATTTTGTACCCGGCGTGCGCACCATCCTCGACGAAACCGGCTTGGCTCCGGCCAGTCTGCAACTGGAAATTACCGAAAGCGTTTTGATGCGCGATGCCGAGGCCAGCAGTGCGACCCTTCAGCAGCTCAAGGCGATGGGCGTACAACTGGCGGTGGACGACTTCGGTAGCGGCTATTCCAGCCTGAGTTACCTGAACCAGTTTCCCATCGACACCCTCAAGATCGACCAGTCGTTCGTACAGGGCATCGGTTCCGCCAACGGCAACGGCATTCTCGTCAGCGCGGTCATCGCCATGGGCGTGCGCCTCAAGCAACGCATCGTCGCGGAAGGTGTTGAAAACCTGGCGCAACAGGCCTTCCTGCTCGCGCAGCATTGCGATGAGGGTCAGGGCTATTTGTTCAGTCGGCCGCTGGCGGCTGAGCAATTCGCCGCGCTGCTGTCTTCCGGCATTCCTAATTCGGCAAATATTGATGCAAATCTCGTCCCGCAGACCTGATTCATATACGACTTCCAAGGGCAGCAGCATCGCCAGTACCGCTACTGCATGTCCGCTCTGCGGACAGCGCCATCTGATCCAGATTCCACGGCGCAATATCGACCACTTCCTTGGTTTGTTCGTTAGTCTGCGGCGGTTTCGTTGCAACCATGGGGCATGTAAATGGGAAGGCAACCTGGTCAGATCCAGAGCGCCCACGCATAGCGAAACAATCAAGCGAAGGCCGAAACTTATGTTTAATCGGCTGTTGTTCGTGGGCATTTCTGCCATGGCGCTGACTATTCTGACGTTGTTCATTGCACTGGTTATCGGCTGGCACGATGGTTCGCTCGAAGGCTATGACGGCATCTTTTCAAGTTGGCAGCCGCAACCAGTGACGCCTCAGAGCGTCACTGGCCCAGCCGACATTTCGGCATCGATTTTCGAGAACCCGCTAGGCGAGCGTGACGGATCGAAAAGTCTCGGCGACGGCGGCAACGCGGCCGGAAGATGAACCAACCTGTAGCAGTAGACGCCGCCATCACCGCACCCGACGATGGCGCACATCCGGCGAGCGAATTGGGGGCCGAATCGGAGGCCGAATTGGGGGCCGAATCTGTCGTGATAGCAGGCATGGCGATGCGCGCCCGCCGCGCCTCGCGCATGACTTTGGCGCTGATGCTTCTGGCTGCCATCGCCCTGATTGCAGCGCTTTTCTTTGCCCGCGCGTTCTTCGTGCCCTTGCTGATCGGCATCCTGACCAGCTACGCACTGCATCCGCTGGTCGAATGGTTGACCAAGTGCCGCCTGCCGCGTGCCTTGGCGGCGGCGTTGGTGCTATCCATGCTGGTCGGCGGCTTGTCGTGGGTGGCTTTTTCGTTGAGCGACGATGTCACCGCGATGATCGAGAAGTTTCCCGATGCCGCACGCAAGTTGCGGCTGGGCTTGCGTGCGGCGCGCACTGACAGCCCGACGCTATTGCAGAACATGCAGGAGGCCGCCAACGAACTGCAGGGTGCAGCCACCGATGCCGGCGCCAAGACCGGGGCCCGCGTGGTTGCGGTGCGCACAGCCGATTCCACCGCCTGGTTGCGCGACTATGCGTTGGCGCAGTCGGCACTGTTGATCTCGGTGGCGGCGCAAACCCCTATCGTGCTGATGATTGCGTATTTCCTGCTCTCGTCCGGCAATCACTTCCGCCGCAAGTTGGTACAGTTGGTTGGTCCTTCGATGTCGCGCAAGAAAGACGCCTTGCGCATCCTTGAAGAAATCGATGCGCAGGTGCAGCGCTATCTGTTCGTGACACTGGCGGCGAACACACTCGTCGCGGTCTGCACCGGGTTTGCATTTCAGGCGCTGGGCCTGGAGCAAGCCGCTGTCTGGGGCGTCGCCGCTGGCGTACTGCACTTCATTCCTTATCTGGGACCGATCTTGATCGCGCTGGCCAGCGGCATGGCCGCGTTCCTGCAATTCGGCTCATTGCTGAATGCGTTTGCCGTGGCCGGCGTATCGCTACTGGTGGCGGGGCTGGTCGGTTTCGGTTTCACCACCTGGCTGCAAGGCCGCTTCGCCGGGGTCAACTCCGCCGTACTGTTCATCGCGCTGCTGTTTTTCGGCTGGTTGTGGGGCATCGCCGGCCTGCTGCTCGGCGCGCCGCTGATCGCCATCGCCAAGGTGGTCTGCGACCGCGTCGAATCGCTGAAACCGTTTGGCGAACTGCTCGGAAGATAACGATCAACGGCTGCTTTCAGTTTCCGGCAGCATTTTTTGGAAGACCACGAACAGACTGGCGATGACGCTGAATGAAATCAGGCTGGCGATGAACGCAAATACCGAAGTGGAACCGCTCCAAAACTCGTCCGCGCAAGTTTCAAGGAGCGCCGGGCATTCACGTCTCGGCAAGTTCAATGACGACCGTCAGAAGGGCAGTAGCCGTTCGGAAACTGAAGTCGTGAGGCACAAGTTGTCGGCCATTATTGGCCTTCACCATACCCAGGCAACGGTTATCGACCGCCTGGGCCTTTATTTGTCAATTGTTGGCGGATCTGCAGTAATTCCTCCCGCCGCTTAGCTTCAGTTTCGGGGTAGTGCATATCAAGCGCCTTGAACGTATCCAGAATGATTTCGGAAATGATCAAGCGAGCGTTCTTCTTGTCGTCGGCGGGCACCACGTACCAGGGCGCAGTTGTTGTGCTGGTTGCGCTCAGGCACGCCTCATAGGCCTGCATGTACTTTTTCCAGGATTTCCGTTCTTCAATATCGGCCAGATTGAATTTCCAGTTTTTTTCCGGCTCGTCGATGCGATCCAGAAAGCGCTTGCGCTGTTCTTCCTCGGAAAGGTGCAGGAAGAATTTGATGATCCGCGTGCCGTTGCGATGGAGATGGTTCTCCAGGTCGACGATGGAACGATAGCGCTCCTTCCAGACCGATTTCTCGTCGAGCAGCGCGTCCGGAAGCCCCTGGCCGCGAAGAATCTCCGGATGCACGCGAACGATCAGCACCTCCTCGTAATAGGAACGGTTGAAAATGCCGATGCGGCCCCGTTCCGGCAGCGACTGGGTGGTGCGCCAGAGAAAATCGTGGTCCAGTTCCGTCGCGCTCGGATGTTTGAAACTGAACACCTGGCAGCCTTGCGGATTGACGCCGGACATGACGTGGCGGATGGCGCCATCCTTGCCTGCGGCGTCCATGGCCTGAAAAATCAGCAGCACGGCATAGCGGTTGGAGGCGTAATGCATGCGTTGCAGTTCACTGAGCTCCTCCACCTGTTCCTTGAGCGCTTTGTGGTACTTCTTCTTCGATTTGTAGACGGGCTTCACCTGCGTCGGCCACTTCTTGAGGTTGACCTTGTCGCCTTCCGGCACCCTGAAATCCTTCGATTTGATCTTCATCCTGATCCTTTCCGTTGTTGTCATGACCCAGCGAGCATTTCGAAACCGGCAACGACGTCGAACAATTCCGCGTCGATGCCGCTCTGGCGCAAGCGGTGGAAGCTGCCGTTGAGGCCCTCCAGCAGTTCCTCGATGTTCCTGTCGGCGCGCTGCATCGCCGCCAGGCGGCTGGCGTTTTCGCTGGCAAGAGATTCGGCGCAGGCGCGGAACAGCGAGACGAACAGGTACTCGCGGATCAACGCGCGCAGGGTCGCACCACGGCCTTGGCTGTCGGCCGTGTCGCCCACGACCTCGGGCAGGTTTCCGGTCGGCCAGGGAAGCGCGGCGCGTTGGCGGCGCCAGAGCCGGTCGAGCGGCAGCAGCCGCTGTCGGGCCGGTTGGTAGACCGCCCCGGAGGTGGGACGGTTGTAAAAGAGGTGCAGTTCGGCGATTTCGCCCCGGCTGTAGCGGGTCTCGCACTCGACCAGTATCTTTCCGATCAGCGGTGTGATCGCCTTGACCGAGTTCGGCACCGCATAGACGCTCGCGGGCACCAGGCCCGCGTCTGCCAGACGGGCCTGCACACGCTCGCCGACCGCCCAGATCAGCGCTGAGCCGGGCCGTTTGGCGAGGGCCTTGGTGGCCGCGTCGGCGACCGTGTCGTTGAACCGGCCCACCAGTCCCTGATCCGAGCCGAACACGACCGCGCCCACCGGCCCGGCAGTGGTTCGTTCTTCACCATCGGGCATCACCGCTGCAGGTGCGCCGTTGCGGAGGCAGACACTCAGGCCCAGCTCGACGCTGCGGGTGTAGTCGTCCAGGGCGCGCACCGATTGCTCGTATTGGCCGATGTTCGAGGCGGCCATGGCCTTCATGGTGCGCACGACGGATTGCAGATCGCCGGCGCTGCCGATCTTGCGGCGCAGACTGGTGGTGGTGTCGCTCACGACTGGGTCTCGGTGGTCGGCTCGGCTTCCGGCCCGACTTCCGCCTCGGGCTGGGGCGATGACGAGAACGGGGCCAGTGCCTGGCGGGCGCGGGCGACGATCGCTTGCCGATCTGCATCGCTCAATTTCTCGGCGCTGTCGAAGCGGGCGACGATCTCGTCCGGTATCTCCGCCGCCGCCTCGCGCACAGCCTGCTCCGCCGCTGTCATTTGGTCGAGCGGGACTGGGTCAAACAGATTTTCGGTCAGGGCCAGCAGGATGGCGATTTGCGCCGGAACCGACACCGGGGCGAACTCCGGCTGCTTCAGGCAGGCGCGGATGCGGCGGCCGTGCTCGATGGTCTTGCGCGTGTCTTCGTCCAGCCGGGCGCCGAAGCGGGCGAAGGTCTCCAGTTCCTCGAACTGGGCGTAGGCGAGCTTGAGGTCGCCCGCCACCGCCCGGTAGGCGGCGCGTTGCGCCTTGCCGCCGACCCGCGACACCGATTTACCGACATCGACTGCGGGCAGCACGCCCAGCTCGAACAGCGACGGCGACAGGTAGATCTGGCCGTCGGTGATGGAAATCAGGTTGGTCGGAATGTAGGCGGAGATGTTCTGCGCCTCGGTCTCGATGATCGGCAGCGCGGTCAGCGAACCGCCGCCGAGTTCCGGGCGCAAATGGGTGGCGCGTTCCAGCAGGCGCGAGTGGATGTAGAAGATGTCGCCTGGGAAGGCCTCGCGCCCGGGCGGACGGCGCAGCAGCAGGGACAACTCGCGATAGGCGCGGGCATGATGGGTGAGGTCGTCGTAGACGATCAGCACGTCGCGGCCCTGCTCCATGAACCACTCGGCGATGCTTGTCGCGGCGTAGGGCGCGATGTAGGCGAGACCCGGCGGGTCGTTGCCCTCGGTGACCACCACCACGGTGTAGGCCAGCGCGCCCTTCTCGCGCAGGGTGGCGATCACCTTGGCCACCCCGGAGGCACGCTGGCCGATGGCGCAATAGACGCACAGCACATCCTGGCCTTGCTGGTTGAGGATGGTATCGAGCGCGACCGCAGTCTTGCCGGTCTGGCGGTCACCGAGGATCAATTCGCGCTGGCCGCGCCCGACCGGGATGAGGGCGTCGACGACCTTGAGGCCGGTTTGCAGGGGTGCGGTCACCGGGGCGCGGTCCATGATCCGTGCGGCCGGGCGTTCCACCGGCAGGCGGGCGCCGGCCGGCGGCGGCCCGCCATCCAGGGGCCGGCCCATGGGGTCGACGATACGGCCGATCAAGCCGTCGCCCACCGGCACGTCGACCACGTTGCCACTGCGTTCGACTTCATCGCCCGCCTGCAGGCGCCAGTAGTCGCCCAGCAGGACGACGCCGATTTCGTCGGCATCGACGTTGAAGGCGATGCCCTGGATGCCGCCGGGGAAGGTCAGCACCTCGTCGTAGCCGACGCCGGGCAGGCCGGTGACCTTGGCGATGCCGGTGGCGATGCTGGCGACGGTGCCGACTTCGCGTGGCGCGAGTTGCGGCGTGTAGGCCTCTCGCGCCTGGCCGATGGCGTTGAAGGCGCGGTCGAAAACCGTTTGCAGGCGCCCGGCTTCACGCGTCATGGGTCGTCGCTTCCTGTGCGGCCGGCTTGGCCTCGGCGGGCACCTTCAGCAGCTCGGCGACGCCCTGCTCCAGCGCCGCGAGGTAGTCGGCGATATTCCAGGCCAGCTTGCGGCCATTGACGCTGAGCTCGATGCCGCCAACCTGTTCGGGTGTGGTCACGAAGCGGAGCGGAACCGCGGCCGAGAAGGTTTCGTTGAGGGCGTTTTGCAGCGCCGCACGCGGTGCCTCCGGCAGGTCGAAGGCGCTGCGCACCCGCACCGGTTCGGAGGCGGTGTTCACGGCCTGGGCGAAGCTGTCCCTGGCCTCGCCATCCATCTCGCGCAGGCGGCGGGTGAAGACTTCGACCATGCGTTCTTCCAGACTGGTCGTGGCGAGGTCGGCCAGGGTCTTGCGGGCGATGGCGAATACCTCCGTCTGCGCCCGGTGGCGGAGGGCCTGATCGAGATGCTCGGCGTCGTCATTCAAGGCCTGCATGCGCTTGGTGGTCAAGGCCTCGGCGGCCTGACGGGCCTCATCCAGAAGACGTTCCCGCTCGGTCCTGGCCGCATCCTTCGCCTGATTCAGGAGTTCGTCGCGCTGTTGGTCGAAGGTCGTGTTCTTGTTCTGGAACTCGGTGCGCTCCTGCAGGGCCTCGGCCTTTTTCGCGTCGGCGTCGGCGAGTTCGGCGGCGATGCGTTGCTCCCGTGCGTCGATAGCGGCGAGGATGGGCCGGTAGAGAAAGCGCTTCAGCAACCACACCAGGATGAGGAAGTTGAGCAACTGCGCGGCGACGGTGAACCAGTCGATGAGCATGACTATTTCCCGGCGGCGAGGGCGATGGCCTGATTCCAGAACGGGTTGGCGAAGATCAGAATCATCGAGACCACGAAAGAATAAATCGCTGTCGATTCGATCATCGCCAGGCCGACGAACAGGGTGCGGGTGATGGTGGCGGAGGCGTCGGGCTGCTGCGCCAGCGAGGTGAGCGCGGTGGCGACCGCACGGCCTTCGCCCAGCGAGGGGCCGAGGACGCCGATGGCGATGGTCAAGCCGGCGGTGATGATGGATGCCACCGCAATAAGGGTCATGCTGTCCATGGTGTCTCCTTTTCTGACTGATTCAAGGTTTGGGTTTGGGTTTGGGTTTGGGTTCAGCTTCCGGCTTGCTGGCCTGGGTGGCGGCGGCGATGTACACCGCCGCCAGGATGCTGAAGATGTAGGCCTGCACGATGCCGGTGAGCAGGCCGAGCAGGGTCATGACGACGGGGAAAATGAAGGGCGTGATGCTGAGTAGAATGCCGATGATCATCGCCCCGCTCATCATGTTGCCGAACAGGCGGACCGCCAGGGCCAGGGTGCGCGAGACTTCGCTGATGAGGTTGAACGGCAGCATGATGAAGGTCGGTTTCATGTAGGACTTGAGGTAGCCGGCCCAGCCCTGCTCCTCGATGCCGAACAGCGGCACCGCTACCAGCACGCACAGGGCCAGGGCGGCCGTGGTCGAGAGCGACCCGGTCGGCGGCTCGTAGCCGGGGATCACGGTGAAAAGGGCGGAGAGGGCGACGAACAGGAACAGGGTGCCGATAAAGTCGAGGTATTTGCGCGGCTGGCTCAGGCCGACCTCTTCGATCTGCTTTTCGATACCGACGACGATGATTTCCAGCAGGTTCTGCCAGCGGGCGCGTTCCAAGTCCAAGGAGAGCCGGCGGGTGACCAGTTTGGAGCCGAGCGCGAGGACCAGCATCAGCGCCCAGGTGTAGACGATGGTGGCGTTGAGTTTGATGAAGCCGTATTGCCAGAAGACGATCTCGTCGGGACTAAGGCGCATGGCAGGTCTCCGCTGTTTTTCCCGCGTCGTGCTCGACCGGCCGGGTGAGCCGCAGAACGACGAAACGGGCAATGACAAAGCCGAGCAAACAAAGCAGCAACCGTTGCCACGCCGCGCCCCCAACCCAGTAAAAGCCGGCCAGGGTCAGGCCGGTGCGGAGCACGAAACTGCTGACAAACAACAGCGCCGGCCGCCGGGACGTCACGCTTTTGCGTACCGTCCACCATAGACCTCCGAAGAACAGGCCGCCCAGCGCCAGACCCGCCACCCCGGCCCCTAGCAATGAAAGTGTTTCATGCATCGCGATTCTCCCCTTCCTCCTGTTGCTCGTGCATGGCCCGCTCTTCCTTGGTGACCCAGCGCCAGGCGTTGAAACAGCCGATGCTCAGGCCGGCCACCAGCAGTGCCAGGGTCCAGGAGCGGCCGCCGGGGTAACGCTGGTCGAGCCAGAGCCCGAGCGCCGCGCCGAGCAGGGTCGGAATCGCTACCGACCAGCCGATCAACCCCATCATGCCGAGGCCGAACCAGACCCCCGCCGACTTGTCGCTCCGGGACTTGAGCTTGCGTGCCGCCTTGGCGCCGACCGTCTGGCCGAGCGGCGGCTTCGCTTGCGCGGGCTGGTTGCGGAGTTCGTCAGTCATGGTGAAAGCCCGCCATGCGCCGGATGAGGCCGCTTTCCAGCTTGGCCAGAACCGAGCGCACGTTCTGTTCGTGCTCGTCCAGGGTCAGGAATTCCTCTTCCACCGCTGCGCGCAACTGGCCCAGATCGGTGCCGCCCAGGGCGCGGCGCACTGAAACCAGCACGTCCGAGCCGGTCTTGACCAGCACCCCTTCGTCCACCGCCACGTAGACCTCGCCCGCCTCCGGGCTTTCGTAGCTCAGGATGCCCGGCGCCAGCGCCGCCACGCAATCGAGCCGGCGCGGCAGGATGCCGAACGCGCCCTGATGGGTTTCGGCGACGATGCGCGTCACGCCGGTTTGCTCGGCGTAGACCTGAAAGGGCAGGAGGATCTTAAGCTTCATGGCTGTCAACCACAGGTTCGGGTTGCGCGGCGGGTTCGGCCGGCTCCACTGCTGTCGGGGCGGTCTCCGCCTTGGTCTTGGCCGGGGCCTTTGCCTTTTCATTTGCCTCGGCCACCGCCCCGATCATGTACAGCGCGCTCTCCGGGGTGTCCTTGAATTCATCGCGCAGGATGCGCTCGCAGCCGTCGAGCGAGTCTTTCAGGCTGACCAGTTTGCCTGTGAGTCCGGTGAACTGCTCGGTG
>JBBQQT010000002.1:0-58457 GCA_038215555.1 Burkholderiales bacterium | reverse complement strand
GCTGATCGACGAAGCCCAGGAGATGAGTCCGGCGGTGTTGTGCGAGTTGCGCCTGCTCACCAGCGCGCGTTTCGATTCGCAATCGCTGCTGTGTGTCGTGCTCGCCGGCGATGCCCGGCTGATCGAGAAATTGCGCCGCCTCGCCCAGCCCAGGTTCTTCGCTGACCCACCCGACGACGAACCCTTCTGATTCACGATTCAAACTCAAAAACGCCGTCAGCATCCCCGCCCACGGCGTTATTACTTGCCCAACAAACCATCACCGACCCTGTACAGATGACCATCAATTCAGGTGACCATACCCAACCATACCGGGAAATATTTGAAACCGGTGCTGAAGCGGGGCTGATGATCGAATAGGCATGGCATGAACAAGCGCACAGCGCAGTGTACGAAGCCAGGATAAAGATTGTGAAGTACGCCTGGATGCAGGTTACAAAGAGCTGGTCACGTTGGCCTGCGAAGTACTGGGCGTGAGGCTGCTGATACACATCAAAGCCAGCCGATGGTGAATTGGCCTGCAATTGTTGAGTTCTGCCGGAAAAGACGGGGCATTGAGGATATCGAGCGGATGTCTTTGGCTGAAAAGCAGAGATAGAGATCGTTTGTTGTCTATGATGACTCTGTAGATGGGTAGATAAACTTTCACGCAGCATTCCGGAGATGTCCGCATCATGAAGGCGCAGATTCCCTCAATTCGCTTCTTCCTAGTCTTGAGCCTGTTGTTGCTTGGCATGGTGGCCGGGATTCGTTTCGTTATCGGAGATACCACCAAGGCGGTGTCCTTCGTGTTTACCGACATCGACAATCGCACCATCCGGCTGGAGGACTACCAGGGAAAATGGGTGCTGGTGAATTTCTGGGCGCCCTGGTGCCCGCTCTGCAAAATCGAGATTCCCAGCCTCAACAGCCTGAACCAGCGCCCGGACTTTCGGGTCATCGGCATCGCGCTGGATTACGGTGAGAACGAAGCCAGCATCCGCAAGGTGATCAGCCAAAGCGATCTGCGCATCGATGCCAACGTCGCCGGCGGCGCACGCCGCAAACTCGACAGCGCCTTTCGTCAGGTTGGGCCGGTGGACTTCTTCCCGACGTCCTATCTCTACGACCCGACAGGTGAAATTGTCATGTTCATTCCCGGCCAGATTCGCATGCCGCGCATCCTCTCGTTCATGGAAAGTTGGCGCGCCGAAAAAGGCGGCGTCCGACAGCCTGTTTTCGCGGCAAAGATCGACAAGCTGGCCGCCGTCCTGCGGCGAAGTTACGGAAAACGCGGCAACCAGGCCTTCGCCGACTGGAAGCGCCTGCTCGAAACCAGCGCAAGCGCTCCGGCCGCGCAGAAGCTGACGTGGGTCAACGACTTTTTCAACCGTCGCATCCAGGTCGGCGACGACCAGCAGATCTGGGGCCGCCCGGACTATTGGGCGACCCCCGGCGAACTGCTCGGCAGCGGTCGCGGGGACAGCGAGGATTTCGTCATTGCTAAATATTTCACCCTTCTGGCCCTCAACATCCGTCCGGAGCAGTTGCGTCTGGTCTATGTCAAACCGCACGGGGAGAACAAGGCCGGTGATCCGGTGCACATGGTGCTGGCCTATTACGACAGTCCTGGCCGCGACCCCCAGATTCTCGACAATCGGACACCTGAAGTGCTGCCCGCAGGGAAACGATCCGACCTGCAACCGGTGTTCAGCTTCAACAGCCTGGGGGTCTGGGAGGAAACGGCCAACGCTGCATCCAGCGGCAACCCGAACGGCATGGCCATCTGGGAAGACACGTTGCGGCGCGCCCGCGCAGAAGGTTTCGATTAGGAGATGTCATGTCCATGAACCGCCAACTCTGGCTATCCATCCTGGCGAGTATGCTGATAGCGCTCGCTGCCAGTCTGTTTGCCTCCCTGCTGAATGCCCGCTCCTATCTGGAGGCCCAGCTCGCCATGAAAAACCAGGACAACGCCGCGACCTTGGCCCTGGCCCTGAGTCAGGGAAACAGCGACCGTGGCAGCGTGGTGTTGGCGGTGACCGCCCTGTTCAACAGCGGCCATTACGAACTGGTCCAGGTGATCGACCCGCAAGGAAAAAGCCTGGTGGACAAGACCTCCGTCCAGGCCAACGCCAATGTGCCTGGGTGGTTTGTTCACCTGCTGCCGATCCGCTCGCTGCCTGGTCGCGCCGAGATCGCCAGTGGCTGGCAACCACTGGGCAGCCTTACGCTGATGAGCCATACCGAGTTCGCCTACCGCGCGCTATGGGAAACCGCGCTGACCATGACTGCGGTAAGTTTCGCTGCGGCGCTGCTCGGCGGCCTGCTGGCCAGTCTGGTGGTGCGCCGCATCACCCGCCCGATGCAGGCGGTGGTGGAGCAGGCTCGCGCCATCAACCAGCACCGCTTCGTCACCATGCCCATGCCCGACGTGCCGGAGATGAAGGAGCTGGCTGCCGCCATGAATGACACGGTGAGCCGGCTGCGCCAAGACTTCGAGGAAGATGCCAGGCGTTATGAACAAATGCGCCAGCAAGCCGATTTCGACCCGCTCAGCGGACTCGCCAATCGCGCCCATTTCCTCGCCAGCCTGGACAGCGCCATGGACATCGACGGCTCGCCCTTCGGCGCCCTGGCCATCATCCGTCTGCGCAAGCTGGGCAAGATCAACCGCAATCTGGGCCGGGAGGTAGCGGACCAGGTGCTGCGCCGAATCGGAGAGAACCTGGGCGAAGTTTCATCCCTCTGTGCGGGCAGCTTCGCAGGTCGCCTCAACGGCGCCGATTTCGCCCTGCTTCTACCCGCAGACTGCGATCCGAAACCGACCCTGAACGAACTGATTCTGAACCTGCACATCGCTATGGACAGTCTGGCCGGCGACTATTCCACGCTCTACATCGGGCATGCTGCATTCGCCCCGGGGGACGAGCCGGCCCGCCTGTTGGCCCGCATCGACGCCGCCCTGGCTGCTGCCGATGTAAACGGCAGCAGCACGGTACGGGAAGCTGCACCCGAAACCGCCAGCCCTGAACCTGTCGGCGGCGAAGCCTGGCGGCTCATCCTGCAACAGGCCCTGACAGACCCAGGCAGCTTCAAGCTGGCCCATTACCCGATGCAGGTCGGCGATGCTCAGGGTTTGCATTGGGAATGCCCTTTGCGCCTGCATCAGGGCGAGAGCGAGGGCGAGGGCAGCGAATGGCTGGTCGCCGGGCGTTTTCTCCCCATCGCCGAGCGGCTCGGCCTGGTGCGTGAGCTGGATCTGGTGGCGCTGAAACTGGCTCTGGCTGAACTTGACAGTGACGACACCCTGGCCGGGCTGTGGCTCAACCTCTCGGCCAAATCCATCGCCGAATCGGAATTCCGCCGCGACCTGCTTGCGCTGCTGGGCGAGCACCCGCGTAGCCGGGGCCGGCTCCACCTGGAAATCCCTGAGGCAGGCGGCCTTGCCCGCCTGGAAGCGCTGCGCGAACTCAGCCGCGACCTGAAAGCGCTGGGCTGCAAGCTGGGCCTGGAGCACTATGGTCAGCATTTCAACCAGATTGGCCGCCTCTATGATCTAGGCTTGGACTTCCTCAAGGTGGATGCGAGTTACATCCATGGCCTGGACAGCAACCCTGGCAATCAGGCCTTCCTCGCTGGACTGCTGGGAATCGCCCACCGCATCGGCATGCAGGTTTTCGCGGAAGGGGTGGCACGGGAAGAAGAGTTGGCCAAGGTAAAAGAACTGGGCTTCGACGGCGCGTCGGGAATGGCTATCCGGTAAGCATCCCGCAAGGTGACACACGCCGACGCAACACCTGGCGACTCCGTTGTCACTCTGGTCAATTGTCGAGCCCTCGGCCCAAGATGCAACATGACTGCGCCGCGCCCACTTCACGGGAGCCTTCTCGACTGGCATCCTTCCGAATCTTGTCCACAACAAATCACCACCATGCTGACACTGCGCCAGGCTCTCGCCAATTTCACCATTGACAAACTCAAGCAATTCAGCGAATTGTTACCGGATGCCGCTTTGGTCGGCCGCAAGGATGAATTGGTTACGGCGGTCATGCACCAGTATCAGGGCTTGGGTCTGTCCAGTTTATGGCGTCGTCTGGACGCACTGGAGCAGGCTGCTGTGGCGGAGGCGCTTTACAGCGTAGGCGGTTATTTCGATGCCCGAAAATTTCAAGCCAAGTACGGCAGAAGTGCGACATTCAGCGTCAAAGCGGATCGCCGTGATCGACCCACGTTGCTTTCCCTGTTCTTGTTTTACGAAGAAGGGGGTCGCTGCGTGCCGCTCGATCTGCGCGAGCCGCTCAAGGCCTTCGTCAGCCCACCCAAACCTGCCAGCCTGAAGACAGTAGAAGCGCTGCCCGATGCGTCAATTACTTCCCCGTTTGTTGTTCGGGTGATGGAAAACGAAGCGCTGGGTGACCTGTCCAGGGTTCTGCGTTTGGTCGAACAGGGCAAGGTCAAAGTGAGCGACAAATCCCGGTTGCCAGGCGCGGCTACGACTCAGTTGCTGGCCAGTCAGTTATCCAATGGCGATTTCTACGTCGAGCCGCCGAAGAAAAACGCGTGGGATCAGGAGATTGGCGCGATCAAAGGCTTTGCCTGGCCGATGCTGCTGCAGGCCGGCGGACTCGCGCAGCAGGAGGGCGCAAAACTGGCACTGTCCCGGAGCGGACTCAAAGCGCTGAGCACGCAGCCCGCCGAAGTATTGCGCGGACTCTGGAACAAATGGCTGAAGAACACCCTGCTGGACGAGTTCAGCCGGGTGGATGTCATCAAGGGCCAAAAAAGCAAAGGCCGTGTCATGGCTGCGATCGCACCACGTCGCGCGGCCATTGATGAAGCCTTGGGCCACTGCCCGATGGGCGAATGGATCAACGTCGATGAATTCGGCCGGTTCATGCGCGCGGAGGAGATGGACTTCTTGGTCTGCCACGACCCCTGGCGGCTTTATATCAGCGACGCTCACTATGGCGCGTTGGGCTACCAGGGCTTCCATGACTGGGAAATTCTGCAACTGCGTTACCTGCTCGCGGTGCTGTTCGAATATGCCGCTCCGCTCGGGATGATCGACGTTGCCTATATCGACCCGGAAGGTGCACGCAAAGATTTCCACGGTCTGTGGGGTATCGACGAACTGCGTTTTCTGAGTCGGTATGACGGTCTGGCCTATTTTCGACTGACCGAACTCGGCGCTTATTGCCTCGGACTGCGTGACAGCTACACGCCATGCCGACCGCCCAGCACGCTAAAGCTCTCCATCTTGCCCAGCCTGCACGTCAAGGTGGCTGACGGACAGCCCAGCATGGAGGAATCATTGCTGCTGGAAACCTGGGCAACACGGGAAACGGAGACCGCCTGGCGACTCGATCGAACCCGATCTGTCGCGGCTGTGGAGCAAGGCCATGACGTCACGCTACTGCACAATTTCCTGATCGCGGGCGAAGATCAGCCGCTGCCGGACAGCGTCGAGGCGTTCATCAAGACGGTTGCGCAACAGGGCGGCGCGTTGAAAACTGTCGCCAGCGCTTTGCTGCTTGAATGCACCAGCGCAGAGGTCGCCCGCCAAATTGCGGAGCACAAGGAAACCGCCAAACTCTGCCTGCCCGCCGGCCCTCGCCACCTGGCGGTGCGAACAGACCACGTCGAGAAATTCCGGGCCGCCCTGCATATTCTGGGTTTTGGCTGGAAAATCTGATCAAAGGTATTTGCGGCTACAAATCCTTGCGCGGGTCTTTTGCCAGCAGCGCACGGCGTTGTTGAACACGTTGTGCCGCGTGGTCATCGACGAAGCGTATCGTCGATTTATCAAGCCGGCCGGAGTAACGCTCGGCCTGGAGAGAACCTTCCGGCCGCGTCCAGCGGTAGGTACGATTTTCGAAGGCCGTACCTTTCAGATTTTTTATCGCTGTAGCCTTCATGCTGGGTTGACCGAATTTCTCGGTCAACCCGATGACAACCGACGGAAAGTGGGCTTCTGGAAAATTAATCACCATTCCGGTCAAACCGGATTGATCGTAAAAATAGAAAAGTGAATCAACCGGCGCTCCGACGATGGTCTCTTTTTCAAACGGCCGCAGGCTGCAAACCTGGTCGGCAATTGGAGTGGTCACGACGCGGCAATCAAACTTTGGATTGCTGGCGATCTGGGCCAGACCGGAACCGAGTTCGACGCCTTTGAAGCTCAGTTTTTCGCCTTCGGCAAGCGCTGGCAGCGCCGCTGAGAGCAAAGCGGCAACGATAAAAGATTTGAGCAAGTTCAATCCATTTCCTCGATCCAGGCCATTTGAATCGCTTCCAGAATCTTTTCACCGGAGCGGTTCGGGTCATCGTTGAAATCCGGCAAAGCCATCACCCAGCGATGCAGGTCAGTGAAGCGGATTGCGCGCGGATCGACATCGGGATGATGTTCGACCAGGGCGATCGCGATATCGAGGGTATCAGTCCATTTCATGGTGTCAGTGTCCTTCTTTGACCATATTGATGGTGTATTTCGGAATTTCCACCACCACATCATCCCTGCCCATCAAGGCCTGGCAGGACAGGCGCGAGGTTGGCTCAAGGCCCCAGGCTTTGTCGAGCAGGTCGTCCTCGGTTTCGGTCGCTTCCGGCAAGGTATTGAAACCCTCACGCACAACGACATGGCAGGTGGTGCAGGCGCAGGATTTCTCGCAGGAATGCTCGATATCGATGCCGTTGTCGAGCAGGAGATCACAGATGGAAACGCCTTTCTGTGCATCGATTACAGCGCCATCTGGACACAGTTCGACGTGGGGCAGGACGATCAATTGAGGCATGTGGCTTCCCGTTGGGCAGAGAGGTTCTTTTGGCTGGGCAGTGCGGCAAGCACGCCATCCCAGAATTCAACGCGTGCTTCGACGGCATGAATCGCGGCCGCGCGCGCCTCTTCGATTTTCACCGGATCACCGCCACACAGCGCGTCCAGCAAACGCAGGGAAAGGGGCGCGTGGAAGTCTTCATCCAGGTGGATATGGCGTTTCAGGTAGTAATGAAACACCGGCGCCTGTTCTTCGGTCACCGCCATGCGATTCAGGAAGGCGCGGAACATCGCCGGAATGATGTGCTCGCGGCCCAGCGCCAACGCGGCGGCAACCATGTGCGGCTTGTCGGCGTCGATATAGGCGAAGGTGGTGCGATTGAAGTTGGCGGAAGGCGTCGGGGCGAGGCCGCTGTCGAGCGCGGCGGCAATGCCGTCACGGCCAGCGATTTCCACGAAGCGCGCCGGGATGTCCGCATCGGCGCCAATTTCGCGCATGGCGCCGAGATACAGCGCGAAGTGGCTGGAAAACTCACCAGGCGCGCCGGGGCCCGCTTCATCGGTCTCTTCTTCCAGCACCAGTTCATTGATGAAGCGCTGCACGGTGGCGTCGGCGCCCGGCGTCCACGGCCAGCGCGCCGGCGCGACGGTGTGTTGCAGGTATTTGATCAGCGACATGAAATCCCACACCGAATGGACGTGGTGCTGCATGAATACACGCAAATCATCTACGCTTTCAACTGCGGCATAGATTGGGTGTTGATCAAGACGCGCCTGCAAAGAGGCGATGAATTCAGGTTCGAACATACTCATTTCAGAACTCCAGTTCGTCCAGTTTGTGACCAGTCAACGCCTTCTTCACGCTCTGGTCCATGCGGCGCGCGGCGAATTCGACCGTACCTTTGTTCAAGGTTTCGGTGGCACGCTTGACGGTAAACAGGTCAGCGCCTTGCAACGCCAGTTTGAGGTCTGCCAGACGATTTTCAATGGTCTGCAATTCTTCGGCGGACAACAACAGCGCGCCATTTTCGGCCAACGCGGTTTCGCTGGCTTCAACCAGACGTTGGCCATCGACGCGAGCTTCAGCCAAGTTGCGCGCGGTCATGTCGTCCTGCGCGTGCGCATAGGAGTCGCGCAACATGCCGGCAACTTCATCGTCGGTCAGGCCATACGAAGGTTTCACCACGATATGCGATTCGATGCCGGTGCCGATTTCGCGCGCGGTCACCGACAGCAAGCCATCGGCATCAACCTGGAAAGTGACGCGGATGCGGGCCGCGCCGGCCACCATCGGCGGAATGCCGCGCAGTTCAAAGTGCGCCAGGCTGCGGCAATCAGCCACCAGTTCGCGCTCGCCCTGGACGACATGGATGCTCATCGCAGTCTGGCCATCCTTGAAGGTGGTGAACTCCTGCGCCCGAGCGGTGGGAATGGTGGCGTTGCGCGGAATGATCTTCTCGGTCAAGCCACCCATGGTTTCCAGTCCAAGTGACAGCGGCACCACGTCAAGCAGCAACCAGTCATCGCCCGCCTTGTTGCCGGCCAGCACATTGGCCTGCACCGCCGCGCCGAGGGCGACCACCTTGTCCGGATCGAGATTGGTCAACGGCATCTGGCCAAAAAACTCGCCGATCGCGGCCTGGATACGCGGCATGCGGGTGGAGCCGCCAACCATCACGACGCCTTTGACATCGCTCGCCTGCAAGCCGGCATCGCGCAGCGCCTTGCGCGTCGGCGCCAGGGTTTTCTTGACCAGACTTTCGGTCATTTCATTGAACGCCTGTTCAGTCAACGAGAGGTCGATCACTTCACCGCTGGTCAAGACGGCGGTGATTTGCGTCTGCGAATGCTCGGAAAGCATCTCCTTGGCATCGCGGGCGCGCGCCATGAGCAGGGTTTTATCGTGATCGCTGAGAGTATGCAGGCCGGCTTGTTCCAGCATCCAGCAATAGACTCGCCGATCGAAATCGTCGCCCCCCAGAGCCGAGTCGCCATTGGTGGCGAGCACTTCAAACACGCCCTTGGTCAGTTTCAGAATGGAAATATCGAACGTGCCGCCACCCAAGTCGTACACCGCGTAAATCCCTTCAGCGGCGTTATCGAGGCCGTAGGCAATGGCGGCGGCGGTGGGTTCATTGAGCAGGCGCAGCACATTCAGGCCAGCGACTTTCGCCGCGTCCTTGGTGGCCTGGCGTTGCGCGTCGTCAAAATAGGCCGGCACGGTAATCACCGCGCCCAACAGTTCACCACCAAGCGAGGTTTCAGCGCGCGCTTTCAATACCTTGAGAATTTCGGCGGAGACTTCGACCGGGCTTTTGACACCGGCCACCGTCTTCAGCTGCACCATGCCGGGCGCATCGATGAACTGATACGGCAGCGTTGAAATATCCGGGATGTCCTTGATGCCGCGGCCCATGAATCGCTTCACCGAAGTGATGGTGTTGTGCGGGTCTTGTGCCGCCTGGGCCTGCGCATCATAGCCGACCGAAGTCGAGGCATCGCCGAGATAGCGCACCACGGAAGGCAGCAGGCCGTGACCTCTGGCATCGTTAAGTACCACCGATACGCCATTGCGCACGGTGGCGACCAAGGAGTTGGTGGTGCCCAGATCAATGCCGACGGCGAGTCGATGTTGATGCGGCGCGGTGGAAAGACCGGGCTCGGAGATTTGAAGAAAGGCCATTGATTAAACGGTAAACGGTGGTATTGCGAAATTGTTGCAGCTGAACAGCGAAGACATGGAATCAGCAAAAAAATCAGGACTTATTCGATGTCCTCGTAAGCGACGTCGATCTCTTCCAGCAATTTGTCCATGAATCGGACTTTGCGCAGCACGTTACCCGCCGCAGCGAAATCCTTCTGTTCATCAAGCAGGCTGGCGAGTTGGCTGTGCAGACCTTGGGCATGCAATTTCAGCTCTTTTTCCAAGCCTTGCAATGCCGCCATGTCGCGATTTTCGACGGCATCCATCAACGCCTCGCGCCATTCCATCTGTTGCATCAGAAAGTCTGCCGGCATTGACGTGTTCTTCGCATCCATCGCGTCGACGCCGTGCAATTTCAATAGATAGCGGGCACGCTCGAAGGGTTTGCGCAGCGTCTGGTACGCCTCGTTGATGCGCGTGCTCCACTGCATCGAAAGCCGCTGTTCGGCATCGCCCGCGGCGGCGAATTTATCCGGGTGAATTTCCGACTGAATGCCGCGATAAGCTTGATCAAGCTGATCTGCGTCGATGGCAAAGGTCATCGGCAGCGCGAACAATTCGAAGTGGTTTTTGGAGAAGTCGAGGGTCATCTTGGGTTGGGGGAAACGTGAAGGGTGAATGTGAAAGTGGAACACCTTCACATTTCACATTTCACAGCCCTCAAACGTTGAAAGACTCGCCGCAGCCGCATTCCGACTTCACGTTCGGGTTGTTGAACTTGAAACCTTCGTTCAAGCCTTCACGCACGAAATCGAGCTCGGTGCCCTCGAGATAGCTCAGGCTCTTCGGATCGATGAACACAGTCACGCCATGACATTCAAAGGTCAGATCCTCCGGATCGGCGACATCGGCGAACTCCAGCTTGTAAGCCATGCCGGAGCAGCCGGAAGTGCGCACCCCCAGCTTGAGGCCGACACCGCTGCCACGTTTGGCAAGGAAGTTCTTGATGTGCGTTGCGGCGCGCTCGGAAAGGGTTACCCCGGTAGCCACTGTCGTCATGATCGGCTCCCCGTCGCTCAAGCGGTAACCGGCGGGTTGCAGGCGGTGTATTCGCTGCTGCCTGCGGTGTAGCCATGTTTCTGCTTGTAGTCGGCGACGGCGGCCTTGATCGCGTCTTCGGCCAGGATGGAGCAGTGAATCTTCACCGGCGGCAGCGCCAATTCCTCGGCAATCTGAGTGTTCTTCAGATTCATCGCCTCATCCAGTGTCTTGCCCTTGACCCATTCGGTGACCAGCGATGAAGAAGCAATAGCCGATCCGCAACCGTAGGTCTTGAACTTGGCATCTTCGATGATGCCCTGATCGTTGACCCGGATTTGCAGTTTCATCACATCGCCGCAAGCCGGCGCGCCGACCATGCCGGTGCCGACGCCAGCGTCATCCTTGCCGAATGCGCCGACGTTGCGCGGATTTTCGTAGTGATCCAGAACCTGTTCGCTGTATGCCATTTGTTGCTCCTTAGTGTGCAGCCCACTGCACCGTATTCAAATCGATACCGTCTTTGAACATTTCCCAAAGCGGTGACATTTCGCGCAACTTGCCGATCTTTTCGTGCAGCAGTTTGATCGTGTAGTCGATCTCTTCTTCGGTGGTGAAGCGGCCGATGGTGAAGCGGATCGAGCTGTGCGCCAGTTCGTCGTTGCGCCCCAGCGCCTTCAGCACATAGGACGGTTCCAGGCTGGCCGAGGTACAGGCCGAACCGGAGGAAACAGCCAGATCCTTGATCGCCATGATCAGGCTCTCGCCTTCGACAAAGTTGAAGCTGATGTTCAGGTTGCCGGCGATGCGGCGTTCGAAATCACCATTCAGATGCACTTCTTCCATGTCCAGGAAGCCGCGATAGAGTTTGTCGCGCAGGCTGCGGATGCGTTCGGTTTCGGCGCCCATTTCCAGTTTGGCGATGCGGAAGGCTTCGCCCATGCCGACGATCTGGTGGGTCGCCAGCGTACCGGAACGCATACCGCGCTCATGGCCGCCGCCGTGCATCTGCGCTTCCAGGCGCACACGCGGTTTACGCCGCACATACAACGCGCCAATGCCTTTCGGGCCATAGGTTTTATGGGCGGAAAACGACATCAGATCGACCTTGAGTTTGGCCAGATCGATTTCCACCTTGCCGGTGGCTTGCGCCGCGTCAACGTGAAACAGAATACCCTTCGAGCGGCACAGTTCACCAATCGCGGGAATGTCCTGAATGACGCCGATTTCGTTGTTGACGTACATCACGGAAACCAGAATGGTGTCGGGGCGAATCGCCGCTTCCAACTCTTCCATATCGATCAGGCCATTAGGCTGCACGCCGAGGTAGGTCACTTCGTAACCTTCGCGCTCCAGTTCACGACAGGTATCCAACACCGCCTTGTGCTCGGTTTTCACCGTGATCAAGTGCTTGCCTTTGCCGTGATAGAAATGGGCCGCGCCCTTGATGGCGAGGTTGTTGGACTCGGTCGCGCCGGACGTCCAGACGATTTCCTTGGGATCGGCATTCACCAGCGCCGCGACATGTCTGCGCGCTTCTTCCACCGCCTTGTCGGCGTCCCAGCCGAACACATGCGAACGCGAAGCCGGGTTGCCGAACATTTCGGTCAGATAGGGAATCATCTTCGCGGCAACGCGCGGATCAACCGGCGTCGTCGCCGAGTAATCGAGGTAAATGGGGGTCTTGACCATCTTTGTATGCTCCATCAACCGTTAACGACTGTTTTGTGTCCCTGGCCGGCCTTGTGCATCAGACCAGGCGTGATATCTGCCGAACCGACCACGCGCCGTGTGTCGTGCTTGTGACCGTGCGCCTGGTCATGAGTCGCCTCTTCGGCTTGCTTGACCAGTTGGGTGGTGACCAGCTCGTCCAGATTCACTGAATCCAGGTAATCGTAGATGCGCGCATTCAGGCTCATCCACAAATCATGTGTCATGCATTCGCGATCGTCATGGCAATTGCCGAGACCGCCGCATTGGGTGGCATCAATCGGTTCATCCACCGCGCGAATAATGTCCGCAACCGAGATATCGAGCATGCTCTGAGCCAGCGTGTAACCGCCGCCCGGACCACGCACACTGTCGACAATGCCCTGCCGACGCAAACGGCCGAACAATTGCTCAAGGTAGGACAATGAAATCCGTTGCCGCTCACTGATACCGGCCAGAGTGACCGGACCACGTTGATGGCGCATGCCCAGATCGATCATCGCCGTTACCGCAAAACGCCCTTTGGTGGTAAGTCGCATGATTTGCCTCGTTGTGAATGAATGAATGTTGACACTCTACTAATCCCGATTAATTTGGTCAACTATTCAATTTGCAAGTCCATCAATCCACCATTTTGTTCAATGAAGCGGGATCAAAATGGTCATCTGTCGCATTCGCTTCCTGGTGCCCGCCCAACCGTGCCAGTTCCGCCATCACCCAGGCCAGGCGCTGATCGGTATTGGCGGAGTGATCGATCAGGCCATGGATCGCCTTCACCATCGGATCATTCATGTCGCTTGACACTGCATAGGCGGAAAAGCCGAGCTTCTTCGCCGCTTCCTCGCGCGCCTTGTCCACTTCGGCATCGAGAATCCGCGCCGGAATGCCGATTGCCGTGGCGCCATCCGGCACATCCTTTACCACCACCGCATTGGAGCCGACCTTGGCGCCCGCGCCCAACGTAATAGGCCCGAGTATCTTGGCACCCGCGCCGACAATCACGCCGGGCATCAAGGTGGGATGTCGCTTGCCTTTGTTCCATGAGGTGCCGCCCAGCGTGACGCCGTGATAGAGCGTGCAATCGTCGCCAATTTCAGCCGTCTCGCCGATCACCACACCCATGCCGTGATCGATGAACACGCGGTGACCGATCGTCGCGCCCGGATGAATCTCGATACCCGTCAGCCAGCGCGCCAGATGGCTCGACAAGCGAGCCAGCCACTTGAACCCGGCGCGCCATAATTCATGCGACATCCGGTGCCAGATGATGGCGTGCACGCCTGGATAGGTGGTCAGCACCTCGAAAAAGGTGCGCGCTGCCGGATCCCGGTCAAATACAACGCGAATGTCCTCTCGCAACCTGGCGAACATTGGAATATTCAAGAATCATAAAGAGGCGGAAGTATGCAATTCCCGAGTAATCGGGTCAATTTATTGGGCCGCCAAAGCGCCCTTTACTTCAACGCTCTTTACTTCAATTCAACGCAGCTTCCTGGCCGCATTCAAAATGCCGCGCCAGATCGCCACTTCCTCGTTTTCCAGCCCGGCTTTGGCGAAGAATCGTCGCAGCCGGGGCATCAGGCGTTTCGGGTTGGCTGGGTCAAGAAAATCGATCTCGACCAGCACTTTCTCCATCTCGGTCAACAGGCTTTCCTGGGCGGCGTGTGAGGCGGGCTGGAATTCCGGCAGCGGCAGCACCGCATCATCCAGCGTGCAGCGCAACTCATACGCCAGCACCTGAACCGCCGCGCCGAGGTTGAGCGAGGCGTACTCGGGGTTGGTCGGAATGTTGAGCAGCCAGCGGCACTTCATCAGTTGCTCGTTCGACAAACCGAAGGTCTCGGAACCGAACACCACCGCTACCGGGCCGCTTTGCGCCATGCGCAACAATTCCGGTGCGGCTTGGCGTGGGGTGAACGCCGGATGTGGCAGATCGCGGCGGCGCGAGGTGCAAGCGGCGGCGAGCACGGTATCGGCCAGCGCTTCCTCCAGGCTGGCGCAAATACGGGCGTTCTCCAGCACATCCACCGCGCCGGAGGCGCGCGCGCGGGCTTCATCGTCGATGGCACATTTCGGCTCGACCAGCGCCAGGTCAGTCAACCCCATGACTTTCATCGCCCGCGCCACCGCCCCCAGGTTGCCGGGATGGCTGGTATGCAACAACACGACGCGGACTTGGTGCAGAAGAGAAGGCTGGTTCAAGGTAAAATTCCGATCCGAAATCATTGCTCTTTGGAAAATCATGCTTCCGATGCTCAACACTGCGGTCAAGGCCGCCCGGCGCGCTGGCGTCATCATCAACCGCGCGTCTGACGACGTGGATCGCTTGACCATCCACTCGAAAGGCGAGAACGACTTCGTCACCGAGGTCGATCAAAAAGCCGAACAGGCGATCATCCAGACGCTGCTCGACGCCTATCCCGACCACGCGATTCTAGCCGAGGAGTCGGGCGCTTCCGGCAGCGTGGGCGAGGCTGAATATCAGTGGATCATCGATCCGCTCGACGGCACGACCAACTTTCTGCACGGCTTTCCGCAATACTGTATTTCGATTGCGCTGGTGTATCGGGGGCAGCTTTCCGTCGCGGTCATCTACGACCCGGTGCGCAACGATCTCTATACCGCGCTGCGTGGTCGCGGCGCCTTCCTGAATGAGCGACGTATCCGGGTTTCCAAACGCGACAAATTGCAAGGCGCGTTGATCGGCACCGGTTTCCCGTATCGCGACTTCACCCATCTCGACGCCTATACCGCAATGTTCAAGGATCTGGTGCAGAAGACCGCCGGCCTGCGTCGCCCAGGCTCCGCCGCACTCGACCTGGCCTGGCTGGCTGGCGGTCGCACCGATGGCTTCTTCGAAATTGGTCTGAATGCCTGGGACATCGCGGCCGGTTGCCTGCTGGTGCAGGAAGCCGGCGGCCTGGTCAGTGATTTCGCCGGCGAAGAGAATTACCTGCAATCCGGCAATATAGTGGCCGGCAATCCGAAGGTATTCGTGCAACTGTTGCAGACCATCACGCCGCACCTGACACCTGCTTTGCGCGGCATCGTCGCGGAAGACTGAACCGGTAGGGTGCGCCGCGCGCACCATCGAAGTAAATCGGTGCGCGCGGCGCACCCTACGCTTCACTCCGACGCTGGCCGGAATGAGGGTGAAATCAACCGTCAAGCGCCCGAATTCACCACCGCCGCATTGCGCAGGCGAATGTGCAGTTCACGCAACTGTTTATCGTCCACCACGTTCGGCGCACTGGTCATCAGGCAGGAAGCACGCTGGGTTTTCGGGAAGGCGATGACATCGCGGATCGATTCGGCGCCAGTCATCAGCGTCACCAATCGATCCAGGCCAAAGGCGAGGCCGCCATGCGGGGGGGCGCCGTATTGCAGCGCGTCGAGCAGGAAGCCGAATTTCTCGCGGCGTTCTTCTTCGCCGATATTGAGCGCGGCAAACACTTTCTCCTGCACGGCCTGCTTGTGGATACGCACCGAGCCGCCGCCGACTTCCCAGCCGTTCAACACCATGTCGTAGGCCTTGGACAACGCCGCGCCGGGATTCGTCGCGAGGTATTCCTCGTGGCCATCTTTCGGCGCGGTGAACGGGTGATGCAGTGCATCCCAGCGGTTTTCATCTTCGTTGTATTCGAACATCGGGAAGTCGACCACCCACAACGGCGCCCAGGCGCGGCCATCGACGTGGCCTTTTTCATGGCCGATTTTGAGGCGCAGCGCGCCAAGAGCGTCGTTGACCACTTTCGCCTTATCGGCGCCGAAGAAGATCAAATCGCCGTTTTGCGCGCCGGTACGTTCCATCACAATTTTCAGCGCGGCTTCGTTCAAATTCTTGACGATGGGTGATTGCAGGCCGGTTTCATTCAGTTGAGTCACATCGTTGACCTTGATGTAGGCCAGACCTTTGGCACCGTAAATTTTGACGAAATCGGTGTAGCTATCAATTTCGCCACGCGTCAACGCTGCACCGCCAGGTATGCGCAAGGCGGCGACGCGGCCTTTCGGATCGTTGGCCGGGCCGGAGAAGACCTTGAATGCCACGTCTTGCATCGCGTCGGTGGCTTCGGTGATTTCCAGCGTCACCCGCATATCCGGCTTGTCGGAACCATAGCGCGCCATCGCTTCGGCGAAGCTCATGCGCGGGAACGGGTTGGGCAGATCGATGTCCTGCGCCTTCTTGAACATGTCGCGGATCATGCCTTCGACCAGAGCCATGATTTCTTCCTCGCCCATGAATGAGGTTTCCAGGTCGACCTGAGTGAATTCCGGTTGCCGATCGGCGCGCAGGTCTTCGTCGCGGAAGCACTTGGTCAACTGGAAATAACGATCGTAGCCGGCCACCATCAGCAGTTGCTTGAACAACTGCGGCGATTGCGGCAGCGCATAGAACATGCCGTCATGCACGCGCGAAGGCACCAGATAATCGCGCGCGCCTTCCGGCGTGCTGCGGGTCAGCATCGGCGTTTCGATTTCAAGAAAACCCTGCTGGTCGAGGTAATCGCGCATCAGTTTGGAGACCCGATAGCGTAAACGCATGTTTTTCTGCATCGGCTCGCGGCGCAGATCGAGATAGCGGTATTGCAGACGGATGTTTTCGTTGATGTTGTCGTCGTCGATCTGGAACGGCGGCGTCAGGCTCGGGTTGAGGATTTCCAGCGATTGCGTCAGCACCTCGATCATGCCGGTGGGCAGACTCGGGTTCTCGGTGCCGGCCGGGCGCGCGCGCACCTTGCCGACCACACGCAGGACAAACTCGCTGCGGGTTTCCTCGGCCAGCTTGAAGGCTTCCGGGGTATCCGGGTCGATCACCACCTGTACCGTGCCTTCACGGTCGCGCAGGTCGATGAAGATAACGCCGCCGTGGTCGCGGCGGCGATGCGCCCAACCACACAGGTTGACGATGCTGTCGATATGGTCCGTTTTAACGAAGCCGCAATAATGTGTACGCATAAAAAGTCCTGAAGTGCTGGATCAATCGCCCGGGTAATTGGCCACATCCGGTTTCATCACCGGCGCCACCACACCCATCGAAACAATGGCCTTGAGCGCGGCATCGACGGTCATGTCGAGTTCGATCACCGCGTCGCGCCGAACATAAAAATAAAAGCCGTTGACCGGGCTGGGCGTAGTCGGAATGAATACCGCCACATGCTCGTCGTCGAGTTGCCCTTTGACCTCATCCGGCACATTGGTTTGAAACGCCAGCGACCAGGCATCCGGGTGCGGGTAATGCACCAGCAGCACTTTTTTGAACGCCATGCCGGAGCCGGACAGCAGGCTATCGGAAACCTGTTTGACACTGCCGTAAATCGATTTCACCACGGGAATCCGATGCAACAGGCTTTCCCAGAACTGCACCAGACGCTGGCCGATCAGGTTGGCGGCAAACAGGCCGGTGACCACGATAACGACACCAGTCAGGATCACGCCAAGACCGGGAATATGGATGCCGATCCAGTAATCCGGCCGCCAGGATTCCGGCAGCAGCAGCAGGCTCTGATCCAGCGCCCCCATCAATGCGGAGACGACCCAGATGGTGATACCGAGCGGCACCCAGATCAGCAGGCCGGTGATGAAATAACGTTTAACAGAATTCAAAAAAAACTTTCAAACAAGGCATTCAAACAAATCGGGCAAAACGCAGCTGCGTTTTGCCCGATGCAAAGGGAAAACCGACTTCAGCTTACACAGGCCGGACACGCGCCTGTGCCACACGCCGGCACCTCAGCAGGCTTCGAGCCGCTGTTCTTGAAATCGGTGGCGTAGTAGCCAGAACCTTTGAGATGGAAGCCGGCAGCAGAAAGCTGTTTGGCAAAAGTGGATTTGTTGCAGGACGGGCATTCGGTGAGCAGGGCATCGCTCATTTTTTGCATCACATCCTGTTCAAAACCACATTCGGTACATTTGTAGGCGTAGATGGGCATGGCAGACTCCAATACGAAAAGTTGACGAATTATATCAATGTTTTCTTATATTTAGCCTGACCAGAGCGATTTCAAGCCGCCTCCGCCAACACCTTCAAACGCATGTAATCGATCTTTCCGGTGCCCAGCAAAGGCAGGTTTTCCACCACGATAATCCGTTTCGGCAAGGCGATTTCCGGACTTCCCAAACCTCGCGCGGCAACCGCGAGCTGATCGCGGGTCAAGGCCGGGTCGGTGGTGAACAACACAATCAATTCACCGCGTGCCGGATCGGAAACACAGGTCGCCGCGTGCGTTGCTTCGCCCGACGCGGTGCGGGCAATCGACTCGACCACTTCCAGCGAGACCATTTCGCCGGCGACTTTGGCGAAGCGCTTCAAGCGACCCTTGATTGAAACAAAGCCATTGGCATCCAGCGCCGCAACATCGCCGGTGTTGTGCCAGCCGTCGCCGGCGGCAGAACTCGGCGGTTCCAGCACGCCGGGCGCATCGTGGCGATAGTAGCCGGACATCAGATTGGGGCCGCGCACATGCAATTCAGCTCCGTCATCAATCCCGGCCACCGGCAGCAATTTGGCTTCGACGCCGGGCATCAGGCGTCCGACCGAACCCGGTCGATTATCGCCAGGCAGGTTGACCGCCAGAACCGGCGCGGTTTCGGTCACGCCATAGCCTTCCAGAATGTCGACGCCGAAACGTTCGCGCCAGGTTTGCCGCACGCTGTCGGCCAGCTTCTCGGCGCCGGCGACGACGATCTTCATGGTTTTAAAGTCATCCGCCTGCGCATGGCGAGCGTAGTGGTGCAGGAAAGTGCTGGTGCCGAACATCACGCTGCAGCGTTTCTCGCGCACCATTTCAGGCACCACTTTGAAATGCAATGGGCTGGTGTACATCACCAGGCGCGCACCGCTGACCAGCGGGATCAGAGTGCCGGCAGTCAAGCCGAGCGAGTGAAAGATCGGCAGCGCGTTGAATACGCAATCGTCAGGCCCGAACGGAAACACATGCATCGCCTGCGCCACATTGGCCAGCAGCGCGCGGTGCGAAAGCACAACCGCCTTCGGCTTGCCTTCGGAACCGGACGTGAACATCACCACCGCCGGCGCTTCCGGTTCCGGCTTCGGGGTGGCGGCAAGCGGCAGCCAGTAGGCAAAACCCATCAACCAGGCCTTGTCGATCCAGTTGAATTGCTTGCGCAAGTCCTCCAGATAGACAAAGCGCAATTCGCGCATCGCTTCGACTTGTTCGACCAGGCCGGCTTTAGCCAGAAACAGGCGCGAGGTCAGCACGGTTGTCACCCTCGCCGTCTGGCAAGCGCTCAGCATGCCGTCGCTGCCGGCGGTGTAGTTCAGCATGCAGGGCACGCGGCCAAAAGCGGACAGGCCAATCAGCAGGCAGACGCTGGAAACCATATTCGGCATCAGCACGCCGACGTGCTCGCCGGGAGCACTGACTTTGCCAGCGAGACGTCCCAGCGCCAACGTCATCTTGAGCAGATCGCCGTACGAATAGGCGCCTGGTTTCTGGTCTTCCCATTGTCCGGGTGTGTTGCGGCCAAAACGATGCAGCGCCGAAACCAACGTGGAAAACAGGGTTTCACGCGGCTGATAGTCGAAAGCTGCGGCGGCAAGGTGAGTCACGGACGGCACTCCTGAGAGATCTGAGTCAGCGTTGTGAAATCGGATTGTTGCAACCAATGTGGCGAAAACATATCACGCTTTGCCGACAATCGATGCGTCGCCGCCGCGTGCCGCCACGACACGATCGCGACCCTCTTTCTTGGCGCTGTAAAGCGCCTTGTCGGCGCGCGCAAGCAGCGCCTCCAGATCGACATCGGATGTCGCACGGGTTGCGACACCGACACTCAAGGTCACCGGAAAGCGTTTGCCCAATTCGCCGAAACGTTCAGCGCGCACGCCGTGCACAATCCGCTCGCCCAAAAGGATGGCGTCCGCCAGCGAGGTGCTCGGGCCGACGACACAAAACTCTTCGCCACCGAAACGAAACACCACATCGGCCTTGCGGCAAGTGCGTTCAACCACGCTGGCGATCTTGCTCAGCACCAGGTCGCCGATCTCATGACCATAATTGTCGTTGACCCGCTTGAAATGATCGATATCCAGCATCAGACAAGACAGCGGTGCGCCGCTATGCGCCGAGAAAGACCATTCCTGAGCAAAACGGTCAAGACCGTAACGGCGGTTGTGCAGCTTGGTCAGCGGATCGGACAGCGCCTCCTGCAACAGACGCCGGTTGCTTCTCGCCCATTCGCTGGAAGAACGGATCACCGATTCGCGCTCGCTGCGCACCGCGCCTTGCAGCGCCACCACACGCTGCGCCGAATGCAGACGCGCAAGCAGCGCCGCCTCGCTGTAATTCAGCAACAGGTAATCCGACGCGCCAGCCAGCATCAAACGGGCGACACCAGCCTCCGCCTCGGGCGGGATCATGGCGATGCAATAGGTCTGGCGGCCGGCCTCGCCGACACGCAGTTCTCGCAGTGTTTGCACTGACGCATCGCCGCTATCCGGCAACTCAACCATCATTATGTCGGGCCGTTTTTCACTCAGCAGACGCAGCGCGCTGTCACGCTCGGTCGCCAATTCCACACTCAGGCCCATCGCATCCAGGGTTTCAGCCAGGCCGCGCAGAGGTTCTGCATTGCGGGTCACCAGCGCCACCCGCATCGGCAGCACCACCAGCGCCGACAGGTTTTCGTCCTGCTCCGGATCCGGCGGCAAACCGAGCAGCAACTTGATGTCGCTGACATCCCGCGTCGGCAGATGCAATTCACGGCCCCAGTCCTGCCAATGGCTGACGACGCTTTCCACCAGCGGCGGCACTTGATGATCCTCCAGACCAATCTGGGCGGCGGCGTGATACAGCGACGGCACGCGTTCCCAGCGTTGCGCGGCATCCAGGTTGAGCAAGGCGCCGACCTTGGCGGCGAAATGCAACGCGGAAGTCAGCGCCTGGGCGCGGGAACCGGCAGCAAACGGCGCCTCAGTGGGCAACTCGTGATAGCGCACCGCCTGATGGAAGATTTCCGGCAAGCCCCAGTCCTGCAGCAATTCAGCCGATAGCGCGGCATGATCAAGGCCGAAACGCTGAGTTTCCTGTTCGCACAAAGCCAGATCAGGCAGGTTTTCCAGCAACAAACTGCCATATTCGAGCGGGAACGCCGTCGCCAGCGCCAACCGGCCGACGCCGGACAGCAAGCCACAGGTAAAGCTTTCATCTGACGGACATTGGGCCTGTTCTGATACCTGCTGCGCTGCAATCCCGGTGGCCAGCGATGCCGTCCAGTAGCCGAGGTAATCGAAAGCTTTGCAGGCGCCACTGCGGTAATGGTCAATCAGGGAAAAACCGAGCGCGATCTGGCGCACGCGAAACAGGCCGAGGAAAACAATGGCGTGCGGCAGCGAGGCAATATGGCGCAGGCTGCCGCCATGCACCGCATTGGCATAGCGCAAGATCCGGCCAGACATGGCCGGATCGGTCTGCACCAGATGGGTCAGCGTCTGGATGCTGGCATCGTGTTTCTGCGTCAGTTCCAGCACAGCCAAAGCGACGCCCTGCGGCGACGGCAACATACCGCCGGCCTTCAAGGTTTCGAAACGGCTACTGACTTGTTCGATCATGGCGCTCCCAGTGTCTGCTTTCTGCCGCAAATTATCCTTGAATACAGCCACTGACGCTCCCTTCGGCAACCACTGACAGAGGAACGCGCAGTTCAGAGACATGAACGGCTAAGCAGAAAAACAGAGCCATGTTGCAGCGCCGGGTGATTTAGAAACACGCTAATGCGAAAATAAGTCAGTACTAATCGACGAGCCCCCCATGAACAATGACCTTCCTCGCGCCCTGCAAGCGGCGCGCAAGCCGATTCCCCCTGTCCGCCTGAAGCGAGTGCGCCAGATCAACCTGCAACTCGCCTCCCTGATGCAACCCGGCTGGATGGGCGACCCGGACGACATGCTGGATACCGCCGACGACCTGTTGCGCAACTATCGTCAGCATCGTCGCTTGTTGCAAGGTTATCGCTGCCCGGCCGATCAGCGCATCCAGAATTTCATCAACGCCTACCTGGCGCGCAATGGAGTGGATGCCAGCGTGCAACTGCCGTCCGATCCGTTCGTGCTCGACCGCGCCGGACTTGCCGCCGAACTTTCGCTGCCGGCCGATGGCGACCTGTTTCAATCGCAATGGCTGACTTCCTACCGCGTCCGCCAGGGTGTGCTGCACAACCCGAGCAAAGACCGCCGCACCACCGATGGCGTGTTCCATA
Source organism: Burkholderiales bacterium (assembly GCA_038215555.1). GTDB lineage: Bacteria > Pseudomonadota > Gammaproteobacteria > Burkholderiales > Thiobacillaceae > PFJX01. Next base: position 36,090 of record JBBQQT010000002.1, on the reverse strand, counting down.
TCGTCGAAGGCGGCCTGCCGATTCCATGGGACAAAAAAGCGGTGCCGGCGGTGACCTTTTCTGCGCTGTTCAATGCCGCGATGAACCCACCCGAGGCATTGCTCAACCTGCCCTTCACCGCCGACCAGGAACCCGGCGCGAAGCTGTGGGTATCGCTGTTGTTGCGCCCACTGGTGTCGCCTGAAGTGGCTGGCGTGATGCCGGAAAAGCGCATGGAAACGCGCTTCTTCGCGCCCGGCGGCCTGGTCTCGAATCTCGATTTCGTCGAGCGCATCTTCGGCAATGCCGGCGACCCGTATCTGCCGCAGAACGACGCCGGTCTCGACGTGACACATTGGTCCGGCCATACCGGCTGCGTCATCCTGGCGCCGCATCTGACCGGCTTGCTGAAGAAAGATGTCGGCCTGCCGCACTGGAATGACGCCACCGAGCGCCAACGACGCGACGGCATGTGCTGGCAAAACGAAAACGAGCGCTACAACGACGGCGGCGCCTTCAAGATTGTTTGCCGCGACATGGATGGCGTCATCGTGACCCTGATCGCCGACAACTATTTCGGCTACAGCAAAAAGGAAATCAAGTCGCAGATCAGTTATGCCGCCAACCTGTTTGGTGGCAGCGAAGAAGAGCATTCCGGCGGTGCGTTGGCCTTCCCCAGCTTCAACTTGGGCGACAGCTACAGCCTCGATTCGCGCTATCTGGCCGACGGTCACACGATGCAGGACATGCTGCGCCTGTATGCCGACGACATCGACTTCCATCCGGAAGGCCACGGCATCGACAAGCGCTATCCGCAAATCATCTATGTGCCGGAAGACACCCACATGGACCTGCTCGAACAGCAGGCCAACTGGGCCTGGAGCAACGAACTGCGGCAGTTGAAACTGCTCGCCGGCCACACTTACATCTACCCGTGCGGCTTCAAGGTGCACCTGGAAAAACACCCGCATGCACCGAGCTGGCGTCTGGTCGGCAGCGAGGCAGAAGGCGCCTTCTGCTACAAACCGTGCACCGTTTCCGGCGGCGGAAAATCGGAGATTTCCAAGTCGCTGGTCAGCGCGCTGCTGTCCGGCCCGTTCTATGTGCAAGACCTTAAACACGACTTCGATCAGGTCGAAGCGCTGCTCAGGCACAGCTTCTGCGACCGCTTCAAAACCCCGCCCGCCGCTGGCATGGACACACGCGGCCTGTTTGCCCTCAACCGCACTTTGGGCTCGGTGATTCGCCTGCTGACCCCGTCGGAGGAATACACCGACGCCTTCAACACTTGGCTGGAATCGATTCCTCCGCATATTCGCGCGCTGGCCATCGTGATCAAGCGTTTCTACCGGCCGGAATGGGGCAACGACTGGCGCGAGCATTTCAATGTCGACCTGGTCGATGGTCGTCCGGCGCACGAACTCAAGTATCACCGTCGCCGCCTGGAAGCCAGCTTCCTGCGGGTCGGCCGACTCGACGATGGCGCCTGGCGGGTGTGCAAGGTGCGGCAGGATTTTGTCGGCGCGCAAAAAGTTCAACTGGCGGACGACATCGCCGTTTCCGCCACCATTCCGACTCGCCTGCTGCGCGACACTCAGGCCGGCATCGCCAGCGCCACCGCATGCAAGATTGTCGCCAACTGCGAAACCCGCCTGTTCCAGCGCCCGGACGATGCCAAGTATCGCGGCCTCGACCCGCACACCGAACTCGACCTGACGCTGGACGACAACTTCATTTCCAACTTTCAGCCACTCACCCGCGATGACGCGCGCGAACTGGTCGACGACGTGCTGACCTTCCATCATTACAGCCTGCCGATGCAGCGTTTCATCGAAGCCGCCGCCACCGAAACGGGCTACTTTGTCTCTTCGGCGCATCCGCGAATGGTCAACGGCAAGCCAAGTCCCAACGTGCGCTACCTGCAAGCGCGGCCAGACTTGGTCAACCCGATCGAACGCCACATCGCCGACATGGGCACACGCCTGTATCGCCGCATGCGGATCAGCGACCCGGTGCACCTGCCGGTCAACACCATGCTGCCCGGCCGCCGCAACAACCCGCCGAAACCGGGTATCCGCCCGCTGGCGGTGTATGGCCCGATCCACTACCAGGAATTACCCGAGTTGTTCATGGACTTCATCGCCAGCCTGTCCGGCAAGTCGCCCTCGACCACCGGCGCCGGCTCCGAAGGCGCGCTGACCAAGGGCCCGTTCAACGCCTTGTGCGCCACCGCCGACCTCAACAACGCGCTGGTTTCGTTCATTTTGTGCGGTCATGACGGCTACACCACCGCGGCTGGCCACATCGGCCCGAACCGCCGTGTCGATCACGACATCAGTTTCCTGATGCCGGAAATCTGGTGTCGCCTGACCCCGGAGCAGCGCGACGCAAGCTGGATGATCAAAAAGGGGTATCTGGAAAAGCTGGAAGACTTCGACTGCGACGGCGTACCGGTTCTCGCCAGCCGGCTGGGATATCGCATCAGCACCCGCTTCATGCACGCCTTCCTGGGCAAGATTTTCGACGACCCGATGCAGGTCTTCGACGAAGCCATGCTGCGTCCGGAGACGCAAAACCGGGCCGCCTTCGTCGATGGCGTCAACCACATCGTCGAAGCGCATCAAAAAGTCGCCCAGGGCTATCTCGACGACGGTTCGATCGATGACGCCTGCCCGCCGCTGAAGGCCTTGCTGCACATCATGGCGGAAGGAAAATTCGATGCCAAAGACCTGTCGCACCCGGACATTCGCAATCTGTTCAGCAAGGCAAATCTGCTCGCCAGCGACTGGTACAAGCAACGCTTGAGCATCAAGCAGCAGCGCGACATCACGCTCTACCATCGCCATGTCGATTACCTGACGCAATTCCTCGCCGAAGCCAATACCCGCTGCGAACCGGATGGCATCGCACATTGCGAAGCGCTGTTGGCCGAAGCCCGCGGCAAACTGGCGGAAGTCAGCGCGCCGGCTTATCTGGAAAGTCTCTGGGGCAGCCTGGGCGCCGACTGGGTGCATCGACAGGCCGCCACCAGTGCGGGTTGCGCGTAATGGCCAATCTGCCGCCAACGCCCAACCCGGACGGCATCCGCCTATCCAAGCTGATGTCCGAGCGCGGCATCTGTTCGCGCCGCGAAGCCGACAGCTACATTGCACGCGGCCTGGTCTTCGTCGATGGCCAGCCGATTTCCGAGCTGGGCACGCGGGTCAATCCCGAATGCAAGATCGAACTCGGCAAGCAAGCCCAGAAAGCCCAGCAACAACGCGTCACCATCCTGCTGCACAAACCGGTCGGCTACGTCTCCGGCCAGCCCGAACCCGGCTACAAACCAGCCGTCGTGCTGATCCGCCCGGAAGCCTTCTGGCAGGGCAGCGGTGGCCCGGAATTCAACGGCAACCACCTGAAAGGCCTCGCCCCCGCCGGCCGCCTCGACATCGATTCCACCGGCCTGCTGGTACTGACCCAGGACGGCCGCATCGCCAAGCAACTGATCGGCGACGATTCCGATATCGAGAAGGAATATTTGGTGCGGGTGCAGGGCCAGCTCAGCGAACACGGCATGCAACTGCTCAACCACGGCCTCGAACTTGACGGCAAGAAACTGCGCCCGGCGCAAGTGGCCTGGCAGAACGAAGACCAGCTTCGCTTCATCCTGAAAGAAGGCCGCAAACGCCAGATTCGCCGCATGTGCGACCTGGTCGGCCTGACTGTCATCGGATTGAAGCGAGTGCGCATCGGCCGCGTTGTGCTCGGCCATCTGCCGCTGGGACAGTGGCGGTATTTGCGGGAAGACGAAGGCTTTTAGCGGGCTTGCCGTGAAACAGGTTAAACGCCTATTCGTAATGCCCGCGTATTTGAGCAATAACGACCTCCTCGCCATCCACCTTGTAAACCACGCGATGCTCGTCATCGATACGGCGTGACCAGTAACCGCTGAAGTTGAATTTGAGCGCTTCCGGTTTACCGATGCCGGTGAATGGTTCACGCTGAATGTCGCGGATCAGATGATTGATCCGCCGCAACATCGCCATGTCGTTTAGCTGCCAGTAGAGGTAGTCCTCCCAGGCTGCCTTTTCAAAGGAGATCATTCTTCGATCAACTCGTGGCGTTCAATGTTGCGGCGATTTTCGATATTTTCAATAGATTTCATCAACCGCATCGCATTCTTGGGATTGCGAAGCAAGTGCGCCGTTTCCATCAACGACTCGTATTCCTTGAGCGACATCAACACGGCGGCTTCGGATTTCTGGCGGGTGATAATGGTGACGTCGTAATCGTCGTTGACGCGGTCGAGTTCAGCGGCAAGGTTGTTACGGGCTTCGGTATAGGTGATGGCGCGCATGAGACGACTCCGTACAGAGAATTAAACATGTACAGATTATTGCACAGACTCAAGCAATCAGATTCGCCGTCAAAACCCGCTCGCCGAGCAGATAAACCCGACCCGCCTGACGATCGTCACCGACGCTGGAGTAATCGAATGAGTACTCCCGATAAATGCGGGTCCGCTGGTTGTTGTCGCGCCGCAAGCGCATTTTGCTGAGGGCGACGCTGTCATCGAGAAACTGCACGCTGGCGCGTTCACATTCGAAGCGGGCGGCGCGGACTGCGATTTCGCGTTTTTGCAGGCTATCCCACCAAAACCAGGCGACCGCGCCCAAACCGACCAGCCAAAGCCAATCCGAGCTCATGCTGGTGGTGCGGCCGGGGACGAGGTTTCAACAGGCTGGACTGGCGGCATCAACAAGGCGCAAACCGGTTCGGCACGCGAACGGCCAAAACGAGAACCCGATGTCTGCGACGCCGCAACCGGCGGCGCCGAAGAAACAGGGTTGGTGATAGTGTTTGGCACCGCTGACGCGACCGGGCGAACCGGTTGTGCGGGTGGCGCGAATTCCGGCAACGGCGATGCTTTCAAATCGCGCTTGATGAAGCGCTCAATGCCGGCCAACAAACGCTCTTCATCCGGCGAAACCAGCGAGACGGCCAGACCGGAAGCGCCCGCGCGGCCAGTGCGACCGATGCGGTGCACGTAGTCTTCCGGCGCATAGGGCAATTCGTAATTCACCACGCAGGGCAGTTCGACAATGTCCAGGCCGCGCGCGGCAATATCGGTGGCGACGAGATATTGCACCTTGCCCTGCTTGAAGCCTTCCAGCGCGGCAAAGCGTTCCACCTGCGCCTTGTCGCCATGAATGATGGCGGCCTGAATGCCACGTTTCTGCAAGCGATGACCAACCTTGTCGGCGCACACCTTGGTGCGGGTGAATACCAGCACCTGAGCAATGCCACGCGTTTTCACGACGCGCACCAGCGCATCGAGCTTGTCTTCTTCCTTTACCTTGTGCACCAGTTGCTCGACGTTTTCAGCCGAGGTGTTGCGACGGGCGACTTCGACCTTGAGGGGGTTCTGCAGAAAGCTGCGCGCCAGACCGACGATGTTGTCGTCGAAGGTGGCGGAGAACAGCAAGGTCTGGCGTTGCGTCGGCAGGAAGTCGAGGATGCGTTTGAGATCGGGCAGGAAGCCCATGTCGAGCATGCGATCGGCTTCGTCGAGCACGAGAAACTGCACCTGTGACAACAACACGCTGCGGCTGGTGGCGTGATCAAGCAAACGGCCAGGGGTGGCGACCAGGATTTCGACGCCGCCGCGCAATTCGGCTTGCTGGACTTTCATGTCGACGCCACCAAACACGACAGTGCTGCGCAACGGCAGATGTTTTTTGTAGTCGACCACGCTGTCATGCACCTGAATCGCCAGTTCGCGCGTTGGCGCGAGGACCAGGGCGCGCACCGGATGCCGGGCCGGCGAGGCGCTGGCATTCGCGTGCTGCACCATTTTTTGCAGCAACGGCAGTACAAAAGCAGCGGTTTTGCCGGTTCCGGTCTGGGCTTGCGCCATCAGATCGCGGCCCGCCAAGACCAATGGAATCGCTTGCGTCTGGATCGGCGTGGGTGTCTTGTAGCCCATCTCTTTCACCGCCGCGAGAATCGGCGCGGCCAGGCCGAGTTCGTCGAAGTTGGTTGCCACCTCCAGCGCCGGGGTGGTTTCCGGGGTGATGCCTTTGATTACGTCCATCAGATTTCCCGCCAATCAAGTCCAGTTTCCTGATCGGCGACGCCGATCCAGTCATGCCCGCACCCGAGCACCCCGGCCAAGGCGGCGCGGGCAAGTTCAGGCGAATTGTTATGCTCCGACAAATGCGCGGCGACCACATGCTTGAGGCCGCTGCCGGCGATTTTTTGTAACAGTATGGCGGCCGCTTCGTTATCGAGATGGCCGTAGCGACCGAGGATGCGTCGCTTGAGTGCAATCGGGTAGCTGCCGGCTTCGAGGCGGGCGACATCATGGTTGCATTCCAGCGCCAGCGCATCACATCCGCCCAGCACCGTTTCCATATGCGGGGTGATATGCCCGGCATCGGTCAGCAAGCCGAAGCGACTGGCGCCATCCGAGAAAACGAACTGCATCGGTTCACGCGCATCATGCGGTACCGGGTAGGGCGTGATTTCGAGATCGCCGATGGCGAATTTCTGCAGGCCATCGACGATCCGGACCGCCAGCGGCGCGATGTCGATCGCCTCCAGCATGGCGTGTGTGCCCTGCGTCAGCCAGACCGAACAGCGCGCTTTGCTCGCCAGTTGCGCAGCGCCCCGGCCATGATCGCCATGCTCATGGGTCACCAGAATGGCGTCCAGCGAGTTCACTTCAACGCCCAGTCGGGCCAAGCGCTTGACGGCTTCACGCGGGCCGAAACCACAATCGACCATGACGCGGGTGTCTCCGGCGTGAACCAGCCAGGCATTGCCTTTGCTGCCGCTGCCGAGACATCCGAATCGCATTACTTCAATTGCTCGTATAACAAACCGGCAATGCGCTTGCCGGTTTCATTATTTGCTGGCGCACCGTCATCCAGATAAACCGCCAGCGCGGTCTCGGTTTGCGTGCCTTTCAAGCGAACCTGATAGCGCTGCGGCTTGGTCTTTCTGTCGGACGAGCTCCAGAACGCCAACTTGGACAGCAATCCTTTTTCCTTCTTGGTGTTGGCTTCCGGGTCGGCATAGCGGACGAAGTAAATGCCGCCGGCGCGATCACGGTCTTCCACAACGAATCCGATCCGGTCCAGCGCCAGACCGACGCGACGCCAGGCACGATCGAACGACTCCGGCAGGCTGAGGCTGGGTGCGGCATCCGGACTGCGGGTCTGAACCGCCTGCGGTGGTGCAGCCTTATCGGCCAGCAGGCTCTGGGCGCGGGTTTCTTGGACGCCAAAACGGACCATCAGGCGACGCAGCATTTCAGCTTCCAGTTCCGGGTTGGCCGGGCGTGGTTGCCAGACCGTCCTGCCCTGGCCCTGATCGCCACCACTCTGGGTGCCTTCAAATACTTCGACCATGCCGCGATGGCTGAGATAAATCTCGGTGCGGCCATCGGCTGCGGGTTCCAGACGAGTGCGGAATTTGTCGCGCTCGGCGGTGGAATAGAAGCTGTCGAGCGCCTTGCCGAGAAAGCTCCGGATACCATCCTGCGGCAGCTTGGCGCGGTTCTCCGCCCAATCGGTTTCCATCAATCCGGCATCCGGCATTTCCAGGCTGATGATGAAGCCGAGTTCCTGCCAGAAGTCTTTCACCACCGGCCAGACTTCGGCCGCTGGCGCCTGCACGACCATCCAGCGCTGCCCGCCAGCGCGTTCGATACTGACCTTGTCGATCTGCGGCAACAAGGCTTGGGTGCCAGGTGCTTGCGGCTTGGTACCACGGTCACGATCATAGGCGGAGAAGGTGGCTGCCCCCTTGGGATTGATGTCGGGCACGACAAAACGGTTGTCTCCGGCAGGCATCACCAGATCAGGCGGCGCTTCCAGCGTGGGCAACTTGCCGGCCGACTTGTAATCGATTTTCTTGCCTTCAAACATCGAACAGCCGCTGGCTGTAACAGCCAGTGCGACCCATGCGGCGATATTACGCGTGGCAAACATTTTCATAGCGAACCGGCTTCCTTCAAGGCAACACGCAAGGTGTCGTGGTAGGTGTCAGACATCGGAACCAGAGGCAAACGAATACCGGATTCGATATGCCCCATTTCCGCCAACGCCCATTTGACCGGGATCGGATTGGCTTCGACGAACAGTTTTTGGTGCAAGCCGAGCAATTGGTAATTAATGGCGCGCGCGCGCGGCAGATCGCCACTCAGGGCAGCAACACACATTTCATGCATCAGCCTGGGAGCGACGTTGCTGGTCACTGAAATAACCCCCGCCGCGCCTAGCAGCATCAACACCATGCCGCTGGCGTCGTCGCCGCTGTAAACCTTGAATAAGGCCGGCGCGGCTTTCAGCAGTGCGGAACCGCGTTCGATATTGCCAGTGGCGTCCTTGATGCCAACCACGCCAGGCAGTTTGGCCAGACGCAGCGCGGTGTCATTGCTGATATCAGCCACCGTGCGGCCAGGCACATTGTACAGAATCAGCGGCAGATCGACCGCTTCGGCGATCGCCTTGAAGTGCCGGTAAAGGCCTTCCTGTGTCGGCTTGTTGTAGTACGGCGCCACGGACAGTCCGGCTGCGGCGCCGGCGGCCTTGGCGCAACGGGTCAACTCGATCGCCTCGCTGGTCGAATTCGCCCCCGTACCGGCGATCACCGGTACCCGCCCGGCAGCCTGCTCGACTGCGATCCGCAGCAACAGACAATGCTCTTCGGTATTGACCGTGGGCGACTCGCCGGTAGTGCCGACGATGACCAGGCCATCGGTGCCTTGATCGATATGCCAATCAATCAATGTCCGGAAACGCGGCATATCCAAAGACCCATCGGCAAGCATGGGAGTAACGAGTGCAACGAGGCTGCCAGTAAACATGGCGATCTGGATTCGAGAAAAAAAATGATTTTAGCTGAAACCAGCCAAACTGGCCGGCCGCCCTCTACGCTCTCCTTGCGGGGCCGCTGCTTTACCTCAAAGCCCGGCGACACCACGCATCGCACCGGCCCCGAGTTGCACCGCCCGCAGCCAGAATTCATCGAGCCGGGCCGGCAAATAGGCCAGCGCCAGATAGAGCACGATGAAGCCGACGCCAAGCGTCAGCGGGAAACCGATCGCAAAGATGTTCAATTGCGGCGAGGCACGCGACATCATGCCAATGGTCAGATTGGTCGCCAGCAGAGCGGCAGTCACCGGCAGTGAAATATGCAGCCCGACCTCGAACAGCACGCCGCCCCAGTGCGCCAGCATGGCAAACCCGTCCGGCGACAGGGTGGCGCCAATTGGAATGTCCTGAAAACTCTGCACCAGCGCGGTAATGACCAGGTGATGGCCATTGAAAGCGAACAGGATCAGCGTTGCGGTCAGCACCAGCAACTGCGCCACCACCTGGGTTTGCGCACCATTCACCGGGTCGAACAGGGTGGCGAAGGAGAGGCCCATTTGCAAGCCCATCAACTGGCCGGCGTAATCAACCGCGGTGAACACGATGCGCAACGCAAAACCAAGGGCGGCCCCGATCGCGATCTGTTGCAACAGAATCAGCACGCCATCCCCGGAGGTCAGTTGCAAGGGCGTATCGACCGGCAACATCGGCGTCACCACCATCGCCAGCACCATCGCCAATGCGACCCTGACCCGTGTCGGCACCGCTTTGTTGCCCAGCAGTGGATCGAACGACAGCCAGGCCAGAATGCGAACAAATGGAAAGAAGAACAGCGCCAGCATCGTGTCCAGGTCAGCCGAGGACAGCGTAAGCATGGGTGCTAGCCGATCAGTGTCGGGATGCTGCCGATCAGGCGCTTGATGTAATCGACCAGCAACTGGAGCGCCCAGGGGCCGGTTACCACCAGCACGATGAACATCACCAGAATCTTCGGGATGAACGACAGGGTCATTTCATTGATCTGCGTCGCCGCCTGAAACACCGAGATCAACAGCCCGGTCAACAACGAGGCCAGCAACATGGGCCCAGCAGCCAGCATGGCGACTTCAAGCGCCTGGCGAATGATGGCGACGACGGTATCGGGTGTCATCTGAGTGAAATCACGGCTTGGCGGTCAGAGGTTGGCAGTCATATCTGGAAAGTCTGCACCAGCGAGGCGATGAGCAGATTCCAGCCATCCGCCAGAACAAACAGCATGATCTTGAAGGGCAGAGAAACCAGCACTGGCGACAGCATCATCATGCCCATCGACATCAAAATGCTGGCGACCACCATATCGATGATCAGAAATGGAATGAAGACGATGAAGCCGATTTGAAATGCAGTTTTCAGTTCGCTGATGATGAACGCCGGCACCAGCACCTTGAGCGGCGTGTCCTCCGGCGCATTCAGCGGCGGCACCTTGGCCAGGCCGATGAACAAGGCCAGGTCTTCCTGCCGGGTCTGCTTCAACATGAATGATTTCAACGGCTGCACACCCAGGTCGGCGGCTTGCACCAGACTGATCTGGTTATCGGAATAGGGTTTCCAGGCAGAGTCGTAAATCTTGTCGAACACCGGCGCCATGATGAAAAAGGTCAAAAACAGGGATAGCCCGATGATCACCTGGTTGGGTGGCGAATTCATCGTACCCATGGCCTGACGCAACAGCGAAAGAACGATCACGATGCGAGTGAACGCGGTCATCATCAGCAGCGCTGCCGGCAAAAAGGTCAGCGAAGTGAGCAACAGCAGCGCTTCGATGCTGAACGTGTAATTGGTTGCACCGCCGGCGCCGGGCGAACTCGAGAAAGCGGGAATTCCCGGTGCTGCCATTGCCAAGGCCGGCGACAGCATGGCGAGGCCAAGCAAGACACGCGATGCGAGCCTCATCACCACCTCAAGCCTGACGTTTCGACAAAAGCGCCTTCAGCTTGTCGGCGAAATCAGGCAAACCTCCGGTCTGAAGATTCGGTACAGCCGGCGTATAACCTTCCGGACGCGGCAAAGTATGCAAAGTGCTGACCTGTCCACCACCGACGCCAAGCAACAACCAGGTTTCCCCGACTTCGACCACCACCAGTCGCTCACGTGGCCCCAGCATGACGCCGCCGACCACCTTCACGGCCCCTTGGGCGGCACTCTGGCCGGGAGAAAACCGGCGCAAAAACCAGAAGAAGGCGGCCAACGCGGCCAACACCATGCCCAATCCAAGCAAACCTTGCAGCAAAGCGCTGGAGGTCGATACCGGACCTGGCTCGACTGCGGCATGAACAGAGGCCGTCGCCAACGCAAACAAAGTAGCGAGGACGCAAGTCCCCTTGCGGTAAATGGAACGGGAATTCATTGTTTGAACGCTATCGATTCAACCGATGCAGACGTTCAGCCGGGCTGATGATATCGGTCAGACGAATGCCGAATTTATCGTTCACGACGACCACTTCGCCCTGAGCAATCAGGCAACCGTTGACCAGTACATCCATCGGCTGGCCTGCGAGTCCATCCAGCTCGACCACTGAGCCTTGCGCCAACTGCAACAGGTTGCGTATGGCGATCTTGGTGCGTCCGAGTTCGACATTGAGTTGAACCGGAATATCGAGGATCAGGTCAAGATTCTTTGCCGGGGGCTGGACTTGGTCGGCGCTGAGATTCTGGAAAATCTGCGCGGCGCGAGTTTCCGTCTCGGTGCTGGCCGATTTGGACGTGGATGCGGCGGCTGCAGGTGCTGCACTCGCGGCAAGCACCTTATCCGCAGCGTCCTGCTCGGCGAGCGCGGCGCCCCAATCGTCGTCAGCACCGGATTCAGCCGGTGCGGCGGTCTCCTGCTCGGCCAGAGCAGCGGCCCAGTCGTCAGCGGAAATATCCTCTTCCTTCTGTTCCGCGTCTTCGCTCATCGCTTGCCTCCCGCGCAGGAAATACGATCCTGTTCCTGCAGAATCCGATCCACCTTGAGCGCCAACTGGCCGTTCTTCTGCCCATAGTGGCATTGGAACAGCGGCACGCCATCCACTTGGGCAATCACGGCTTCAGGTACATCCAGGGAAATCACATCACCCACCTTGAGATCGACAATCTGACGCAAAGTCACTGGCGCCTGACCCAGGTTCGCCACCAATTCGACTTCTGCGTCCTGCACTTGCAATGACATTTGAGTCACCCATCGCTCGTCCGCTTCGGCACGATCAGCCTGCATGGAACTGGTGAGCTGATCGCGAATGGGCTCGATCATACTGTAGGGAATGCAGACGTGAAAATCGCCGCCGCCGGCGCCAAGCTCGATATTGAAAGTGCTGACCACCACGACTTCGGTCGGTGTCGCAATATTTGCGAATTGGGTATTCATTTCAGAGCGAATGAATTCGAACTCGACGTGATAAATGCTTTCCCACGCCTTGCTCATTTCCTCGAATACCGCTTCGAGGATTTTCTTGATGATGCGTTGCTCGGTCGGCGTGAAATCGCGCCCTTCGACCCGCATATGCTGGCGACCGTCGCCGCCAAACAGGTTATCCACCACCAGAAACACCAGATTTGGATCAAACACGAATAACGCAGTACCACGCAGCGGATGGATGTGAACCATGTTCAGATTGGTCGGCACTACCAGATTCCGCACAAATTCGCTGTACTTGATGACTGTGACCGGCGCCACCGAAATCTCGGCGGTACGCCGCATCAAGTTGAACAAGCCGATTCGGAAATTGCGCGCGAAGCGCTCGTTGATGATTTCCAACGTGGGCATCCGCCCACGCACGATACGTTCCTGACGGCCAATATCGTAGGCGCGAACTCCCCCAACACCCTCTTCTGCTGCAGCTTCCTCGGACTCGCCGGTGACCCCGCGCAGGAGTGCGTCAACTTCTTCCTGGGAAAGAATGTCGTCCGCCACGTGGCTCCCGTCGGTTACTGAATGATGAAGGCTCCGAACAGCACTTTCTTCACCCCCTTGAGTTTGCCCTTGATACCCAACACGTCATTGATTTGCTTCTGAACTTCACTCGCCAGCTTGTCCTTGCCTTCCTGCTGCGACAGTTCCTCCGCAGTTTTGCTGGACAACAGTCGAATCATCGCATCTCGCACTTCCGGCAAACGGGCATTCATCTTCTCGCCCAGCGTGGCATCTGCAACCAACAGTTGTATTTCGGTTTGCAGATAGCTTTCTTGATCGGCCAGATTGACCGTGAACGCTTCAAGCTTGACGTAGATAGGCGCATGCGCATTACCCTCACCCCCCTCTTCCTCGGCAGCTTCTTCGCCCCCGGCTTCATCGCCATGCGCCGCCGTCTTCTCGGCAGCCGGCTTGGAAAGCAGCAGATAGGCCCCAACCCCGCCGCCAATCACCAACACCCCGACAACTGCCAGAATGATGAGCATCTTGCCCTTTTTCTTTGGCGCCACAACTTCCGCTGCCGGTTCCTCTTTAGCCATCTCGCCCTCAAATGAAATTGTCTTGTTGAAATATCAAACAAAAACAGAACGTTCCTTGAAGAAGCTTATGTTCTTTATTATGAGATGACAAGCAGGCAAACAAACCCACGCCCTGCCTATGGCATGGGTTTTTTGAATTAGCCTGTAAACAGGGGATTAAATATAGAGATCGACCAAGCCCACGCCAGCCGAACGAGCCCCGCCGATGCCAGCCATAACGGACTGATGTAGCGGGATTTCGGCCTCTTGCGCAGTGTTCTGGTCGCGCATGTCGGATTGTTCACGACGTCCAAAAGCGTGCTCACGCACCTCCGCCTCCCCCAGATTGATTCCGGCTTGCGCCAGCATCTCGCGCAACCTCGGCAAGGCCGCATCGATCGCCTCGCGCACGATCGGGTTGGGAGAGAAAAACTGCGCACTGGCATCGCCAGTTCCGCTCAGGTTCAAGCGAACCTCGAGCGCGCCCATTTGCGGCGGGTTGAGTGAAAGCTCGGCAAATTGCCCCTGCCTGGAAGCCAGCCAAACCACCTTGTCCCCCAGTTCCGCCGGAAATGCCGGACTCCTTACCGAAGTTTCAATAGCCGCATTAATCCTGGTTTCAGCCTGCCTTAATGCCTGATCGAAGGGATGCGCCAGCGCAATCGGATTGTTTGATGTTGCGACGGTTGGTGTGGCGATTGACGTTGTTGTGGCTGTCAGGGAAGCCGCCGCGGAGGTACTGGTCGCAGCACTGCTGCCGTTAAGGCTGGTGGCGGAGGCGGTCGTGCTTGTATCCACGCGCATGCCGAATGCCGATGTAGCGTCGCCGGAAACCGCCTCATCACGCCTGGATTGGAGACCTGGCGCATTCAAGATAGATTTTGAGTCCAAAGACTTGGCAGATGATCTGCTTTGCGGCAAGCCTTGCCCGGTGACGGCAGCAATTGCCGCCTCATTGGCCTTGATTAAGGCTTCTGGCTTGGCGCCGGCAACCGAGGTCAAACTGGCAATTTCACTCTGTTCCGCCGCGCTTGCTTCCGATTCTGTTTCTTTTGGCAGCACAGCTTCCGCCTTTGGCGAAGCCATGTTTGCCGACACAGCAAGAACAGAAGCGGCGGCAGCTGTTGTCACCGGCGCGACTGCTTCCGATGTGCCGACATCATCATTCAAATCAGCCAACAGCTTCTTTGTTGCACTTGCTTCGGTCGCCCCCTCCAGCATCGCCTCGAACGAAGACTCGGACGGAAGCACTGACTGAAGTTTGGTCGACATATCGGATCGAATCCCCGTCAAACCTTCCGGCAACGCATCCGATTTGGACAACTGAGATTTCAGAACTCCGAAAAACGAGGTCAGTTGGAGGCTCCCCGTTGTGCCAACTTTTTCCGCCCCCCCCCCTGTTGCGATCAATTTGTTCTCGCCGGCAATTTGCAAAAACTTTGCCGGCATTGCCGCTTGAATATTCGCCATGAGACTTCTCCATTCCGTCTGGACGGAGATAAAGCAAATGGCGTGCCGGAACGTTCAAAAATCGATCAGAAACCACCCACTCCCGCAGAATCAGTACGACCCTTCATCCCGATTCGCATGCTTGCGAAGCGCGGTTTCGTCCGTTAAACGCTGCTCCCGCTTCTCCTGTTTCTGAATTTCCTGTTTGACGTGTCGATCCGCCAATGTTTCGAATGCTTTGACCTTCTGCCGCAGCGCCAACCAGTTGTCATGCGCGACTTTCCAATGCGTCTGCGCATTCGTCACTTCACCATTCTGGTGCGCGATGGCGTTATCCAGCTTGGACAGGAAGACATAAAAATCACGCAGCAGAATGATGTCCATCACTACCGCGCGATCGCCGGACAGGCGTGCCTGATATTCCGACTTGAAGCCATGCAACTCTTGCAGACGCTGTTGCGCCAAATCTTCTTTCCGCTTCAACGCACGCAACAGTCGCTCCGCCACTTCCATCCGATGCCGCGAATGCTCCAGCAAAGCCTGCAACGGGAATGCAGCGGCCACTTCAGCTGACCTTTCGGCTGACCGGTCAGGCCACTTCTTCGGTTTCCTCAAGGCGTCGCGCCTCATCGACCAGCATGACCGGAATGCCATCGCGGATCGGGAACGCGAGACGATCCGCCTTGCAGATCAATTCATGCGCCTCCCGGTGATGTACCAGAGGGCCTTTGCACAGCGGGCAAACCAGGATTTCAAGCAATTTCGGGTCCATTTGAGTCTCTCTTTCGTGGGTTCAGATGATCAATGATCAAGGTTTTTAATCCGGCATCGACATCGGCGTCAACCGCAAGAAACCAGAGATCCTGGCGTCCCAGTCGATTGCCGATGCTGGCGCATTTGACGGCATCCTTCTCCGTCATCAAAACAGTGCCAGCCGGCAGGTCGGACTCGACATACACATGGTGATCGGGAAAGGCCTGCGTCGTCGCGTTGATCCCGAGCGCCGCGAGTTGATTGAAGAAGCGCTCCGGGTGGCCGATGCCGGCAATCGCATTCGGCGGGCTGGCAGCGAACAGATCGGCAAACTCAGCCGGGAAATCGGCTGCCGCAATCCAACGCTTCGGATCAGCCAGATTGACAAAGCACACGCCAGCAATCTGCATCAAAAAACGTGGGCAGCCAGCCGGCAAAGACAGTGTCTGGACGCCATTGACCACCACTGCATCCACCTCGCTCAGACGCGACAAAGGTTCTCGCAGCGGGCCGGCAGGCAGCAAATGGCGATTGCCGAAACCGCGCACCGCATCGACGACGACCAGTTCAATGTCGCGGCCGAGGGCGAGATGTTGCAGGCCATCATCGGCAATCAACACATCCACTTCCGGATGGAAAGCCAGCAGTTGTCGCGCCGCATCAGGCCGTCTTCGCCCGATCCAGAGCGGGCATCCGGCTCGCCGCGCCAGCAAAACCGGCTCATCGCCCACCGTCGCCGGATCGCTATCCGGCAACACAGGCATCGGCGTTTTTGCGCTGCCGCCATAGCCTCGGCTGACAATAGCCGGCGAATAACCAGCCTGCCGCAACCAACGTACCAGGGCCAAGGTCAGCGGCGTCTTGCCGGAACCGCCGACAGTCAGATTGCCCACCACGATCACGGGCACGGGCAAATGCTCGACCCGCAGCCAACCGGATTGAAACAGTCGTCGCCGCAGCCTGACCAACGCCCCGAAAGCCAGGCTCGACGGCAGCGCAAGCAGCAGATGTATCGGAACAAACCAGACTGGACAGCGCCCATACCAGCAGCGCAGCAACGCGTCGATCAAAGCGGGCTCGAAGATCGAACCAAGGGGCTGTCCCTGAATAACCTGGACATTCTGGACTGCACTGGTGGTCGCGCTGCCACGTTGCCGGCCGCTTGCAGGGAATGACCATGCTGCGCAGCCGGCGCCTTGCATCGCATCCCACCAGGACACCGATAACTATCCAGATTATTCACGGACAGCCCCTAAAGGAGGCGTCTTGCGACGGGACATCATGAAAATGTCATGAAAAAAACGGACGCCTAATTGCCGCCATCAGTGCTCTGCGTCACAAAGGTCACCCTTGGATAACCCGCTCGCCGCGCCGCATCCATGACCCGAATGACCGCCTGGTGGGTGGTCTGGGCATCCGCTGAAATCACCACGACCGGATCTTTCTCGCCGCCCGCCGCCGCCTGCAATGCTTCGACCAACAGATCGACCGAAGCACCTGCCGCCGCGGCATCATTGATTGAATAGGCGCCATGTTGATCGACACCCACATTGATCTGAAGCGGGGCTTCTTTCGCGCTATCGCCCTTGGCTTCGGGCAAATTGATCTGCAATTCTGAAAAACGGGCGTAGGTCGTGGTGACCATCAAAAAAATCAGCACCACCAACAGCACGTCGATCAAAGGAATCAGATTGATTTCCGGTTCATCGCGCCGGCTGCGACGAAATTGCATGCTGATTTACTTCCGTTCACTGTGGATCATGTCAACCAGACGCACCGCCTGTTGTTCCATTTCCACCAGGAAAGCGTCCACCCGACCGCGAAAGAAACGATAAAAAATCATGCTTGGAATGGCCACGATCAAACCGAATGCGGTGTTGTACAAAGCCACCGAGATGCCATGCGCCAATGCCGCCGGGTTGCCGCCAGTAGGCGACTGCGAGCCGAAAATCTCCACCATGCCCACCACCGTACCGAGCAAACCCATCAACGGCGCCACCGAAGCTATCGTGCCCAAAGTCATCAGGTAACGTTCCAGATCATGCGCTACCGCCCGGCCGGCTTCTTCCAGCGACTCTTTCATCAGATCGCGGCTATTGCCAACATTCCGGATACCGGCAACCAACACCCGCCCCAATGGCGAACCTTCAGACAGCGCCCGCAGCAGATCAGGATTCGGCCCGTGCTGGCGCAGATTGCTCAACACCTGGTCGAGCAGACTGGTCGGAACCACAATCGTGCGGCGCAAGCTGTAAACGCGCTCGAAAATGATGGCCAGCGCCAGCACTGAGGCGATGATCAGGGGCCAGATCGGCCAGCCGGCGGCTTGAATGAGAGCGAGCAATGCAAAAAGTCCTTGAAAGCGTAAATTCGAACGGCAGAAGCCACACTAATGTAGCTTGCGGGGCGGGTCCGGGCAAGGCCGGCCGTATCGGGACGATGTGTATAATCTCGCGCCTCAGGAGATCGCCACCATGAACGAATATCTCTTCCGGCAACCATGATTCGTCGGTTCATCAAAAAAGTTTTCGGTAAAGCTGCGGCCGCCAAAGTCGACAGCGGACCTCGCATCATTCCAGTCGAAGTTCACGGCATCCGGCGCGAACAGATCCATTCCTGCGCCCTGAAAACCACGCGCGCACTGAAGGAAGCCGGCTATAGCGCCTTCGTGGTGGGCGGCGCAGTGCGCGATCTGTTGCTCGGACGCGAACCGAAAGACTTCGATGTCGCCACCGATGCCTTGCCGGAGCAGGTCCGCCAGGTATTCCGTCGTTCGCGTCTGATCGGTCGGCGATTCCAGATCGTGCACGTCTATTGCGGCGCCGACACGATCGAAGTCACCACTTATCGTGCCGCCTCGTTGCCGAAGGAAGATGAAAGCGACGACGACGACGATTCCCGCGTCACTGCCGAGGACGGCATGTTGTTGCGCGACAACGTATTCGGCAACCAGGCGGAAGATGCGGAACGCCGCGACTTCACCGTCAACGCCCTGTATTACGACCCGGAAACGGAAGAAGTCTGGGAATGGCATGGCGGCGTCGAAGACGCCAAAAAGAAGGTACTGCGCATCATCGGCGACCCGATCCAGCGCTTCCGCGAAGACCCGGTGCGCATGCTGCGTGCCGCCCGCTTTGCCGCCAAACTCGATTTCCACATCGATCCCGCCACGCGCGCCCCGATTGCCGAACTCGCATCGATGCTGGAACGCATCCCGTCGGCCCGTCTGTTTGACGAAATGATGAAGCTGCTGCTCTCCGGCCATGCCGAGCGCGGCGTCCGCCAGTTGCGCGCGGAAGGTCTGCACCACGGCATTTTGCCGATGCTCGACACCATTCTGGACGATCCGGAACGGCAGAAATTACTCCATGTCGCGCTGCACGACACCGACCAACGCGTTCGCCAGGGCCATTCCGCATCGCCCGCCTTCATGCTCGCCTGCCTGCTCTGGTTCGACATGCAAGCCGAGCTGAAACGCAACCGGAACAGCGGCCAGAGCGATCAATCCGCGCTTTACGACGCAATGGATGCGGCACTCGAACGCCAACGTCGCGTGCTGGCGTTTCCGCGTCGCTTCGACGGCACGATCAAGGAAATCTGGTCGTTGCAATCCCGCTTTGAACAACGCAGCGGCGCACGCCCGTTCCGGCTGCTGGCACACCCGCGCTTCCGTGCCGGTTACGACTTCCTGCTGATCCGCGCCAAAGGCGAAGATGCCGCCCAGGAACTGGCCGATTGGTGGACACGTTTCCCGGATGCCAACGACAACGAACGCGAAGCCATGCTGATCAAACCGCAGGCGGGCGAGGGCAAAACCAAACGACGCAAGCGCGGACCGCGCAAACCCGCCGACGAAGCAGCCATCGAGGTCAAACTTGGCTGAAATTGCCGCCTACATCGCACTCGGCTCGAACCTGAGCGACCCGATCAGCCAAATCGAGCAAGCCTGGGCGCAACTCGACAACCTACCCGAAACACGCCTTATCGCCTGTTCATCGCTCTATCAATCGAAGCCGGTTGGCTTCGCGGAGCAGCCGGATTTCATCAACGCGGCAGCGGCCATCGTCACCCAGATGTCACCTCGCGCCCTGCTCGCCGCCCTGTTGCAGATCGAAGCCCGGCACGGCCGCAACCGCACCTTCAAGAATGCGCCGCGCAGCCTGGATCTCGATCTGCTGCTTTACGATGGCCTGGTCATGCACGAGCATGGCCTGACGCTGCCGCACCCGCGCATGACCGAGCGCGCCTTTGTCCTGCTGCCGCTGGCCGAAATTGCCCCAGATGCGCTGATCCCCGGACATGGCCGGGTCGCCGACTGCCTGGCAAAAACCGATGTCAGCGACATCATCCCGCTGGCATCCGAAACTGCGACGCGCGCCACTCGCTGTCAGTAGTTTTCTCCGCTTCTTCCTGTTTCTTCCCAATTCTTCTCATTTCTCCATGTTCAGCCGTTTCCGCCACATTGTTGTTGAAGGCCCGATTGGCGCAGGCAAGACCAGCCTGGCGCGCAAGCTTGCGGCGCACCTGAACGCTGAACTGATTCTGGAAAACACCGAAGAAAACCCATTCTTGCCGCGTTTCTATGAAGATCGCCGACGCTACGCCTTGCCGGTGCAACTGTTCTTTCTGGTGGCCCGCGTCGATCAGGCGCGCCACCTGGTGCAGGATGAACTGTTCGGTGCAGCCCGGGTCGCCGATTTCATGCTTGAAAAAGACCTGCTGTTCGCCAAGCTGCTGCTCGACGACACCGAATATCGCCTTTATCACCAGCTCTATGAAGGCCTGAAACCTCAAGCCACGGCACCGGATCTGGTGATTTATCTGCAAGCCAAACCCAGCGCGTTGCTTGAACGCGTAAAAAAACGCGGCCGCGCCTATGAACGCCAGATCAATGAAAACTATCTGAACGAGCTATCAAAGGCTTACAGCGAGTTTTTCTATCATTACGAAGCCTCACCGCTTCTGATCGTGAATAGCGAGAACCTTAACTTCGCCGACAAGGATGCAGATTTCGAATTACTGTTGCAACGCATCCAGGACATGCGCGGTGCGCGCGAATTCTTCAATCTAGGCGCCTGAACCAGGCCATTTTCAGCATTCGAAACTCGGAAGGCTCCGACATGTATCTGCCGCAACTACTTGCCCGCGCCGAGAAAGGCGAAAAACTCAGCGTGCTGACCTGCTATGACGCCAGCTTCGCGCGTTTGCTGGTGGACAACGGCGTCGATGTTCTGCTGGTCGGCGACTCGCTCGGAATGACGGTGCAAGGCCACACCTCCACCCTGCCGGTCACGCTGGAACAGATGATCTACCACACCGACGCGGTCGTGCGCGGTGCGGCTGGCGGCGCATTCGTGGTGGCCGACCTGCCCTTTGGCAGCTACCAGAAAAGCCCGCAACAGGCATTCGACGCCGCCGCCAAATTGATGGCCGTCGGCGCCAACATGGTCAAGCTCGAAGGTGGCGCGATCATGCTTGAAAGCGTGCGCTTCCTCAGCCAACGCGGCATCCCGGTCTGCGCCCATCTTGGCCTGTTGCCGCAATCGGTCAACCTCACCGGCTACCGCGCCCAGGCGCGTGACGCCAGCACCGCGACCCAATTGCTGCAAGACGCCAGCGACCTGGAAAGCGCCGGCGCGCAAATGCTGGTGCTGGAGTCGATTCCCGCCGTGCTGGCGGAAACCGTCACCCAACGCCTGCGCATCCCCAGCATCGGCATCGGCGCCGGCCCGTACTGCAATGCCCAGGTACTGGTCCTGCAAGACCTTCTCGGCCTGACGCCGAAGCCGCCGCGCTTCTCGAAGAACTTCATGGCCGGCGCCGGCGACCTGGCCGCGGCGATCCGCGCCTATGTCGCAGCGGTCAAATCCGGCGAATTCCCCGGCCCGGAGCACACCTTCTGATGCGCCTGATCCACACCGTCAGCGAACTGCGCAGCGCGCTGGCCGATGCGCGCGAAACCGCCTTCGTGCCAACCATGGGCAACCTGCACAGCGGCCATATTTCGCTGATCAACCTGGCGCGGCGCGCTTGTCCGCAACACAGTGGCCCCATCGTCTCAAGCATCTTTGTCAACCCGCTGCAATTCGGCACCGGCGAGGATTTCAATCGCTACCCGCGCACCCTCGAAGCCGATTGCGCACAACTGCAAGCCGCCGGCTGCGACATCGTGTTCGCCCCGGACGTCAACGAGATGTACCCGGAAGCGCAAATCTACAGCGTGCAACCGCCGCTCGCCGACACCCTCTGCGGCGCCTTTCGCCCCGGCCATTTCCAGGGAGTCGCCACCGTTGTACTGAAACTGTTCAACATGGTTCAGCCGCGCTACGCCGCCTTCGGCAAGAAGGATTACCAACAGCTATTCATCCTGAAAAGCATGGTGCGCCAGTTCAACCTGCCCATCATCATGCTGGAAGGCGAAACCGGCCGCGCTGAGGATGGACTCGCGCTGTCCTCACGCAATGGCTATCTATGTCAGTCAGAACGCGCAGAAGCACCTCGCCTGTATCGCCTTCTGCGCGCAGCGGCGCAACGCATCGAATCGGGCGATGGCGAATTTTCCAGTATCGAACAGGCGATGGCGGATGAACTCACCACCCACGGCTGGCAGGTCGACTACATCGCCGTACGCAGCCAGGCAACGCTGACGCCGCCGAAGGCAAACGAAACCGATCTGGTCATCCTCGCCGCCGCCCATCTGGGTCGCACCCGGCTGATCGACAACATCGAGTGCCGCCTCATCTGGCAGAGTCGAGATGTGGCGCGGTGGCATTAACCTATCTTTGTCATAAGGCACTACAAATCAAAATAATATCAATAACTTAGTGAATATTTTCGGCGTGTATGGCACTACATTCGTGTAATGCCGCACTGGGTTTCATAGCATCGCTGCTGCGTTGCAGCGCTAAATCACTGTGCGCTGCGTACCGCCTGGATTGAGCGCGTGGCCCAGAATCTCGTTGATGCTTTGATGACGCGGCTCTGGCCGGCTGGAATTGCGCACATGCACGGTGCGCCCATCGCGGCGAGTCATCGTGACAGTCAAGCGTCGCTGCACGGACAAGGTCTCGCGCAAGGTTGACCAACTGTCATCAATGCCTTTGGACTTGAGCTGCGTACGCAGCATGTGGACGAAGTGGTAAGCCAGCACACTGATGAACAAATGCCCCTCCACCCGGCACTCCACCTGATGAAACACCGGGCGCAGACCCAAGTCCGGCTTGAGCGAGCGAAACACCGACTCCAGATCCGTCAACATCACGTAGGTCCGCCACAGGATGGCATCGTCCAAATCAAGCAGATTCGTGCGCAGACAGTACACCCCCGGGTGCGCCGCTGCACTACCAGGCTTGATGCGCTTACTCCAGGTGATGTCGACCGCGGTCAACTGGGTCTCGTCCTTGATAACCTGCACCTCGTAGTGCTGCGCGCCCCGTGAGAAACGCTGCTTGGCCCGACCCAGACGCTCCATGATCGTCTCCACATCCTTGGCGCCACGCGGCTTGACGAGTCCATCCTTCAATTTCTCGCATGCCGCCTCAAAACCGGCGGCTTTCGCATCATCAATGGCCCGATCCTTTTGCGCGCGCGCCGGTGAGTGGCAGTACAGCAGCACCTGACCCTGGGCATCAATGACTCGGTTCATCTTGATCGTGACATCACCGGCGGTCTTCACCTCAGTAGCCCCCTCGGGATCGAACTGGCGCTCGCGCAGGCGAGATTTGACCAAGTAGTGGTAGCCGTTCTCACGCAGCCAAGTCAGGTTCGCTTCAGTGGCAATGCCCGCATCCATCACCACGGTGGCCCCAGGGGCTGCGTTCAGACTGGTGAGCATGTCCTTGAGGGTCACGGGCTCACTGGCGTTGCCGGCAAAGACTTTTGAGCGCCGCACGAAGCCACTGGAGTCAAGCGCTACGGCCAGCGTGACCAGTAGGCAGTCGCTACGAGACTCCTTGCTGTGGCCGCGTTTGGCCTTGGCGACACCGGCGCAGATACACCTCGAAATAGGTGTTGGTCAGATCGTACAGGGTGATGGTCGGGCTGAAGCCGAAGAGCGACTGGGCTTGGGCGAACAGGTGATCTTGCAAGGCATCGCGGTGCTTGAACAGCGCGTCGGATGCCGGTACAGGCGGTTCATATCCATCGACTCGAAGCCAAAGCCAATCAGGTCGCCCAGGCCCGAGTGCTGTTGTAGCCAGGCATGGGTGACCAGTTCACTGGCCGGGTGAGCTGAGTACAGCCAGTTCTGAGGCTGGCCCCAGCCCGACAAGCCGTTAGACGCAAACCAACGCTGATATCAGTAATCAGTATGAAAACCCCCAGTGACGAATCACTGGGGCTAATTGATTTCACTAATTGGAGTCTAGGATTTCACTTTATGCGGTCCAGATTTCACTTTATGCGGTCACCGACAGCTTCCAACGTCTAACCGCACGCCCCTACCGCCCCGCACGCGGTGCAGAAATCACACCCATCCTTCTTGATCACCGTGGCGTTGCCGCATTCCTTGCAGACCGCGCCGGTCATGATGACCTTGGCCGGTTCGCCGCTGCTGGATGCTGGCAGGGCGGGGGTTTGCAGGATGCCCATCTCCTTCACCGGCAGGCCTTCTTCGGTGAGGATGCCGAGCATGGCGTAGCGGTGGATGATCAGGCGGGCGAGGTAGGCGATGGTGGACGGCCAGTTGGTCTGTTTTGATGCGCCAGGCACGAAGGCCATGAAGTCGCCCAGCGGTTCCGGGTAGTTCAGCAGTTTGCGCAGTTTCATGCCGATCCAGGCCGGGTCCATCACGCGCATGTCGAGCGAGAGCAGTTTGCACAGGCCGTCGAGCGCGCGCGGGTATTCACCGGAGAGCCAGACCGAGTAAGGCCGGGTGACACCATCCGGCAGGGTGATTTCCTTGAGGCCAAGGACGAAGTCGTCGCCGGTATGCGGGTTGAGCACGTCGACGGTCCAGGACAGGGTGCCGTCGGTGCCGGTTTTCGGTTCCTTGTGCGAGAACAGCGCGTCGAGGACAGGTGTTTCGCCTGCACCGTAGAGCGCGTTCAGGTCTTCCAGCCGCCAGCGCAGTAGTTGCGCGACGGCGGAAACCAGGCTGGGCATCTGGCGCGGTTCGCCATCGGGCGGGAAGGGAATCGCGCAACTGTCGTCGCCGCGTGTCTTTGCCAGCGTGTCGAGCTTGAGTTTCAGCCAGCCGCGATCGTTGGCGCGCATGTCCATCGATAGCGTTTTGGCGATGGCGCCGAGGCCGCGCGGTTGTTCTGCACCGTTGACCCAGACTTCGAACGGCCAGGCGCGGCCGTCGCTTTCGCTCGGTTCCGTATGCCCGACGAACAGCGCGAAGCTGCCGCAGTCACTGTCGATCATGTAACACCAGGCCGGGTTGCCGCCGGAGAGCTTCGGGCGGCCGGGCCATTTCAGGCTTTCCAGCACAGGCGCGGGCAGCGCCTTGATTTCGATGCGGCGGTTGACGTCGGAGAGTTCGAAATCCTGCGGTGCTTTGGCATTGCTCGCCGCGCTGGAAGCATCCGGCGTTGCCGGCGTGGTGGACAGCACGCTGCCCAGCACAGCATTAGGCCGATAGGTGGCGATGCCTTTCAGGCCAGCCTTCCAGGCGGCGAAATAGAGGTCCTGAAATTCGGTGTAGGGATAGTCGGCCGGGACGTTGACCGTTTTGGAAATGGCTGAATCGACATACGGCGCGACGGCGGCGACGGCGTTCATGTGCGCGGTAGCGGAAATTTCCAGCGCGGTGACGAAGGCCGCCGGCAGTTGCGTGACATCGCCGCCCTGTTCGCGGAACAGCCGCCAGGCATGGTCTTCCACCTGATATTCCTTCCAGCCGCCATCCGCTTCGCGCTTTTTCCGCGTGTAGGCCCAGGAGAATGGCGGTTCGATACCGTTGCTGGCGTTGTCAGCGAACGCCAGCGAGATGGTGCCGGTGGGGGCGATGGACAGCAGGTGCGAGTTGCGCATGCCGTGCGCGCGGATGCTGTCTTTGATGTGCGCTGGCAGACGACTGGCGAAGTTGCCACCGGACAGATACAGGTCGGCGTTGAACAGAGGAAAAGCACCGCGCTCCTTGGCCAGTTCGACCGAGGCCAGATAAGACTGGTCGCGCATGAATTCGGCGATCCGGGTCGAGAAGGCCAGCGCGTCCGGCGTGTCGTAACGCAGACCCAGCATCGCCAGTGCATCGCCCAGGCCGGTAAAGCCGAGGCCGACGCGGCGCTTGTTGTGCGCTTCGATACGCTGTTTTTCCAGCGGCCAGGCGGTCAGGTCGAGCACGTTGTCCAGCGCCCGCACGCACACCGGCAACACCCGCGCGAGTCCGTCGAAATCGAAATTGGCGTTTTCGTTGAATGCCTGGCGCACGAAGCGGGTCAGGTTGACCGAACCGAGACAGCAGCAGCCGTAGGGTGGTAATGGCTGTTCGCCGCAGGGGTTGGTCGCCTCGATGCTTTCGCAGTAATACAGGTTGTTGTCGCGGTTGATGCGGTCAAGAAACAGGATGCCGGGTTCGGCGTGGTCGTAGGTGGAGGCCATGATCTGGGTCCACAGGTCGTGCGCGCGAAATTTTTTGTACACCCAGAGACCGTCGCTCTGGCGTTGATAAGCGCCGGCGGCTTTCTGTTCAATACCGGGTTCGGCGCGGTGCGTCAATTCCACGTCGGCATCGTCTTCCACCGCCTGCATGAAGGCATCGGTGACGCCGACCGAGATGTTGAAGTTCTTCAGATCGCCTTGGTCTTTGGCATGGATGAACAGTTCGATATCCGGATGATCGCAGCGCATCACGCCCATCTGCGCGCCGCGCCGGGAGCCGGCGGATTCCACGGTTTCGCAGGAGCGATCGAACACGCGCATGTAGGAAACCGGGCCGCTGGCGCGCGATTGCGTGCCTTTGACCAGCGCGCCCTTCGGCCGAATGGTGGAGAAGTCATAGCCGACGCCGCCGCCGCGACGCATGGTTTCGGCGGCCTCTTCGAGCGCCACGTAGATGCCCGGTTTGCCGTCCGATTCACCGGAAATCGCATCGCCTACCGGTTGCACGAAGCAGTTGATCAGGGTCGCCTGGAGGGCCGTGCCGGCGGCGGAATTGATCCGCCCGGCGGGGATGAAACCGGCTTCCATGGCGGCGAAGTAGGCCCGTTCCCAATAGGCGCGTTCACTTTTCTTCTCTGCAGAAGCCAGGGCATGGGCGACACGCATGCGGACATCGACGACATTTTTCTCGTCTCCCTTGGCGTATTTTTCCAGCAGAACCTCGCTGGAAATGGCTTGATCGGCAAGTTCGGGGAACAGGGCTTCCTGCATGACTGACTCCTCCTGAGTACTAGATGTATGGTGAGTTAGCTTTTTAGACGCTAGATACAGTGTCCGCAAGTCTCAAATTCAACTTTCCAGTAATTCATTGGGGGTATGGCCGGGATCACTGAGGAAGCGGGCTTTTGTGCACTCCTGATTACGCAGCGCCTCGGGCCATATCCAGCGTCGCCCATACCGGCGTGTGGTCCGATGGCCGTTCCAGCTTGCGCGGCGCTTTGTCGATTTCGCTTGTGCTACACAACGGCGCCAGTTCCGGCGAAAGCAGGATATGGTCGATGCGCATGCCGAAGTTGCGGCGGAAACCCATCATCCGGTAATCCCACCAACTGAAACTTTTTTCGGGTTGCTCGAACAGGCGGAAAGCATCTTTCAGGCCGAGTGCCTGCAAGGCCTGGAAGCGGGCGCGTTCCGGTTCGGACACCAGCACCTGGCCGATCCAGGCGGCCGGATCATGACAATCGCGATCTTCTGGCGCGATGTTGTAGTCGCCCAGCAAAGCCAGCCGAGGATGGCGCTGCATTTCGTCTTGCAGCCAGGCGATCAGCGCATCCAGCCAGGCCAGCTTGTAGACGTATTTATCGGAATCCGGACTCTGGCCGTTGGGGATGTAGACGCAGACGATACGGACCCCCTCGATGGTGGCCGCCAGGACACGTTTCTGTTCATCGGCAAAACCAGGAATGCCGGCCTGCACATCGCTCATCGGCAAGCGGCTCAGAATTGCCACCCCGTTGTAGGTTTTCTGGCCGGAAAAGGCGCTCTCATAGCCGGCTTCACGCAACGCTTCGACCGGAAAGACCTCGTCGGTCTGCTTGGTCTCCTGCAAACACATCACATCGGGCGCGGCGCTTTGCAGCCAATCGAGCAAATGCGGCAGGCGGACTTTGAGTGAGTTGACGTTCCAGGTGGCGAGTTTCATGTGGGCTTGGAAGCAAGCATTGGCGGGGGTTGTATGTTCATCGTTTATTTCTGGCTGCACACGTCGTTTCAAGTTCGGGTTTCTACTCCTTCTCAAACCCCTGACTGGTGAACTTCAGCGTCCGGCTGTTCTCGGTCACCGTGCGCACGACGTTGTCGGGGGCGCCGGAAGGTATCTCTGCTTCGATCTCGATCGTCACTGTCACCGATGAGCCGACCAGGCCGGCCAGGTGCGAGATGACCTCCTCCGCGATTCGGCTGGCGTCACGGCCGACGCGGGCGGCATCGAGCACTACCGTGCCGTGAAAGCGTTTCGGCCTCGCTGCCACGGGCGGGGGGGTAACAGATGTATTGCCGCCCAATGGGCTGGGAGGCGTTCCAGCAGGCGCACCGACAGGTGTTTGCCCACCACCAACCGGGGGCAACACAGCGCGCTCGGCATCCATCTGCTTGCTGGCTACTTCCGGCTTCACCACCAGTTCCGGTGCATGAATATCGCTCAGCGACACCATTTGCCCGCCGCGCAATCCTTTGTAGCGGCCAGCCGCCGCGTCGAAACTATCGGCAAGGCCAAAACTGTCGTGCGCCCAGGTCAACAGGCTGACGCCGTCACGTATCGCATCGAGCAGCACGACTGAATTTTTCAACCGGGGCAGATAGAGATAGCTCGCGAAATCCTCGACCACCTGTTTCACCGCTACATGCTCACCACGCCAGAGCGGCACCCCGTCCAGTTCCATGCGCAATCGGGTCGGGGCGAAGCTGGTCAGAAACAACTCATCGGTACGTAGCTTCTTGCTGGCGCGCACCGCCAGCGCGTCCGTCCCCGTGAGCCTGAGTGCTTCCCAGGTGACTGACACCTGCGGCGTGGCCTGCACCGGCACCAGCAACCACTGGTAGGTTTCCGGCAATCGAGCCGTCACGGCACTATCGGCGGCTTTCCGCTGGGTCTCGGCCTGGGTTACCTGGAACGGTGAGAGATTCAGGTTCTTCTGCTCGGCCAGGATGGACTCCCAGGCCAGAACCTTGCGTGCCGCCTCGTCCAGGTCCTGCAAACGGGTCTTGTCCGCCGCCAGGAAAACCAACGTATTGCGATAGAGGCGGGGGGCGTTGCCGCGTGATTCCAGAATCGTCTTGGCGGCGATCTCGGCAGCGCTGTTGGCTTCCTTGCTGTAAGGAAGGCTGACGCCGAGCACCACCAGCCGCGCATCCAGATCGTCCGGTACATCCGCGCCGCTCTGCGGCATGGGGTGGATGCGGCTGAAATCACCGGTCCGAGCCAGGTCCTGGCGCAGACGCTGCTCCAGTTCATGCGCCACCTTGTCCGGCTCGCGCTTCAACTGTTCGGCGCGGTCTTCCGCCAGCTTGGTCACTGTCGGCTGGGTCGAATACCAGTAATGCGAGCCGTCCTGATACAGATAGGTCGCGGCAGCAGCCATGCGGCGCAGGGCATCACCAAAGATGGCGGGCGACTCGCCCGGCATCACGCAGCCCAGTTTCACCCGGCGGTCCTCGATGCCGATGTGGGCGGCGGCCGTGGTCGGTGCCGAGCCCATATAGATCGCCCGCGCCACCCGGCGGCAAGCGGAAAGCTTGCCCAGGTTGGGCAATTCGCTGTCCAGTTTCAGCGGCAGCGAGTTCGGCCCATCTACATCCTTCTCGATCACCGGCACCCAGTTGTCGGAGAGGTAGCGCGTCAGTTCGGACTGCACGCGCGGGTCGTCGATCGACACATTGGCCGGCAGGATCAGCGGGTTGCGGTCACCCTTTTCCCACAGGCTGTGGATCACCGCCGCCATCAGGCGCAGCACGCCGCGAGTCCGCTGGAATTTCACCAGGGTCGACCAGTCGGTATAGAGCCGGTCGAAGATTTCCGGGTGGATCGGATACGCCATCTTGATGCGCTGCTCGTACTCGGATTCGCGGCACTCCGGCGGAAACTCGGCCTGCTGTGTCCGGTAGAACTCGGCGAAGGCGCGCGCCACCACGTCCCGGTCCTTGAACTGGGCCGGGTCGGCCAGGGGCTGGAACAGCCGCCGACGCACGATCTCGAAGCCTTCCTCGGCGCTGGCCGGGCGCCAGGACGATTCCACCCGCCCCACCACGTTACGCAGCCGGTCCAGCGCCTCGCGCCCCCGCGTGCCGCCCACTTCGACATCATCCGAATGTGAGTGGCCAGAGGTATCCGAAGCCGGCAGGCTGATCACCAGCAGGCAGTTCTTCGCCAGCTTGGCCGACTCGGTCAGCACCTGGGCAAAGGTGAATTGGGTCTCGAAGCCGCCGGCAGGCAGGTCGCTCTGATCATGCAACTGGCGGGCGTAGGCCACCCACTCGTCGATCAAAATCAGGCACGGGCCGTATTCGTTGAACAGTTCACGCAACACATCGCCGGGGCTGGTGGCCTTCTCGTCGTCCGCCTGTACGCGGGCAAAGGCTTGCTTGCCGCCCAGTTGCCAGGCCAGTTCCCCCCAAAGCGTGCGCACGACCGTGCCGTCCGGCTTGACCGAAGGGTTGCCGGGAGAAATCTTGTTACCCACCAACACCACCCGCCGGGCGGTCGGAACCTTGCTGACGCTGGCCTCGGACATCACCACGTCGATACCGGCCAATTCGGTCGGCGCGATGCCGGAGAACAGGTGATACAGCGCCAGCATCGAATGGGTTTTGCCGCCGCCAAAGTTGGTCTGCAACTGCACCACCGGGTCACCGTCCGCCACGCTGCCGCCCAGCCGCCGCAGCGCACTGATCAACATCTCCTTCAGGCTGGCAGTGAGGTAGGTGCGGCGAAAGAACTCCACCGGGTTGCGGTATTCGTCCGTGCCCTCGCCCAGATGCACTTGCCACAGATCGGCGGCGAACTCGGCCTGCTGGTAGCGGCCGCTGGCGACGTCATCGTGGGGCATCACCACTTCGCGCCAAGGTTTCAGGCTGCCGCCTTGCCACACTGCGCCACTCTCGATGGCAGTGCCGGCCGACTTGCGTTTCTCGCCGCGCGCCTGCTCATCGAAACGCAGGCGCAGCAACTCCATCTTCATCTTCTCCACGTCATCCGACTGCGGGGCGGACACGGCGACCAGCAGCCGCGCGGCAGAATCGAGGGCGCGGTAGGCATCGTCGCTGGAGAAGGGTTCCTGATGCGCCCACTTGTTGCGCCAGTCGCGGATTTCCGACACCAGGCTGCGTTCGGAGAAACCCAGTATCTTCTTGAACACCTCGTTCCAGGTTTCCCACATCAACTTCAACAGCGCGGCGGAATCCCATGCGGCAATCGCCTTTTTGGCCAGGATCGGGTCGTCGACAAAGCTTTTCACGCTCTGCATCGAGATCGTTTTCATCTCGATGGCGCTCTTGATCTCCCGCTCGACGAACGGCCCCAGGCCGGCTTTCAGGAGTTCCAGCGCCTTGCCGACGCGTTCGTGGTTGGTGATGGCCATGTAATTCCTTATTTGTTCAGGTCGAAGCGTTCGACATGCGCCGCCAGTCGTCCTGATACGGGTGCGATTTCAAAAGGATGAGTCCGCTCTGAGCATCCGAACCACGGCTTCCACGATCTCGGCATGCCTCTCCTGCGCCAGATGACCGACGGCGCGTTGGAACAGGCTTTCATGGGCGGTGAATAGTTTGCCTGGTCGGGCATAGCTGACGCGCTGCAAACCGCCCGCCGAAAAATCGTGGTCGCTGATTTCAATGGCAGCAGAATCGGAAAACGGGTTGCTGGTGATCTGGCACAACACCCAATCGCCCTGCCAGATGCGGCCAGGATCAGTGCCGGGCGCAGCTTGTTGGCCGACAAATCCGAAAACGGAAAAGACAGCAAAATTACCTGCTGGCTTGCAAATGCGCCCATGCCGCATCCTCCTCCGGATTCAACCAATCCTCGGCCAGCGCGGGTTCCGAAAGGCGCGCGCCGCACAGCGCCGAATCAGACGCCTCTCCGGGCTCGATCATGGTAACCAGCACCCGGCAGCCCCCCCGCGTTGGGGTGGGAGGCTGCTCCAGAAAGTGCAGGTGACCGTCCGCTTCCAGCACGGCCTCATAGGTTTGCAGCATGGCTATCCTTCCGCTCAAGCAAATAAATCATCATTATCGCTGCCTCCTGGTCGTGGCGAACCCGTCGCAACTTCCCGCGCCAGCCGGGTGATTTCCGGCCAGCTTTGCACCAGGCCGTTGTAGGCCATCGCCTCGGTTGCGCGCTTTTTACGTTCGCACAGGGTGTAGAGCCGGTAGCAAAGTTCGCGAGCGGTTTCGGCCTGGCTGCCGAGCTTGGCGACTAGCTTTGCGGCGGCGGCTTCGCCGTCACCCTCAAGCACTCTAACAAGTTGATGCACCATTTCCCAGACGGTGAGGCGCTTGTCGGTGGTCGGGTCCCAGTCGGCAGCGAGTTCCGTGGGTTTCAGTAGGCGCACCTTTCCCTTGCCGGAAACGATGATGCTGGCTTCGACCAGCCCATCCATGCCGGTGGCCTTGGCTTGCGCGAGTACCGTAGCGACACCGAATTCGCCTTGGTCAAAGCCCACCTGCTCGAACCAGGTAAGCGCCCAGCGGGTATCTGCATCGAAGTCGCCCTCCTGCTCGGCCAGCGCCTCGTCCAGGGTCTGGTTGATCAGCGCCAGTGCAGCGCGCACCGTGAGCGGTTTGCCTTCGGCGTCGAGCACCTTGGCGTAGCGGGTATACACCGCCATGCCGGGACCGATGGCAGCTTGCGCCAGATCGACCGGCGCGATGTTGCCGGCTTGCAGGTGGGCGAGCGCGGCGGGGAGTTCAGCCTTGAGCGCGGTGAGGAAATCGCGGCGGGTGGCGGTGGGGGCGTTGGCAGAGCGCTGGCGGCAGACGAGGACGATGCTGGAGGCGAGGGCGTTGGTGTCCGAGCCGATCATGCGATTGCCCATTTCGGTCCGCATTGGCCAAGTGCCGCTGATGGCGAAACCGGCTTCGATGACGGCGGCGAGAAAGGTGTCCCAGCCGGTGTTGGTGGTGCCGTCGTCGCCGTCGCTTTCGGCCTGCTTGAAGGCGTAGTAAATCGTGACCGGGAAGGCCGGGTGCGCCTGCTCGGCGAGGCGGTGCATCGCCTGAGTCATGCCGTCGAGGAAGAAGGTCTCTGCTTTTTGCTTGCTGCCGTGACGGTAGGGCGTAGCGACCAATTCCTCAGCCTTGGGGACGGCAAGGGTGGCGAAGAGGTCGGGGAAAACCGGCCGCAGTGATCGGCGCAACCAGACGTAGAAGAAGTCCGACAGGTCGGCATAGCCAATGTTGTCGTAGTAAGGCGGATCGGTGGAAACGACTTTGCTAGCGCTGACGGATTGGTTCTGCGCGTCGCCTTGTGCGGCTATCCCGCCTGCCAGCGCTGGAGTGGCCGCAAGGGCCTTCCAAGTCCAGTCAACCATCGCCATCCAATTGCCAGAAGATTCGCACATAGGATTGGCTTCCGCGTAATCCCATGTCATTGGAATTGCTTGGCGCCCAAAGGTATTACGCATTTTCTCGCCCGAACTATGCCAAGTACAGATTCCTGACCAATAGTCACTGCACTTGT
Source organism: Burkholderiales bacterium (assembly GCA_038215555.1). GTDB lineage: Bacteria > Pseudomonadota > Gammaproteobacteria > Burkholderiales > Thiobacillaceae > PFJX01. The sequence continues at coordinate 2,823 of JBBQQT010000002.1, read as the reverse complement.
CCACTGCAAACGCCAAATACACCCCCACCGCATCCGCATACGCCGTCCCACCAGCGCCGACTTTTGCGAGGGGCTGGGTGTCGTCGGGCAGGCCGGCGTTGAGGGCGTCTCGCTTGACCCGCTCGCGCGCCTCGGTCACCAGATCGGAGAAAGTCGTCAGCGCCACGAGTTGGCGGGGGGTGAAGAGGTCGCCGTAGGTTTTCAGGCCGTATTGGACGGTCCAGAAATTTCGAGCGTCATCGGGTAGTGGCGTTTCCGGCTTCCATGTCGGCTTCGCCGTCAGAGCAATTGCTTCCATTTCCGGCGTCGGTGCGAGATAGACCCGCCCACGCTCGCCTTCGGCAACAATGGCCATCAGCCGTGCGCCCATGCGTCCGGCCTTGCCTTCGCCCTTGATGTGGTCGCCTGCCATCGGCGCTCCCGACATCAGGCACTTGAAGTTCGCCCCGCGCGCCAGCTTGGTGCCGTTCTTCGCCCCTTCCGCATCCTGCGGCTTGCCTACCTTCACCGTGAACCGATAGCCGCCCTCCTCAATCACCGGCTCGACATACGCCTCCTTGCCCGGCTTGGTGGACAGCATGAAGGTGGAAGCGAGCGGCACGTCGACATTGGCGAAGGCCGGGTTGGGGCTTTTCACCGTGCGCGCCCACAGCCAGGCGATGACGGTGAGTTTCTGACCGACGTATTTCTTCAGGTCGGGCCTGTGGTTGGCCATATCGTCGGCCATCGCCGCCGTCACCTCAATCTTGGGATAAAGGTGGCCGATGCGTTTTTCCGCCTCGTCGCGCATCCACTGGCCGTAGTAGCGCACGTCCTCGGCCAGCCCCTGCGCGCCGCGCCATTCGCGACCGGCGAGATCAGCCAGCCTCTTCACGTCCGGGTTCACCGGCGGCTTGCCGGCAAAGCGCGGCGGAATCTCGATCATCGCCTTGTTGATCAGCACGGCCACGGGGTTCAGGTCGCTGGCATAGCTCTCCAGCCCCAGCCGTTGCGCTTCCAATGGCAGCGCGCCGCCACCGGCGAAGGGGTCATGAAAGGCGGGCAGCACATGGTGGTCGAACAGTTCCCTGGCGCGTGGATGGTCGGCATTCTCGGCGCAGGTGTAGCGCCAGCTTTGCCAGATTTCGTCGCGCGCCGCCTGCAACACGGTTTCGTTAGTGGTGTTCTCCCACAGCACCAGCTCTTCGATGATGCGGAACAGCCGCTGGCGCTCCTTTTCCTGAGCCTTTTCCGTCTTGAACAGGTCAGGATGCGCCGAAGGGTCATCCACCATCTGCGCAAAGATCACCGCCCGCGCCGCCGCCAATGGCCGCCGCGCCCACCACAAGTGCAGGGTGCTGGGGTGACCGTGGCGGATGGATTTCTCGCGCGCGGCGGCCTTGTTGATGGCCTCCAGCGGCAGGGCGACTTCGATGAGTTTCTTCTTGTAGGTCATGAGATGTCATCCTTGTTGGCGACTGCCGCAAAATGCCTCAGCACCCAGTGAACCGAGGTGAAAGGGTTGTATGCGTTGGTCTCGGCGCGCACTTCTAGCCAATCAGCGTTTTCAAGCGCGGCATCCAAATTCGCCATGAGCTGCCTTGAAACAACGGTATCCGCCTTCAAGTAGCCCGCCATGTGGCGTTCACGAATGCGGTGGATGACATCGTCACATTTGATGAATGCGGCATCTGTCTTTTCGAAATGGAGCAGTATCCAGAGTTCGAAACAGGGGATGGAAATAGCTTCCTCGAAGGGGAGCGGTTTCTTTTTTCGGCTTGCCAGCGTTTTGATTCGAGCGCGCGCTCGTTCAAAGCTTTCGTGCCCATCCCGGTCGAATACGCAGAAAACCCGGTCATAGCCACCCGGTTCTCCGCATTTTTCCTCGGCGCATTTCACGACACTGATGGGCGCGGGGCCTTCGCTGTTCTCTGCGAGGATGATTTCTGCTGTGGATAGCTCGTATCGAACACGCGCGGCTTTGAAGTATTCCTGCTCGGTTTCGCCCTCGCAGACGATGAGGGTGATGGATCGCGGCGGTTTCTGCCCGGGCCTGCGCCGGAAGGAATCGCTGCCACGCAAAGGTGAGATGGGGGCATATCGCGCCATGCCTCAGACCCCGAAATCGCCGATGAATGGGATGGCCCCGTAGCGGCCCTTGAGATAGCCGCGCTCCAGCGCCTCATCCTTCCTGGGTGAGTATTCAAGCAGGGAATAGAGATGTGACGCACGCTGTGGGTCTTTCTCCACGAACCAGATCTGGTCACGGCGTAGAAGGTCCGTGTCGAGCAGCGTGGTGTCGTGGGTGGTAAACACAAGCTGCGCGTTTTTCTCGTTGCTGCGGCTGTGGAATAGATCAACGAGAAACCGCGTCATGTGGGGATGCAAGCTTCTGTCCAGTTCATCCACGAACAAGGTGGCACCCCATTCCATTGCACGCAGCCAACCTCCGGTGAACTCGAACAGCTTCTGGGTGCCGTCCGACTCGTCGGCCATATCCAGTGGAATTTCCTCGTCGGAATCTGTGCGTTTGTGCCAGGCCAGGACGCGAACGCGCTTGTGGGGTTGTGGTGGAACCCCTGGGGGGAGCCCGACTTCAAAGAAAACTCGCAAGGCGCCCGGTGGCAGTGGCCCAAAAGCTGGCACGGGGGCCAGGTCTTCCTCTTGCAGTTCCAGGCGGTCGATGCCGATATCTGCCGCGCGCATGAAACGCATGATCTGTTCATGGCCAACGTCCTGGCGAAGCAATTCCAGGCTGAGAAAGGGATTCAGGTCTACGCCGGGCACCAATACGATGAGCTTCTGGGTGATCCAGGTGAATGCCGGACGGAGTTGGGCGTTATT
>JBBQQT010000001.1:0-81997 GCA_038215555.1 Burkholderiales bacterium | reverse complement strand
TTTTTTCAACCCCCTTTTTTTTTGTTGTTTTTGTGGGGGGGGGCCTCTCGCGCTGTTTTTTCGGGTTCCCTCCCCCGGCCCCGTTTTATTTAATGTCATCTAACACGCTCGGCGGCAACGTGACGTTAGCCAATGGCAAAGGAACCCAAGCATGAAGCGGATCGGTGTAATGACCAGTGGGGGCGATGCCCCAGGTATGAATGCGGCGGTACGGGCGGTCGTTCGCAGCGCGGTGTATCACGGACTCGAAGTATTCGGTATCGAGCGCGGTTACAAGGGCATGATCGAAGGTGCGATCCACCCTATCGGCCCGCGCGATGTCAGCGGCATCGTCGGTCGTGGCGGCACGATTCTGCATACCGCACGCTGCCTCGAATTCATGGAAAAGCCGGGACGTGACAAAGGCGCGGCGCAATTGGCCAAGCTGGGTATCGATGGTCTGGTCGTGATTGGCGGCGACGGCTCGTACCACGGCGCGGAAAAGCTGCACAAGGAGTTCGGCATCCACTGCATCGGCCTGCCGGGCACCATCGACAACGACATTGGCGGCACCGATTACACCATCGGTTTCGATACCGCGATCAACACCGCCATGGACGCCATTGACCGCATCCGCGACACAGCGGCTTCGCATGACCGCATTTTCTTCATTGAAGTCATGGGGCGAAGCAGTGGTTACGTCGCCATGATCTGCGGCATCGCCGGCGGCGCAGAAGACATCCTGGTGCCGGAATCGAAGAACGGCATCGACAGCCTGATCGAGCGTCTGCGGGAAGGCCATTCACGCGGCAAGAAGTCCTCCATCATCATTGTTGCCGAAGGACATGAATCCGGTGGCGCGGCGGCAGTGGCGGAAAAGGTGGCGGCGCAATCGGAGTTCAAGGACAACCGCGTCACGGTCATCGGTCACCTACAACGTGGCGGCGCGCCCACTGCGTTTGACCGCGTCCTCGCCAGCCGCATGGGTTTGCGCGCGGTTGAAGCGTTGCTGGAAGGTGAATCGGGCAAGATGGTCGGCGTCAGCGGGCAGAACATGCTGCTCCGCCCCATCGCTGAAGCCTGGGAATGTCGCACCATGTTCGAACCCGGCCTGCTGCGCGTCGCCCACGTGCTTGGCGTGTAACGGCGCCGATACGACGAACACGCCGCAAACAAACCACGAACAAGCCTGAAACAAAACGGGCCGGCAAAGCCGGCCCGTTTTAGTTGCTGCGCAGGCTGAATATCAGACCATCAGCGGCACGATCAACAGCGCCACGATATTGATGATTTTGATCAGCGGATTGATCGCCGGGCCAGCGGTGTCCTTGTAGGGATCGCCAACGGTGTCGCCGGTGACCGCCGCTTTGTGGGCCATGCTGCCCTTGCCGCCGTGGGTGCCTTCTTCAATGTACTTCTTGGCGTTATCCCAAGCGCCACCGCCGGTGGTCATCGAGATGGCAACGAAAATGCCGGTGATGATGGCGCCGACCAATACACCACCCAACGCTTGCGGGCCGAGGATCAGGCCGACCAGCACAGGCACCGCAACCGGCAACAGTGAGGGAACCACCATTTCCTTGATCGCAGCCTTGGTCAGCATATCGACGCAGGTGCCATATTCCGGCTTGGCGGTACCTTCCAGAATGCCCGGGATTTCCTTGAACTGGCGACGCACTTCAACCACGACAGAACCGGCGGCGCGACCGACGGCTTCCATGCCCATCGCCCCGAACAGGTAGGGCACCATGCCGCCGATGAACAAGCCGATGATGACCATGTGGTTGGACAGGTCGAAGGTCAGCGTCTGGCCGCCGGCGGCCAATGCGTGCGTGTAGTCGGCGAACAGAACCAGCGAGGCGAGACCGGCGGAGCCAATCGCGTAGCCCTTGGTCACTGCCTTGGTGGTATTGCCGACGGCGTCGAGCGGGTCGGTGATATTGCGGATTTTCTCGTCGAGACCGGCCATTTCGGCAATGCCGCCGGCGTTGTCGGTAATCGGGCCGTAGGCGTCGAGGGCGACGATGATGCCGGCCATCGACAGCATCGAGGTGGCGGCAATGGCGATACCGTAGAGGCCCGCCAGATCATGTGCGCCCCAGATAGCGGCACAGACAACCAGGACCGGCGCGGCAGTGGACTTCATCGACACACCGAGACCCGCGATCACGTTGGTGCCGTTACCGGTGGCGGAAGCGGCCGCGATGTGGCGCACCGGCGCGTATTCGGTCGCAGTATAGTACTCGGTGATGACCACCATGGCGGCGGTGAGCGCCAAACCAATCAGCGTCGAGTAATACAGATGCAGCGAAGAGACCAGTGCGCCTTCGATCATCACGCCATCACCCAGCATCCAGGTGGTGAGCGGATAGAAAGCCACTGCGGCGAGGCCACCAGAAACGATCAGGCCGCGATACAGCGCGTTCATGATCTTGCCGCCTTCACGCGCCTTGACGAAGAAAGTACCGACGATCGACGCGATGATTGCAAAACCGCCCAGCACCAGCGGATAGATGACCGCATTGGGGGAGTCGGTGATCAGCAGGCCACCGAGCAGCATGGTGGCGATGATGGTCACCGCATAGGTCTCAAACAAGTCAGCGGCCATGCCGGCACAGTCGCCGACGTTGTCGCCGACGTTGTCGGCGATCACCGCCGGGTTGCGCGGATCGTCTTCCGGAATGCCGGCTTCGACTTTGCCGACCAGGTCGGCGCCAACGTCAGCGCCTTTGGTGAAGATGCCACCACCGAGTCGGGCGAAAATGGAGATCAGCGAACTGCCGAAAGCCAGTCCAACCAAGGCATGGGTGGCTTCGGCGGCGCTGGCGTCGAACATCAGGGTGAGCACGGCGTAATAACCGGCGACGCCGAGCAGACCGAGTCCAACCACCAGCATGCCGGTGATGGCGCCGCCCTTGAACGCCACGTTGAGCGCAGCGTTGAGACCATGATTGGCCGCTTCGGCGGTGCGAATATTGGCGCGCACCGAAACGTGCATGCCGATGTAGCCAGTAAGGCCGGAGAGGATGGCGCCGAGAGCGAAGCCAATCGCGGTCTGCATGCCCAAAAAGGCGTAAATGGCGACCAGTAGAATCGCGCCAACGATGCCGATGGTGGTGTATTGCCGATTCAAATAGGCTTGAGCGCCCTCCTGCACGGCGGCGGCAATTTCCCGCATTCGTTCACTGCCGGTTGGCAAACCCACAATCCATTTAATCGAAATCATCCCGTAGAGCAGTGCGAGCACTGCGGCTACGAGCGCAAACATCAAACCTTCATTCATCGCTTCATCTCCTCGAATGACAACCAACAATTTAGAGTTGACGGCTTGGCTCTACCGCATCAGCGGCTAGCGTTGCCGATCACTCCCAGGCAGGTAAACGTACATCGGCCAGTTCTCCCCAGACTGCCCGATTGACGTTTAAACGTGGTTTGCTACTGGTCCCGGTTTTTACCTTATTCCCATGCAAGCGGGGGAACACTGCAATTACATCTCTTTTCCCAGCGCCAAGCCGCCTTCGAACCGGGTTCCTGTTTCAAAACCGAAAATGGTGTCCAGGTGCATGTCGATGACCAGGCGATCCACCGCCATCTGGCCGTGTTCACGCTGCACTTCGGAAAGAATCAGCTTGGCCGAGTTGGCGTTGTAGAAGCCACCGAAATCGGCTTGAACCTTGAGAAGTTGGCGAGCGCGGTCGAGTGTCATGTAAGAACCATTTCAAAGCCGTGATAATGAACAAGGGCGCGGGTTTTACAATCCGCGCCCTTGATTTCCGTTAAGAAATATTACAACTTGAATTCAGGCAGTTTCTTTTCCACCGCCACATTCTTCATCGTGACGTACTTCGGCAGGCCGTTTTCAAACACCGGGTAGTCTTCGCCCTGGATCAAACCGGTAAGGTAGTTACGGCACTTGTCGGTAATGCCGTAGCCATCTTCACTGATGAAATCACGCGGCATGAATTTCTCCACGTTGGCGACATCCTTCAGCTCAGCCGCGCCGATCTCCCACTTGTAGGGGATGTCCTGCAAGCGGACGACGGTCGGCATCACCGAATTCCGTCCTTCCAGCGCCAAGTTCACCGCGGCTTCGCCCAGCGCATAAGCCTGTTCGACGTCGGTCTTGGAAGCGATGTGACGCGCTGCGCGTTGCAGGTAGTCGGCGACGGCCCAATGGAACTTGTAGCCGAGCGCTTCCTTGATCATGTTGGCGACCACCGGTGCGGCGCCACCCAATTGGGCGTGGCCGAAGGCGTCACGCGTGCCCTGCTCGGCGAGGAACTTGCCGTCCGGATAGTGGCAGCCTTCCGACACCACGATGGTGCAGAAGCCGTGCTCTTTCACCTTGGCATCGACGTTGGCCAGGAACTTGGCCTGTTCGAACTCGATTTCCGGGAACAAGATGACGACCGGGATGCCCTGATCGGCAACCAGACCACCCGCAGCGGCAATCCAGCCGGCGTGGCGACCCATCACTTCAACCACGAAAATCTTGGTCGAGGTTTTGCACATCGACTTGACGTCGAAAGAAGCTTCCAGTGTTGATACGGCGATGTACTTGGCGACCGAGCCGAAACCGGGGCAGCAATCGGTGATCGGCAGATCGTTATCGACGGTCTTGGGAACGTGGATGGCCTGGATCGGATAACCCATGGCTTCGGAAAGCTGGGAAACCTTGAAGCAGGTGTCGGCCGAATCGCCGCCGCCGTTGTAGAAGAAGTAGCCGATGTTGTGGGCTTTGAAGACAGCAATCAAACGTTCGTATTCGCGCTTGTTGGCTTCCAGACTCTTCATCTTGAAGCGGCAGGAACCAAACGCGCCGGACGGGGTGGAACGCAGCGCGGCGATGTCGGCGTCGGATTCCTTGCTGGTGTCGATCAGATCTTCGGTCAGCGCGCCGATGATGCCGTTGCGGCCGGCATAAACGGTGCCGATTTGGTCGGCGTGCTTGCGGGCGGTTTCGATGACGCCACAGGCGGAAGCATTGATGACGGCGGTGACACCGCCGGATTGCGCATAAAAGGCGTTCTTGATGGTCATGTTCTCTCCAGATTCGTTGGGTGCGTCAAACGCACCGCGTCGATGGTGCGCCAACGGGCGCACCCTAAAGCATTCTTAACGGATACCACTTTCCTGTTGGCGACGCGCATGTTCCTCTTCCTGCACTTTGAGCAGGGTGATCAGGCAGTCGCCCAGGTTGTCGTACTCTTCCTTGCTGGTGCCGAAACGGTCTTTGATGGAATAGAAGAACATCGCCCGATAACCTGCCGGCCCGGTCTTCGCTACCACGAAAGAACATTTCTCGACCTGCCAGAAAACAGCAGGGCACTTCGCAAGTTCCCGGTCGCCGGGGGAAAGACGCACTTCCGTCTCCGCCTCCTGCACTTCCACATCAAAACCGAACCGCTCCTTCAAAGTCACCCGAACCAGAGCGAGATCAGAGGTGGAGAAACCGGGAATACTCATGCTTGCTTTACTTCTTCACCGAATCGAGGGCGGCGAAGCAAGCATCACGGATGCCGTCGACGGCACCGACGCCGGACACTTTGAAGTACTGGGGCGCGCCGGCGACACCGGAATTGCCCCAATCGGAGTAGTACTTGACCAGCGGCTCGGTCTGAGCGTGATAGATGTCGAGACGCTTCTTGACGGTTTCTTCCTTGTCGTCATCGCGCTGGATCAGATCTTCGCCGGTGGCGTCATCCTTCATGTCGACCTTGGGCGGATTGAACACGACGTGATAGGTGCGACCGGAAGCCACGTGCACGCGACGGCCGGACATGCGCTTGACGATTTCCGCATCCGGCACGTCGATCTCGACCACGGCATCGATCGGCACGCCGGCGGCCTTCATCGCGTCAGCCTGAGGAATGGTGCGGGGGAAGCCGTCGAACAGGAAACCCTTGGCGCAATCGGCTTCCAGGATGCGGTCTTTCACCAGACCAATGATGATTTCGTCGGACACCAAACCGCCCGCGTCCATGATCTTCTTTGCGGCCAAGCCCATTTCGGTGCCAGCCTTGACGGCAGCACGCAGCATGTCGCCGGTGGAGATTTGCGGAATGCCGTAGCGTTCCTTGATGTAGTTAGCCTGAGTACCTTTGCCCGCACCGGGGCCGCCGAGAAGAATCAATCGCATAAAAAACCTCTTAAAATCAAACCCTTGGAAGGGATAGGTGGTTGGTACAGAAAAACCAAAGCGGGCAGTAGCGTATGCGCGCAGCCGGAGTGTGCACAGTCAATTTTTTGAATTCAGTTATAAGGTGAGGTTATTGGCCCATTAGTGCTGCAAAGCAACAGAGGCCAATGTGCAGTCATACCCGCATACCAAACCCAGAGGCTTAGGCTGGCCGGAGAGCTTGGGCAGGATAGAGTTGGCGTCAGCCGCCGGTCATGCTCATGAAACGCACCAGTTTTTGCGGCGCTTCGATGAATTCATGGCGTTCCGGTTTCATGTCGATAGCCGTGCGAATTGCTTCGACGAGATCGGCATCGCTGGCGCCAGCCCGCATCATGGCGCGGAAATCGACGCGGTCCTCCTGACCAAGACAGAGATGCAGAACCCCATCCACGGTCATCCGCACCCGATTACAGGTGGCACAGAAATGCTGCGAGATCGGCGTGATGAAACCGACGTTGAATTTGCCATCTGCGCTGCCCAGGTAACGTGCCGGCCCGCCGCCGGAAATCACCGTATCGATCAGGCCAAAGCGCTGTTGCAGCCGCGCCTTGATCGGTTGCAGATCGATATAGCCCATCTTGCGTGCGGTATCGCCCATCGGCATCAACTCGATCAGACGCAGCACAAAGCCGCGTTGCATGCAGTAGGCGACCACATCATCCACCTCATCGGCATTCTCACGCATCACCACCATATTCACCTTGATCGGCGCAAAACCAGCCGCACGTGCGCCTTCAAGCCCAGCCAGGATTTTGTCCAGTGCCGGACGGCCGTTGATCTTTTCCACCGTTTCCGGGCGCAGCGAATCGAGACTGACATTGAGTCGAGACACCCCAGCGCGCTTCAGGTCATGCGCCATGCCAGCCAATTGGGTGGCATTGGTGGAAAGCGAAATGTCTTCGATGCCTGTCAGCCCAGCGATTCGTTCCACCAAGCCGACGACATTGCGCCGCAGCAGCGGCTCACCCCCGGTCAATCGAACCCGTTTCATACCCAGGCTGGCGAACAAACCAAGCAGCCGTTCGATCTCGTCGAAGGTCAACCAGTGGTCTGGTTCCTCGAACCCTTTGAAGCCTTCCGGAATGCAATAAGCGCAACGCAGATCGCAACGATCGGTGACGGAGAGGCGGAGGTATTCGATTCGGCGACCGAAACGATCAATCAGGTTATTCATGATGTTTTAATTCACCTTGGGAACGACAGAATATAGTCTTGCCTTCCAAGCCCTGGAAAGCGACAGGTTTGATCCTGATCAAGTCTTGCCTCGAATGCCTTGACTTCGATCATGCCCTGCCCCAGAAAATCCCGTTCAATATCAATCCATGAAAACCTTAGGCATCGCCGGCTATAGCGGCAGCGGCAAAACCACCTTGATCGAGAAACTGCTGCCGCTGCTGAATGGCGCCGGACTCAAAGTTTCGGTCATCAAGCAGAGCCATCACGATATCGAAGTCGACCTGGCTGGCAAGGATTCCTGGCGACACCGCCAGGCTGGCGCGCACGAAACCTTGCTGACCTCGCCCTATCGCTGGATGCTGGTCGGCGAATTGCGCGGCACACCGGAACCCACACTGGCAGACCATCTGGCTCGGCTGTCGGCATGTGACCTGGTGTTGGTGGAAGGCTACAAACATGCCAACCTGACCAAACTGGAAGTCTGGCGCGCGGCCAACGCACGGCCGTGGTTGTTTCCCGAAGATGATCAATTCATCGCGCTGGCGGCGGATCAATCGCCACCCGCCGGCAAGCCCGGTCTGCCAGCGCCTGACTGGCTTGATCTGAACGACGTAGCGGCGATTACCGCCTACATTCTGTCCTGGGTCAGGCGATAAACAAGCAGGGGAAAAGACTCCTTGTCCCCCTCTTTGCCACCCCTCTTTGCCGCAGCCACCTTCCTAGCCCAATGCAAGACGACACCCTTTCTCTCCGCCATCAACTGGTCAACTGGCTGTTCACGCCACTCTTCCTGTTGCTGCTGTTTTCGACAGTGACCGGCTACATGGCGGCGGTCAGCCTGTCGAACAAACCGTATGACCTGGTGCTGCTTGAGCGCGCCAAGTTACTCGCCAGCCGGTATGTCATGAATCTTGAAAATGCCTCCGCGAATAGCGTGACGCCAATTTTTTCCGAGGATGCGCGCGCTTTTCGTTATTCCGTCCACGATGCCAGCGGCCGCAAGCTGGCCTCCAACGGTTTGCTGCCCTCACCGCGACCGGTGGATTTCAACCAGACGCAACCGCAACTACGCGACACCCAGTTCAAGGGTGAAAAACTCCGCCTGGTAACACTGCCGGTGATCCGGCCAAACGGCACGGCGATGCTGGTTCAAGCCGCTGAACCGGTGCAGGCGCGTCTGATTCTGGGGCGCAGCATTCTCGGCAACATCGTCATTCCGCAGCTCATCTTCATCGTCATTGCCGGAGTCGCGGTGTGGATCGGCCTCAAGCGCGGCTTTGAACCATTGGAACGTTTGCGTCGCGCGGTCGCGGCACGACCGCGCAACGATTTACGCCCACTCGACGAAACCCGCGCACCAGGCGAAGTCCGGCCGCTGATTCAGGAAGTGAATGCGCTCATCGCCCGCTTGCAAGCCATGATGGACACGCAACGTCGCTTCATCGCCGATGCCGCGCATCAATTGCGCACCCCATTCGCCGGTCTCAAGGCACAAGCCGAACTGGCCAAGCGAGAACAGGTCTCCGAGCCGGTGCGTGACGCGCTTGAGCGAATCTGCGTCAGCGCGCAGCGCTGCAGTCATCTGGTCACCCAGTTGCTGACCCTGGCGCGCAACGAGCCGGAAGCGCGCCAAAGCGCGATGATGGAAATTCTTGATCTGAACCGGGTTTCGCAAGCAATCGCCGCCCACTGGGCGCCCGATGCGTTGCAAAAAAACATCGACATCGGCTTCGAGGCAGCCGAATTGCCATGCCCGGTCAAGGGCGACGAAGCCAGCTTGCGCGACCTGATCGACAACCTGATCGACAACGCAATTCGCTACACGCCGAGCGGTGGCAAGATCACCGTCCGCGTCGGCTACGGCTCAGTCGACCACATGAGTACCTGGCTGGAGGTGGAGGACAACGGACCCGGCATACCGCTTGACCAGCGAGAACGGGTATTCGAACGCTTTCATCGCATCCCCGGTAACAACCAACCCGGTAGCGGTCTCGGCCTGGCGATCGTGCAGGAAGTCGTCATGCGGCATGGCGCCCAGGTCGAAATCGACGATGGACAGGAAGGCGGCTCCTTGTTCCGCATCCGCTTCCCGCATCAAGGCGAGTCCTGAAGATCACCGCTGAAGCGTCCGCGCAGGCGGAAAAAGGCTTGGATGCGGCAAGGCCTAAAGTTATCCATCCGCCCATCTTCCAATTGGACAGTCGATATGGCGCGACGCAGCTTCATCTTCTGCGACATCTGCAATCCCTTGGCCATCTGCTATATCGAGATGCGGCGTGTGATGGGGCGCGACTCGCGAATCGGTCGACGCCTGACGGATGGCCGCAACTGGTTTGACAGCACTGACGATGAAGCCGAGAAATCTGGCTGGATCACCACGGAAGAGGGCCAACATGTCGGCCCGGCCTGCTTTGGACGCATGAAGTCGATGCGTCACATCTTGGAAGATCGTCAAATTGTTTCCCGCAATCTGAATCAGATTCAGGATGACGAAGCGAATTTCTGACGCAACCAGCTACGAAATAACAAAACACTTAACAAAACGATTCAACGCCTCAGCCGCAGCTGGCGATTTAATCGCTCTCATCCTTCAAATCACGCGCCAACAGCGCCGCCACCGCTTCTCGCGGCGGTGTTTCCTGATTCAGTATCTGCGCCACCGCCTCGGTAATCGGCATATCAATACCCAATTCCCGCGCCAAGCGCGCCACTTCGAGCGCAGTCGTGGCGCCTTCGGCGACGTGGCCCAACTCACGCAGCGCCCCTTCCAGGCTTTCACCCGCTGCCAGACGCAGGCCCAGTTGTCGATTGCGGGACAAATCACCGGTACAGGTCAGAATCAGATCACCCATGCCGGACAAGCCCATGAAGGTTTCCGGTCGACCACCCAGTTTCAGGCCCAAGCGTGTCAGTTCGGCCAAACCGCGCGTCAGCAAAGCGGCGCGGGCGTTGTAGCCAAAGCCAAGTCCATCGGAAATCCCCGCCGCGATCGCAATGACGTTCTTCACCGCACCACCCAGCTCGACGCCGATGACATCATTGCTGGCATACAGGCGCATTTTTGAATCGTGCAGTTCGCGCGCTACTTGGCGGGCAAAATCGGCGTCCTGGCTCGCCACGGTCAACGCCGCGGGTAAACCACTGGCGACTTCGTGGGCAAAGCTGGGGCCGGACAGGACAGCAGCCGGCGGATGCGCCGGCCACGCTTCGTCCAACACCGCATGCGGCAGTTTCTGGCTCCCGGTCTCCAGTCCCTTGCACAACCAGACCAGCGGAACATCGGTGGCCGATGCACGCAAAGCGGTTGCCAGAGATCGAAACGCATTACTCGGCACTGAGGCAATCAGAATATCCGCGCCAATCAGTACAGCGTCCAGATCAGCATCAATGCAAATACTGGCAGGCAGGATGTGACCAGGGAAATAGCGCCGGTTTTCCCGCTCTTGCTGCATGCTTTCCGCATGCTCGGCCGAGCGTGTCCACAAAATGACCGAGGCATGCGCGGCCAGACGTATTGCCAGCGCAGTGCCCCAGGCGCCAGCGCCTAGTATCGAAATACGCATGGAAAACGAACCATGGCTGCGCGTTGCGGCGCCATGAAGCGTCGATCAGTTGAGCTGACCAGAAGCCTGCTGGGCTTGTTGTTGTTGCATGTAGAGCACTTCGAAATTGACCGGTTGCAACATCAGCGGCGGGAAGCCGGCTTTCAGTACCGCATCGGATACCGCTTCACGGGCGTAGGGGAAGAGAATGTTCGGGCAGCCAATCGACAGCGCCGGCTCCATCGCTTCTTGTGGCAGATTCTGAATGCGGAAGATGCCCGCTTGTTGCAACTCAACCAGGAATGCCGCCTTGTCATTGATCTTGGCATTGATGGTCAACGTCAGGATGGTCTGATAAATGCCATTCTCCGTATCCACCGGGGCGCTCTGGGTATTCAACTGCATATCGATCTGGGGTGCGTCGCGCTCAAGAAAAATGGCCGGCGCGTTCGGCACTTCAACAGACAGATCCTTGATGTAGATTTTTTCGATATTGAAGCTGGGTACGGCTGGCTGCTGCGGTTGTTGATCGGTCATTTCAGAGTCCGGTGAGTAAAAAGGTGCGGCATTATAGCCAATGCGCTTGTCGGAAACCCGCTTCCTGCCGGGGTTTATCCGGCTCGATTTTGCCGCCCCCGGTCAGACGATTGGGTCAGACGATCAGGTCAGCCTGCCCGAGCCAGCCAGGCTTGTAGTTGTTGCGCCGGCAATGCGCCGGCAACCCGATCCACTTCCTGACCCTGCTTGAACAGGGCTAACGTGGGAATGCTGCGAATCGAGTAGCGTCCGGCCAATTGTTGTTCGGCTTCCGTATTGACCTTGGCAAATCGGACGCGGCCGACGTACTGCCCGGCCATCTGGCTGTAGGTCGGCGCAAATTGCTTGCAGGGGCCGCACCAAGGCGCCCAGAAATCCACCAGCACCGGCAACTCGTTGCGTGCGATGAATTTGTCGAAGTTTGCCGCGGTCAAGTCGATCGGGTGCGCGGGCAGCACTTCAGCGCCGCACTTGCCGCATTTGGGCTGCTGTTGCAGACGTTCGGCGGGAACGCGATTGACCGCGCCGCAGTGAGGACAAACCAGTTCCATGATGAACCCCAGAAAGTATCTTGTGGGAACCAGATGGCGGCTCGTCGGCCAAAAATCAAGACTTCCGTTCTCCGCCAGGAGAACGAAAAAAGTGCGGACGGACGCGGAAAATTGCGAAACAGCGGCATCAAGCCGCCAGCAACGGCTCCAGTTCACCACCGGCATCGAGTGCCGACAGATCATCGAAACCACCCACGTGGCGCTCGCCAATATAAATTTGCGGCACGGTTCGACGACCGGTGATCTGCATCATTTTCTGCATCAAAGCAGGGTCGAGATCGACACGAATCTTTTCGATCTGGATAACGCCCTTCTTGATCAGCAGACGCTCGGCCATGGAGCAGTAGGGACAAACAGCAGTGCAGTACATCTTGACAGGGGGCATGACGTTTCCTTATTTGCGTTCGCGCGGCAAGCCGGCCTGTTCCCAGGCCATCATGCCGCCGGCGAGGTTGTACATCTTTTCGAATCCAGCCTTTTTCATCGTGCCGCAGGCACTGCCGGAACGGTTGCCGCTGCGACAAACAACGACAATGGGCTTGGCCTTGTATTTCTCCAGTTCAGTCAGGCGCGTTTTCAACTGACCCAGCGGGATATGCTTGGCTTTACCGATATGGCCATCCGCCCACTCGGATTGCTCGCGCACATCAAGCACCAGCGCATCTTCATGATTGAATAAAAGCACGGCTTCCTGCGGCCCGACCTGATTGATACCGGAGATTTTACCGAACAGACTGCCGCCGCCCAGCAACATGAAACCGGAGATGGCGACCAGCAAGACCAGCCAGATGTTTTGAATAATGAAGTCCATGAATACCCTGTAGCAGTTTGCAAAAGGCGGCAAGTTTACCTTTTACTTGCTGCAGGCGTTGCCGCCGGACTGGAAACCCATCCGTTTCAACAGGAATTCCGGCGGGCAAAAACCGGTGAAGCCGGATTGCAGCAGGTTGAAGCCGATGAAAGCGGTGAACCAGAGCCAGGACAGGCTGCTCATGTCGATCTGGCCGCTGAAATGGGCCAGGGCGAGGGACAGCAGAATCATGCTGCCAGCGAGGATTCGCATAATGCGTTCGATAGTCATGAATAACTCCTTTTAGTTGGATGCGGCTTTACGCTGCCACAAGTAATACATCAGCGGGATCACCACCAGGGTGAGAGCGGTGGACGCAAAGGTACCAAAAATCAGCGATACCGCGAGGCCGCCGAAGACTGGATCGGTAATCATGATGGCGGAACCCAGGATGATTGCCAGCGCGGTAAGCAGAATCGGGCGGAAACGGACCGCACCGGCTTCGATCACCGCCCGCTCGAGTTCAAAACCCTGTTTGCGGTAATCGAGGATGAAGTCGATCAGCAGCAGAGAGTTGCGCACAACGATACCGGCCAGCGCGATGACGCCGATCATCGAAGTCGCGGTAAACGCCTGGCTGGTCGCCCAGTGGCCGGGGAAGACGCCGACCAGGGTCAGCGGAATCGCACCCATCACGATGACCGGCAAACCGAACGACTTGTAATAGCCGACCAGCATCAGGTAGATCAGGATCAAGGCAACGATGAACGCCGAACCGAGGTCGCGGAACACATCCAGCGTCAGACGCATTTCGCCACCCCAGAGCAGGGTGTTTTCCACCACGTCCTTCGGACTCGCCTGAGTGAAGCCAAGGTTACCGGTGGTGAATGTCGTGCCATTCGCCAGGGTCTTGCCATCGAGCATTTCATCCATCGCCAGCACCGCATAGACCGGGCTTGATTTGAGCAACTCGCCGCCGACCATGACCATGCTGTGCTGATCGCGGGCATAGATCGGCTTGACCTCGATGACGCGTTCGACACTGGCGATCGCCGACAGCGGCACCTGCATGCCTTGCGGATTGGTCAGGCGCAGATTCATCAACGTCTCTGGATTGGCGCGCATCTCACGCGGCAGGCGGACCTGGATGTCGATCGGCTCGCGTGCACTTTCCACATGCATGATTCCTACTTTGAAGCCATTCACGTAATCGCGCAGAGTCTTGGCTACCAGGCCGGCCGGAATGCCGGCGAGCATCGCCTTTTCATTGTCGACAAAGACGCGGAAGGTATCCGAATCGGCGGTGACTGAATTGTCCACGTTGACCATGCCATAAATCTGCTCGAATGCCTGGTTCACTTCAGGCGCCGCGCCGCGCAGCAGATCGTAGTCCGGGCCGTACAGCTCGGCCAGTATCTGCGCCTGCACCGGCGGTCCAGGCGGGGTCTCATACAGCTTGATGCGTGCGCTCGGGAATTTTTGACGCACAGCCTTCAGCGACGCGTCCAGCTGGATGGCGATGTCATGCGAAGAATCGCTGCGATGATGTTTATCGACAAAATTGACCCGAAGCTGCGCCAGATTGGCGCCGCGCTTGATCATGTCGCCGCGCACCAGCGCCGCAAAGTCGATCGGCGCAGTCAGACCGAGGAAGGTCTGATAGTCAGTCACATGCGGATGCTTGCCAACCACCGCGCCGACTTCGCGCGCCACCTGATCAGTCGCCGCCAACGCGGCACCAGCCGGCATATCGACCTGCAACAGCATGGTATTGGTGTTGTCATTGGGCAGCATTTTCAATTCAACGCCGAACATCGATAGCGGTCCATTGAGACCCGACGGGCGAATAAATTGCCAGGCCGGCATCAACATCGCGCCTGCCAGCAAGAAGAACACCACCACGAAGGTGATATTGCGCTTCGCGCCGGAGCGGATCAGCGGCGTCAACACCGCCATATAAGCGCGCTGCAGTGCGTCCGGTGGTTGTGCGCACGGCTCTTCCAGGCAAGGCGTGCGCTCCATTTCCTCACGCGCCGCCTTCCTCGCCAACCACAGGTTTGCCGCCCATGGCACCACCATGTAGGCGATGACGATGGAGGCGATCATTGCCACTGGCACGTTGAACGGAATCGGCAGCATGAACGGCCCCATCATGCCGGTGACAAAGGCCATCGGGATGAACGCCAGGATCACCGCGATGGTGGCGATATTGGTCGGATTGCCAATTTCGTTGGTGGCAATCACCAAGGTCTCGGCGAAAGGTCGTTTCGAACCATGATGCAGGTGACGGTGAATGTTCTCGATCACCACAATCGCCGCATCGACCAGCAAACCCAGCGACAGAATCAGCGCGAACAAGGTGATCCGGTTGATGGTCTGACCAAACGCAAGGCCGACCGCCAGCACGACGAACAGGATCAGCGGCACGGTCATGGTGACGATGCCCGCCTCACGCCAACCGAGGAAAATCACCAGAATCAGAACCACCGACGCAATCGCGATGCCCAGGTGCATCACCAGTTCATTCACCGCTGCGTCGGCCTTGGCGCCGTCGTTGCGGGTGACGGCAACCTCGATGCCGGCGGGGATCGCCTGCAACTTCAGTTCTTCCAGCTTGGTCAGCACCGCATCCGCGACGACCACCGCATTGGTGCCGGCTTTCTTGGCGATGGCCAAGGTGACGGCGGGATTTTCACCGCCGGCCTTGCCGATGCTGGCCGGACCGAAGGCGAAGCGCGAAGTCTGTTCGATTTCTTCCGCGCCATCCTCGATGCGCGCGATGTCCTTCAGATAGATCGCGCCGCCGGCGCGCGAGGCGCCCACCACGATCTTGCCGACTTCCTCGGCAGAACCCAGAAACCCCGCCAGGCGCAGCGGCACGCTCTGGTTATTCTGAACGAGTTCGCCGAGCGGCGCCGCGACGTTGGCGCCGCGCAGCATCTGATCGATGCGGTCCAGTGTCAGGCCAGCGGCTTCCAACCGTTGCGGATCGACCCAGACGTTCACCGATTGGGCGCGGCCGCCAACGATTTGGGTGAACGACACGCCCGGCACGTTGCGCAAGTGCTCCAGCAAGCGTTGTCCGACCTGACGCAGCCTGAAATCATCATGCGCGGCGGAAGCCAGTGTCAGTGTCATGATCGGCACATCGTCGACATTGATCGGTTTGACGATCGGTTCCATCGCGCCCGGCGGGATGCGATCCCAGTTCTGCATCAACTGGTTGTACATCTTGACCAGGCTGTCCTCCTGATTCTCGCCAACCTTGAACTGCACGGTGACCAGGCCGAAATCATTGGTCGCATAGCCGAACGTATGATCGACGCCGGACTGCGCGTTCATGATCGCTTCCAGCGGCTTCACTACCAAATTATGAATCTCGGTGGCCGATGCGCCCGGCTTGGCGACGATGATGTTGGCCGCCGGCACAACGATCTGCGGGTTGTATTCGCGCGGTGTCACCACCAGCGCCAGCAGGCCGGTCAGTGTCACCGCCAGAATAAACAACGCGGTGAGCTTGGAAGTCAGAAAACCCTTGGCGAGTTTGCCCGCGAGGTTCATCGGTGTATCGGTATCGTGCGCGCTCATGGTCTGTTATCCCTTGAAAACACTTAACCCGTGACCTTGTCGCCGTTGTTCACCGCCTGCGCATTGCCGGTGACCACGCGTTCGCCCGGATTCAGCCCGGACAGCACTTCGACTCGCCCATCCACCGCCCGGCCGGTGCGCACCATGCGGTACTGCGCCACATTCTGCGCATCGACCACGAACACGCCGGCAATGCCGGCGCGCTCCAGCACGGCTTCCACCGGCAACGCCAGAATGCTGCGCGCGCCAATCGGGAACAACACGCGCGCGAAAGCGCCGCTCTTCAGCCCGGGCGCGGCGACATCCAGCTTGATGGTGTAAGTGTGGGTCATCGGATCGGCCGCCGGCGACAGATTAGCCACCTTGCCGGCCACCGTTTTCTCCTGTCCGTCGATTTCCACCATCACGGCCTGGCCGATCCGGATGCTCTTGTACAAGGATTCCGAAACGGCAGTCTGAACTTGCAGCCTGGCCGGGTTTTCCACCATCAGCACCGGATGGCCGGGCGCGGCGATATCGCCCTGGTTGGCCAGTTTCTGGGTCACCACGCCATTGATCGGCGAAGTCACCGTGGCATAGCGCATTTGTCCCTGCGCCGTTCCCAGACCCGCCTTGGCCTGCGCCGAGCGCGACACAGCCATGTCGTAGTTGAGCTTCATCTTCTCGAATTGCTGGCGGCTGACGACTTCATCCTTGTAAAGATTCTCGAAGCGTTCGAAATCCGCCTTGGCATCTTTCATTGCGTCTTCCGCCTGCCGCAAGCCAAGCCGCGCTTGTTCAACCGCGCCTTCGATATCGAGCGGGTCGATCGTGAACAAACGCTGCCCGGCTTTCACTGCCTGGCCTTCAGCCACCGCGATGTCCTTGATGTAGCCCATCAGACGGGAAGCCACACGCACCGACTCCAGTGCTACGACACTGCCGGTGGTCGCCGTGGTGGCGGCCACTTCCGCCAGATGAATCTGGCTGATCTGCGCCTGTACGCTGCGTTGTGCAGCTTGCGCGGTCTTGGCCGGTTCGGGCTCGGAACAGGCCACCAATGACAATGACAAGGCAATCACCAGCGGGGCAACGAGAAAACGATTGAGAGCGACTTTGGACATGTCGGGCTCCTTTTTAAAGAGAATCAGCAGTGAGCACGCCAACCGAGCGCTTCAACTCAGCGCGGTTGACAGCGAGTTCATAACGAGCGGCGACCAGGTCGGCATTGGCTTTGTCGAATTGCGCCTGGGCGCCAAGCAATTCGATCAACGTGGCCATGCTGTTTTCATAGCGTTTCTTGACCAGCCGCTGCGCTTCCATCGCCTGCTCGACGCCGGCCGCGCGGGCAACGATTTTTTCTTCCGCTTCCAATGCCTTGCGCCGGGCATCGGTGACCTGATAGCCGACCCCTTCTTCCGCCTGGCGCAATTTGGCCACCAGCTCGGAGCGCTGCGCGGCAGCCCGATCGATATTGGCATTGTTGACGCCGCCATCGAAAGCCGACCAGGAGAGGACGCCGGCAACGGTATAGGATGCAGCATCCAGGCCGAGGTTTGCATCATTCCAGTCTTGCCGCAGCATCACATTGAATTGCGGCTTCTTGCCCGCACGCGCAGCGCCAACCTGCGCCCCGGCACCTTCGACCTGGTTCCGCAACGCGCGCAAGCCGGCATGTTCATTCAACGCCTGGGCACGCAGATCAGCCGGGCTGCCGGCGAGCATCTCGGGTGTCATCGGGGCGCCGACATCGAGCGGATCATCCAGCGATTTGCCCATCAACAAAGCTAATTGATTCAGCGCGGCGGCTTCGGCATTCTTCGCTTCGAGGCCCTTGATCTTGACCTCTTCCAGATTGACCTTGGCCGACAACACATCGCTTTTCACCGCCATGCCCTGCTTGTGCAACTTGTCGCTGATGCGGACGTATTCCTCGGCAGCAGCGCGCGCCTCTTCGGCCAGCTTGATGTAGGCGCGCGCGGTGTGCACGCCCTGATAGGCCATCAGCACATGCTTGGCGAGTTGCTGGCGAGCCACCTCGTCACCCGACTGCGCCGCCCGCACATAAGCCTTGGCGGTATCGATATAGCTTTTCACCATGCCGCCGTTGTAAACAGGCACCAACAGTTCGATGCGGGTGTTGAAGTTATTGACGGCGCTGGGGTGGTTCAGATCGCGCGGAGTAACCGCAAGAACATTCAGATTGGCAGGATTAAATTCCCCCGCCCCGAAATCCCCGAATGTCGCACCACGCTGCCCCAGCTTCATGCCGAACGCATTCAACGCATCATTGCTGCGCGTTGCTGTCAGCGACAGATTGACCTGCGGCAGTCGTTTGCCTGCGGCTTGCCGAACCGCCGCCTCGGCCTGTTCGATCTGCGCCCGGCTGATCGCCAGTTCAGGGTTTTGTGCCAGCGCAATGGCGACGCACTGTTTGTATTCCAGTTTTTCCGCCGTTGCGGCGGAACTGGCTAAAACAACAACCGCTGCCAGCATCAGCTGGCCTAAAAATAGACTTTTCATGGCAACGCTCCAGGTGGACGCTGATCCCGCGTTCAGACTGGAAGCGCGGGATATATTAGACCCGTCTAATATACACGATCAGTTATTTCTATAAAAGCATAAATTGAACTTGTGGCTATTTTGCAAAGCCGCAGAAGACATCTCGCATCATGCTGATCAATTGCAAGGTACGCGTATCGCCGACCCGGTAGTAAACCCGGTTGGCATCCTTGCGCGTGCGCAAAACGCCCTTGTCGCGCAGAATTGCCAGGTGTTGCGAAATATTGCTTTGCGACGTACCCACGTTTTCAACGATGTCTTGCACGCTGACTTCTTTGTCGCCCAGCACACACAATATCTTGAGACGCAGTGGATGCGACATTGCCTTGAGCGCGCGCGAGGCTTGCTCAATGTGCTCATCCTTGTCGATCAGATCCGTGAACTCGGAAACCAACGCAGGTTCCGAACTGGCAAATTTTGGTAATGGCATAGTGGTCACGACAGTGTTTTATAAATGCTCGAAAACTTACATGCATAGCCTTACTTGGCTGAGCAGTATATCCGCTAAAGTATTCAAATATACTAAAATACCGCGCCAAAAAAAGCCCCTTAAATACGATAAAATCTGCTCATGTCTATCGCCGCCAAACCCGTTCTTCTTCTTATCCTAGATGGTTTTGGCTGCCGCATTGCCGACGCCAACAATGCCATCACCTGTGCCGCGAAACCGAATTTCGATCAGCTCTGGCACGACTATCCGCATACCCTGATCCAGGCTTCGGAAGCTGCGGTCGGTTTGCCGGCCGGCCAGATGGGCAATTCTGAAGTCGGCCACCTCAACATCGGTGCCGGTCGGGTGGTTTATCAGGAATACACGCGCATCGACCACGCCATTCGCAACGGTCATTTCTCCGTCAACCTGGCGCTGAATGAAGTCATCAACAAGCTGAAAGACAATGGCGGTGCGTTGCACATTTTCGGCCTGTTGTCGGATGGCGGCGTGCACAGTCACGAAAACCATATCCACGCCATGCTCGACCTGGCCTTGCAACGCGGATTAAACAAAGTCTATGTTCATGCTTTCCTGGATGGCCGCGACACACCGCCGAAAAGTGCCGAGGCTTACATTCGCTGCCTGCAGGACAAAATGGACGGCTTGCGCGGCGGTCGCATCGCCAGCATCGTCGGCCGCTATTACGCCATGGACCGCGACAAGCGCTGGGACCGGGTCAAGATTGCCTTCGATCTGCTGACCTTGGGGCGGGCGGAATACCAGGCGCCCAGCGCCGGATTCGGCCTGGAAATGGCTTACGCGCGCGGCGAGAACGACGAATTCGTCAAACCGACCGCGATCGTTCAACCCGGCGGCGAACCGGTTCGCATGCAGGATGGCGATGCCATCATTTTCATGAACTTCCGTTCCGACCGGGCGCGTGAAATGACCAAGGCATTCATCACCCCGGGGTTCAAAGAATTCGAGCGGGATTTCGTGCCCAAACTGTCCAGCTATTGCACCTTGACCGGCTACAGCGAGGAGTTCGATGTCCCCGTCGCTTTCCCGCCGGAGCGCGTGCGGAATGGTTTTGGCGAGTACATCGCCAACCTGGGCTTGCGCCAGCTGCGCATCGCCGAGACCGAGAAATACCCGCATGTGACTTATTTCTTCAACGGCGGCGAAGAAACTGTTTATCGCGGTGAAGATCGCATCATGGTGAAGTCACCCAACGTGGCAACCTACGACCTCAAGCCGGAGATGAATGCGTTCGAGCTGACCGAAAAACTGGTCGAAGCGATCAAACTACGCAAATACGACGCCATCATCTGCAACTACGCGAACTGCGACATGGTCGGCCATACCGGCATGCTGGAAGCGGCGGTGAAAGCAGTCGAAGCCGTTGATACCTGCCTCGTGCGGGCGGTAAAGGCCATGCAAGGCATTGGCGGAGAAGTGTTGATTACCGCCGATCATGGCAATGCGGAAACCATGCTCGACACCACCACCAACCAACCCCATACCGCGCATACCACGAACCTGGTTCCCTTCCTGTACATCGGCCGTTCAGCCCGCATGAAACACAGCGGCGCCCTGGAAGACATTGCGCCGACCATGCTCAAGTTGATGGGATTACCGCAGCCAATGGAGATGACGGGGCACCCCCTCGTCGATTTCAAGTAATCGCTGTGCGCATTCTTGCTGTCCTGCTGGGTCTGTTTTGCCTGACGTTTTCGGTTCAAGCGGCACCGGATACCGGCAAAAAAGAAGAATTGAATGATCTGCGCTCACGCATCAAAGCGCTGCAAGAAGAACTGGAGCAAACCAACGAAGACAAGTCCGAAGTCACCGACGCGCTGAAACACTCTGAGCGCAGGATTTCCGACGTCAATCGTGGTTTGCGCGAACTGGATTTACGCCAGCGCAAACTGTCACGCACGCTGCAGCAATTAGCCGCCGATACCCAAACCACCGAAGCCGAAATTGCCGATCAGCAAACGCGTCTCGCCGAACTGCTGCGCAAGCACCATCACCAAGGCGGCGGCGATGCCTTGAAGCTGATGCTGAATGGCGAAAACCCGGGTGAAGTGGCGCGCAATCTCGAGTATTACAGCTACATCGGCCGCGCCCGCGCTGATCTCATCCGCCAGCACCGCGACTCGTTGCAAAACCTGCAGACGTTGCAGGAAAAAACCCGCGATCAGAACAGCGACCTGCTCAAGGTCAAGCAGGAACGTGTCACGCAGAAGAAAAATCTGGAAATTGAAAAGGGCTCGCGACAGCAAGTGCTGTACAAACTTTCAGCGCAGATACGCCAGCAGCGGAAACAGATCGATACCCTGGTGCGCGATGAAAAACGCTTGACCCAACTGATCGAAAAACTCGCCCGCCTGGCGGCAGCGGCAGCCGCCAAACCGGCAAAACCCAAACCCCAGCCGAAGCCCACGCTCAAACCCGGCGAAGTCGTCACCAAAATTGCCGATGCCAGCGTCGCAGGATTAAGTTTTGCGCGCTTGAAGGGCAAACTTGCGCTGCCGGTAGCAGGTGAAATCATCAGCAAATTCGGTCAAAGCCGAGAAGGCGGCGGCCCCGCCTGGAAAGGACTCTTTATTCGAGCCCGGCAAGGCAATGAAGTCCGCTCGGTCGCCAGCGGCGAAGTGGCATTTGCGGATTGGCTGCGCGGTTTTGGCAACTTGCTGATCATCGACCATGGCAACGGCTATCTCAGCCTGTACAGCAATAATGAAAGCTTGTATAAGCAGCCCGGAGACCCTGTCCGTGCGGGCGACGTGGTGGCCACGGTAGGCGCCACCGGCGGTCAGGATGAACCCGGGCTTTATTTTGAATTGCGACGCCAGGGCAAGCCATTCGACCCGTTATCCTGGGTCAAATGAATCGCGAGCCTGAGACAATTCATTTAGATGCTGAAATTCTTTTAGTTATTCGTAGTCAGAACCCCGTTCGCTCAATCAAGATCAAGAGGCACCATGTCAGGCAAGCTTAAACAATTCAGTCTGATCGGCATCGGCATCGTTTTCGGCGCCGCGCTGACACTCAACTATCCGGCCATCGCCGACCGCGAACCGGAAGCCTTGCCGATCGAAGATCTGCGCGCGTTCAGTGAAATCTTCGGCAAGATCAAGAGCGACTATGTCGAGCCGGTGGAAGACAAGAAACTGATCACCGAAGCCATCAACGGCATGTTGACCGGGCTCGACCCTCATTCCTCTTATCTGGATGACGAAGCCTTCAAGGAACTCCAGGTTGGCACCCAGGGTGAATTCGGCGGCCTCGGCATTGAAGTCGGCATGGAAGATGGCTTCGTCAAGGTGGTCTCCCCCATCGAAGACACCCCGGCATTCAAGGCGGGCGTAAAAAGTGGCGATCTGGTGATCAAGCTGGATGACACCCCGGTCAAGGGCATGACCTTGAACGATGCGGTCAAGAAGATGCGCGGCAAGCCGGGCACCGACATCGTGCTGACCATAGTGCGCAAAGGCGAAGGCAAGCCGCTGACGCTGACGCTGACTCGCGCTGTGATCAAGATCAAGAGCGTCAAATACAAATTGGCTGAGCCCAATTTCGGCTATGTGCGTATCACCCAATTCCAGGAGCATTCCGGCGAAAACCTGGTCAGCGCATTGAAAGACCTGCAAACCCAGAACAAGGGCGAAGCGCTGAGCGGTTTGGTGCTCGATTTGCGCAACGACCCGGGCGGTCTGCTCAACACGGCCGTCGCAGTGTCCGGCGCCTTCCTGAAACCCAACGATCTGGTGGTCTACACCGATGGCCGCACGGAGGACGCCAAAATGCGTCTGACCAACTCGCGCGAAAACTACTTGCGTCCTGGTGAAAGCGACTATCTGAAAAACCTGCCGGCGTGGACCAAAAAGGTGCCCATGGTTGTGTTGGTCAATGGCGGCTCCGCCTCGGCATCTGAAATCGTGGCGGGCGCATTGCAGGATCACAAGCGCGCCGTGCTTCTCGGCACGCAGACCTTCGGCAAAGGCTCGGTGCAAACCATCCTGCCGCTCAACAATGGCACTGCCATCAAGCTCACCACCGCGCGTTACTTCACCCCGAACGGCCGTAGCATTCAAGCCAAGGGCATTACGCCGGACATCATTATCGAAGATGCCACCATTTCGAGTAATGAAGAACCCAAGATGGAAGTCCGCGAGGCCGATCTCGACAAGCACTTGAGCAACGACCAGGAAGCCTTGAGCAAGACGGAAACCAAGCCAAAAGACGAGAAGGTGAAAGACGAGAAGGCGAAAGACGCCAAGCCCGCCACCGACAAGCCACATGGCAAACCCAAGCTTGAGCCGGGCGAGATCGTCAGCAAGAACGACTACCAATTCAATCAGGCGCTGACCTTGCTCAAAGGTTTGTCTCTGTTGCAAAGCCGGAAAGACTAGGAGCCGCGGAATGTCGGCCGCTTGCGACATTCAAAAGCGTCGTGAAATCATCTTCCACCCGCTGCCGCCGGGCCAGATTCAGCCCGCACTGGACCTGCTGGGACAGTTACCCGGCCTCAAAACCAGCGCGCTTGGCCCGCTCAGCCTGCAAATCGAATATTGCATTGCCGATCACTGCCTGGAGGACATCGAAACGTTGCTCTGGGCGCAAGGCCTGCATCTCGAAGGCAGCCTGCTGATCCGGATCAAACGCAATCTGGCGTATTACTGCGAACGGGTACAACGCGAAAACCTTGGCAAACCGGCGCCGCGCACGAAAAACTACCCGGCGCATATCGAAGCCTGGACCAAGCGGCCGCATGGCGATCACGACGAAACACCGGCGGAATGGCGGCGCTACAAGTAACTCGCGCCCGGCATCCCCTGCAATGAACGACGATCAACTCCTGCGCTATTCGCGCCACATCCTGCTCGACCAGATCGGCATCGCCGGACAGGAAAAACTGCTTGCCGCACATGCGCTGATCATCGGTGCCGGCGGACTCGGCAGCCCGGTGGCGCTGTATCTGGCAGCGGCCGGCGTCGGCCGCATCACGCTGGCGGACGATGACACGGTTGAACTGACCAACCTTCAACGCCAGATCGCCCACGACATGCACAGTCTCGGCGTCAACAAGGCGGAATCGGCGGCCCGGCGCATGCACGAGATGAATCCGGATATCCAGATCAGCGCCCTGCAACTGCGCCTGCAAGGCGAGACGTTGGATGCCGCGGTTGCCCAGGCGGATGTGGTTCTCGACTGCAGCGACAACTTTCCCACCCGGCACGCCATCAACCGCGCCTGCGTGCGTCACCGCAAGCCATTGGTGTCCGGCGCGGCCGTGCGCTTTGATGGGCAGATCACCGTATTCGACCTGCGCGACGAGACCGCACCCTGCTACGCCTGCCTGTTCCCGGAACACGCACAGGATGCAGAAATGCGCTGCGCCGAATTCGGTGTATTTTCGCCCTTGGTGGGTGTAGTGGGTTCAATTCAGGCAGTGGAAGCGCTGAAACTGCTGATCGGAAGTGGTGAAAGCCTGTCCGGCCGGCTGTTGTTGCATGAAGCATTGAGCGCCGATTGGCGCACCTTGCGACTGAAGAAAGACCCCGGCTGCGAAGTCTGCAGCCTGGTTGGCTGAGCTTGGCCCTGAGCTTGACTATCTCAGGCGCAGGCGGCGGCAACCGGTTCAGCAGCCAGGAAGCATTCGGTACAACGATTGCCGTCGATGAACATTTCGACGTCATATTCATCCACCGCTTGCCGCAACAGATGCTCGAAACGCGCCAGATCGGCGACGTCGGCATAAGTCTCCATCCACAACCGGGGTTCATCGCGTTTTTTCAGCAAGCGGCCGCTGACGCCTGAGCGGCAGGCCAGGCGGGAGATCATGCTGCGGATGGCGGTTTCAGTATCGGAATCCGCCTGAGTGACCCGATACCAGACGAAATAACTATGCAAATCAGGCCACCGGATAGGGCAATGGCCGAAACAACAGCGGTGCACCATCGCGCGCTTTCAAGTGGACATCGCCCGCTTCGACGCAACTGTTGTGCACCACCGCCAGAACGTCGAAACCGCCGTTCGGCGCGGGTGCAGCGTTGGCGATATGGCCAGCGGCCTGATCCTGCAGTTCGCTGCTGAACAACTCGTCACCGGCGGCAGCGGCGGCATCGATATGCGCCAAAAAGAGACGCCGTTTTACCTTGCCCAGATACTGACTGCGCGCGACGATTTCCTGGCCGGGGTAGCAGCCCTTGTTGAAGCTGACGCCGCCAAGCAATTCCATATTCGCCATCTGCGGCACGAAATGATCCTGCGTTTGCGGCAACACCATCGGCACTCCGCTTTGCACCATCAGCCAATCCCAGGCTGGCGCGCCAACCGGCCGGCACTGAGAAGACAGTTTTTGCCAGATTGCCGGCGCCACTTCGGGCTGCACAAAAACATCAAAACGTTGGTCGCCCAAGCGCAGAACGAATGTCTGGTCACCCTGCGCCATGCCCATCAGGCCGCCAGGCAGTTCGTAGCCCAGGGTGTCAGTCAGCGCCTGGCTGGCGTTGGGGCCATTCACCCCGAGGCGCACCCATTCCGCGCTGGCATCGCGCGCTTTCACCTTGCTGCGCAGAATGAACATCGACAAACGTTTCTGGATCGGTTCACGCAACGAAGTGGGCAACATAACCAGGACATCGTCACCCCGTTTCATTACCAGGAAATTCGCCAGCATGCGCCCCTTGGCGGAGAGATAACCGGCAAACACCGCGGCCTGATCGGTCAAGCCGCGCAGATCGTTGGTGATCTGGCCATGCAGAAAGGTTTGCGCCTCTTCTCCGGCCAAACCGATCAAGCCAAACTGGGACAGATCGGCAATCACCGTTTTCGCAGCCGCTGCGGCAAGTTCAGCCTTGGCGTCACCAAAATCAACCACAGTGGCATCGGCAAACGCGGCCCCCTGGCTAGTCAGGAATTCGGTCCAGGTCGTCATCGGTCATCCTAGTAAAAGTGTGCTTCCGGCAAATGCGCCCGCAAGCGAGGAATTCAAGCCTGAATCGGAAGGGGTCTTGATGCGCTCGCTCAAGTCAGGTTGAGCAGACTGGCTTGTTGCAGTCTCTCAACGTGCAAGGTGTGCAGGCGGCGACTGTCGGCGCGCAATACTTGAAAGCGAAATGCGCCGATTTCGATACTATCGCCGCGTTTCGGCACGCGTCCGAAGGCATGCGTCACCAGACCGCCCACGGTATCGAACTCATCATCGGCGAAGCTGGCGCCCAGTGCCTGGTTAAGATCGCCAATCTCGGTCTGCGCCTTGACCCGCCAGGCAACGCCATGTTCGTCATCGCCATCTTCGGTCAGGATATTGTCTTCATCCTCGTCGTAATCGTATTCATCCTCGATGTCGCCGACGATTTGCTCCAGCACGTCCTCGATGGTCACCAGGCCGGCGACGCCACCATATTCATCGACAACAATGGCGATGTGATTGCGGGACGCCCGGAATTCCTTCAACAGCACGTTGAGCCGCTTCGATTCCGGGATGAAGATGGCCGGCCGCAACTGATCGCGCAGATTGAGGTCTTCCTCGCTGAACATGCGCAGCAGATCCTTCGCCAACAGGATGCCGATCACGTTGTCACGCTCGCCGTCGACGGCCGGAAAACGCGAGTGCGCCGTTTCGATCACGTAGGGCAAAAGGACTTCGCGCGGTTCGTTGATGTCCACCACAACCATCTGCGCGCGCGGAATCATGATATCGCGCACCTGCATTTCCGACACCTGCATGACGCCCTCGATCATCGCCAGCGCATCGGCATCGAGCAGGTTGTTTTCGTAAGCCGCGTGCAGGAGTTCGAGCAACTCCTCGCGGTTGTCCGGCTCGCGTGAGAGCCAGGAAGTCAGACGTTCGAGGAAACTGGGTCGGGGTAAGTGGCTATCGTCCATTGGTTTAGTCGTTTACTGCTGCGGGGCGTCATAAGGGTCGGAATACCCCAGTCGCCGCATGATAAAGCTTTCAATTGATTCCATGGTTCCGGCTTCCGCATCCGTCTCATGATCATAGCCTTGCAAATGCAACATGCCATGCACCGTCAGATGTGCGAAATGGGCTTCCAGCGTGATGCCCTGCTCCGCCGCCTCGCGCGCCGCCACCGGCGCGCAGATCACGATGTCGCCGGACAACCGACCCATCTCGCCTGCGGCACCATAAGCGAAGGTCAGCACGTTGGTGGCGTAATCCTTGCCGCGATAGTCGCGGTTGAGCGTGCGGCCTTCCGCCTCATCGACAACGCGCAATGCCAGCTCGGCATCCCGCATCAGCGCGGCTTTCGCCCAGCGTCGAAATTTCGACCGGGGCGGACGTTTGGACTTCTTGACCGCGAACTGAAGATTCAGGTCAAGCTTTGGATCGGACATAGAACGCGTCATAAGCATCGACGATGCGGGCGACCAGCGGATGCCGCACGACATCGTCATTCCTAAATTCGGTGAAGGCGAGGCCGCGCACTTCCTTCAACACCTCGCGCGCTTCGATCAGGCCGCATTTCTGGCCACGTTGCAGATCGATCTGGGTCACATCGCCGGTGACCACCGCGCGAGAACCGAAACCAATCCGGGTGAGGAACATTTTCATCTGCTCCGGCGTCGTGTTCTGCGCTTCATCCAGGATGATGAACGCATGATTCAGCGTGCGGCCGCGCATGAACGCCAGCGGCGCGATCTCAATGATCTGCCGCTCGAAGGCGCGCGTCACCTTGTCGAAACCCATCAGGTCATACAACGCGTCATATAGAGGACGCAAATACGGATCGACCTTCTGCACCATATCCCCGGGCAGAAAACCCAGCCGCTCGCCGGCTTCCACCGCTGGCCGCACCAGGACGATGCGCTTGACCAGATCGCGTTCCAGCGCATCCACTGCGCCGGCCACCGCGAGATAAGTCTTGCCGGTGCCGGCTGGGCCGATGCCGAAGGTGATATCGAATTCCTGCATCTGGCGGATATATTGGTTCTGCCGCTCGGTGCGGCCATGCAAGCCGGCTCGCCGGGTCATCAGAACCGGAATTTCGCTTTCCTGACTCGCCAGCGCGGACTTGTGCTCGGATTCAACCAACGCCAGCTGAACCTCGTCGATATCGAGCGGATTGCGCGCACGCTGGTAGAAATCCTGCAACAGTTTGACTGCCTGCCGGGCTTTCTCGCCATCAACCTGAAACACTTCGCCGCGCCGCGCGATCGTCACATTCAGGGCGGTTTCAATCTGGCGCAGGTTTTCGTCCAGCACGCCACACAAATTGGCCAGACGGGCGTTATCGACGGGGACGAAAGAGACCAGTTCCATCAGGCTTAGCCCGGATATTTCATAAATTCGCGTGATGATCGCGCCGGACCTTGTTTGCAATGGGAATTTCGCGAAGGAGCGGCGTAGTTATTCATACGCACGACTGAGGGAAACTTTCCAGTGCGGACAAGGGACCAGCGAGGGCGCGCGAGCATTTATGCAATATCCGGGTAGATGACGACCTCACCGCGCAGACTGTGCGGCATGGCCTGCGTGATGCGGACATCCACCATCTGGCCAATCAAGCGCGCCGACCCGGCAAAGTTGACGATGCGATTATTGTCGGTGCGGCCGGCCAGTTCATTGGCATCTTTCTTGGACGGCTTCTCGACCAGCACTTTCTGCATGCTGCCCACCATGCCGGCGCTGATCGCCCCGCCTAGTTCGTTAAGCCGTGCTTGCAGGCGATACAAACGCTGTAGCTTCAATTCCTGCGGCGTATCGTCAACCATGCTGGCTGCCGGCGTACCGGGGCGCGCGCTGTAGATAAAGCTGAACGAGAAATCGAAGCCAACATCGTCGATCAACTTCATCGTGGCCTCGAAATCCTCTTCCGTCTCGCCCGGGAAACCGACAATGAAATCGCTCGCCAGACAGATATCCGGCTTCGCCGCTTTCAGTTTGCGCACGATGGATTTGTATTCCAGCGCCGAATAACCCCGCTTCATCGCCGCCAGCACCCGGTCGGAACCGGACTGCACCGGCAAATGCAGATGCGACACCAGCTTCGGCAAGCGGGCATGCACGTCGATCAAACGCTGGGTGAACTCGCGTGGATGCGAGGTGGTGTAACGCATGCGCTCGATACCGGGAATTTCCGACACCAGTTCCAGCAGGAGTGCGAAATCAGCGATTTCCCCATCCGCCATGGCGCCGCGATAGGCATTCACATTCTGGCCAAGCAAAGAGACTTCTTTCACGCCCTGCGCCGCCAGACCGGCCACTTCGGTGAGTACATCATCCAGGGGCCGCGAGACTTCCTCGCCACGCGTGTAAGGCACAACGCAGAAAGTGCAGTACTTGCTGCAGCCTTCCATGATCGATACAAAAGCCGTGGCGCCCTCAACCCGCGCCGGCGGCAGGTGATCGAATTTTTCGATTTCCGGAAACGAGATATCGACCTGGGGGCGGCCGGAAGCGCGCCGCTTTTCCATCATCTGCGGCAAGCGATGCAATGTCTGCGGCCCAAAAACGATATCGACGTAAGGCGCGCGCTGAACGATGGCCGCGCCTTCCTGGCTGGCGACGCAACCGCCGACCCCAATGATCAGATCGGGATTCTTCTGCTTCAGATGCCGCACCATGCCCAGGTCGGTGAACACTTTTTCCTGGGCTTTTTCACGCACGGAACAGGTATTGAACAGAATGACATCGGCCTCTTCCACCTTGTCAGTCTGCTCATAGCCTTCGCCGTCATCGCCCGACAACGCCAGTACGTCTGCCATTTTGTCAGAGTCGTACTCGTTCATCTGGCAACCAAAGGTGCGGATGAATACTTTGCGGGGCATGCTGGAATAGGAAAGGGGTATGGTGGTGATGGGCGGAATCGAACCGCCGACCTGTGGGTTATGAATCCACCGCTCTAACCGTCTGAGCTACATCACCACGGCGAAAATGAGGCGCGGATTATCAGGAGCGGGGGGTGGTCTGTCAATCTTCCAGCAGGTCGTTACCGAATTTGGCAGGTTTCGCAACGCTTGTATCAAGGCAAACGGATGCTGGCTGGCTGACCAGGCATTAATTTGGCCGTGCGTGGAATGGCCACTTCCAGGCTGTAGCGATGCTCGGCATCGACCGACAACGCCTGCACTTTGCTCTGCAGGCTGCCCCCTTCCAGCAATACCTCGGCCTCACCGCCAAGTTGCAAGCCAAGCGCCTGCGCCGGGGTGAGTTGGGCGCGCGCGATCAGTTGGTCGGCACGCGCAAGAGTGAACATGACCGCCGGCTGGCATTGGCTGGCAATCACCAGGCCAGGCTCGGCATGACGTTGCAGAATCACGGCATCGAACGGCGCCCGCAGTTCCGATTCGGCGAGTTGGCGGCGCGCTCGTTCTACGCGTGCCTGCACGGCGGCCAAGCCGGAACTGACGCGGGCGAAGCGCAACTTGGCGGCATCCAGTTCGATGGTTGACGCGACTGTCCGGGCATACAACTCTTGCACCCGATTCAGGTCGCGTTTGGCGTCGGCTTGTTCTTCGACGAGACGATCCATATCGGCGCGCTGTTCCGCCACGCCCACTTTGAACAAGGTAGCGTCGAGGCTGGCAAGCACTTCACCCTTGCCAACCCGTTGTCCTGCTTGCGCAAACACGTGATCGACGACACCGGAAACCGGCAAGGTAAGAGTGGTGCGCCCCGACCAATCGAGCGTGGCGGGAAATTCGGCGGCGTGCGCCACGTTCATCGCTTGGACGCTAGAAAAGGCAGCCGTGAGGACATAGGCGAAGCAAAACAACTGGTGCCTGGCGCAAGACAGAATCGGCTTGATCGGTGTCATTTTTTCTCCTCGACTGAGTGGGTTGCGGCAACCTGCACCCACCCGGGTTGGCGCTCGCCCAGCAAAGCATCCAGTCGCGCCCAGGCAAGCGCCAGGCGATATTCGATGGCGCGCTTCCTGATCTGCGCGAATTGTGTTTCCGCCATGCTGTTGCCCAAATTGGTTTTCAGTTCCATTTCATATTCCGCGCGCGCCTTTTCCAGATACTGATCGCGATAACTGGCATTCATCTCGGCGCTGCGACGCGCCGTGTCGCGCAAGTACTGGATTTCCTCGCTGGCCGCGATCAGGGCGAGGCGCAAATCCTGCTGCAACTGGTCATGCTGCGCCTGCAATACGTGAAAATGCGCCTGTTCACGTCCGATTCGCGCATCGGCGCGTCCACCCTGCCAAAGCGGCCAGGAAAAATTGAAGCCAGCGCGAAGATCATCCCGCGTCGAAGAATCGCGACGCCAGGCGGCAGCCTCGGCCTCGAATTCGACACTCGGCCGGTTCTCCACCCGGGCGCCGGCGAGACGGTGACTGGCTGCTGCAAGCAGCTGCTTCTGCGCGATCAGACGTGGGTTTTCTGCCAGCACACGCGTCAGCAGTTGATCGAAACCGGGCAACGGCCGTTCGTTGCCAGGCAGTTTCGGGTCGACCAGATCATCCAGCACCATGCCCGGCAGATTCATCGCCGCGCCCAACGCCATGCGCTTTTCGCGCAGTCCGCGGCGCACTTCGTTGCGGCGCGTCAAGACATCCTGGAAGCGAGCCTCCAGTTCGACCAATTCCCATGCCGCAAGCTGGCCTAGCGCCTGGCGATCCTTGGCGTTATCCCAATTGACATAGGCGACGGCGAGCGCTTCGGTTTCCGCCGCATCCTGCATATCGGCCAGCAACACATCGAAGTAGCGCGCCATCAGGCCAATCTGGCGTTGCGCGCGCGCATCCAGCAATTGCAGACCGCGCGCCTGACGTTCCTGATCAGCCGCCTGTGAACCGGCTTGCTGACGACCGGAGTCGATCAAGGTTTTGCGTGCGTTGAGGCGGAGTTGATGGTCTGGCTGAAATTGATCGTTGTAGATCGGGTTGCGCCCGGTTCGCAACGACGCATCGAGGTTGACGCGAAAATCATTCAGGCTTTGCGCCAGCGTCGCCTCGGCTTGCGCCAGGTCGCTGCGCGCCTGCGCCAAATCAAGTTCCGGATGCGCGGCATCGGCCTGAGCCAATACCGTCTCAAGGGTTAATCGCGCCGCTGACGCCGGCGCCACGCTTACGATCAACACCAGCGACAGACCCAACATCAGGCCCAACCCGCCCCGCCAGAACCCTCGAATCATGGCGCTTTCTGCTGCCGCTTATAGACATTGAATGGCGCGGCCTTGTAGCCGCCCTCCACCACGTAGCGACCCAGCAGCAGGAATTCATCAGCGGTCTGCATGGCGCCGGTAAAGCGGGTGATGGGGTTACCTTCCAGATCGTAGAAGACGAAAACCGGCGTCGCTCGCGCCCGTTGATCGAGGGCAAAGGCCTTCTCTGTGGTGTCTTTGCCTTTGAAATCGAGCATCGGGGTATCACCCTTGACGTTCACCGGGTAAATCAGAAAGTGTTTGCGGTAGTAATCCTGCACCGCGGTTTGATTCAGTATGTTCGCCTTCATGCGGGAGCAGAACGGACAGTCGTCCATTTCGAACATGACCAGCACGCCTTGCTTGCCTTCAGCTTGCGCGGTGGCCAGTTCTTCCTTGAAATCCCCCATGTTCTGCATGAAAAAATGCGTATGCGGATCGCGCACATCGGCCAGTGCCGGCCAGGCCAGAAAAGCGAATACAAGGAGTAACCAACGCATCATGAATCCTTATTTTTTGCCGTGGATGTAGCGCTCAACCGCTTCGCGCGTGATGACCCCGACGTTGTAGGCGACAACCTTGCCCTGCGGGTTGTAGAGATAGGTGGTAGGCAAGCCCGGGATGGTCCCCACCTGAGCCGCCGACTTCTGGTCGCCCAGAATGATCGGGTAGGACACCATCATCTGATCCGAAAACTGCAACACGGTTTTGGCATCGCGATAGTCCATCGCCACACCGAGAACAACCAGATTGTTTTTCTTGTTTTCATGCAGCGCGACAAGATCGGGGATTTCTTCCAGACAGGGCGGACACCAGGTTGCCCAGAAATTGACCAGAACCCACTTGCCTTTATATTGCGCAAGTGAATGCGCTTTACCTTTGCTGTCTACCAACGTGAAGGCCTGTGCAGACAGGCTGGCCAGGGCGAGAAAAATCAAGAAAGTAGCGCGTCGGATCATGTCAAGTCTCTTTTCAATGGAAATTTGTGAGTCCCTTGGCGCAAGGGAGTTCATTCATTGTGCAAAGTTTTGCGAATTGTTTTGCAAATTCAGCGCGGAATATTGCCAGTTCGTTGCCAGTTCGTTGCCAGTTCGGACTCCATCGGGCCTGCAGAAATGAGCCCTGCACAGGACATCAACAGGCTGGGCCAGACAGTCAGTCGAAAAGCCTTTTGCTGCCAATTTCGTGACGGGTAGAATGCAAACCCGAGGAGTCAAGTCAACCAATGCTACCCAGATACGTACTGCCCATCCGCGAGCCGGGTCGAAATATAAACTTGGAGACGAAACCCAAGCAAGTTGAGGCTTGGCTGACGCGCTTGCCGCTCTCCAACCCGACCGAGGCAGCAAACATCATGGCCGACTATCTGGCCACGCTGAACCAGATTGATGTGGCGCAGGATACCCGCGCCAAGATCATCGAACGGATGACTCCCGTCGTTGAAGACATTGTCGCTTCGCTCTATCAGCATTACGACTCGATACCGTTGCCGTTGCTACCCAAGCAGCAACGCAATGCCGATCTGGCCAGACGCTTGCTGCGCGAGCTTGCGGACAATTACAAAACGCTGTTGCTGGACTGGTTGAAACGTCGCTTTCATCTGTTCGGCGGCAATCCGGTACCGCTGTATCTGCAACGCATTCTGCTGGCCTTGCAGGCCATCCTGGAAATCAGTTTTGAAACCCATGACCCCGTCTCGGAAGGGGTTTGGATCGATTTGCACCAGACCTACAATTACGCGCTGCGCAACGGGATGCGGGAATCGATCCCCGAAAGCGGCGCAAAAATGCTTTCAATCGAACAGATTTACAAGGCCACATTGCTGCTTGCACTGGCCGATCCCTATCGCTTCCCACAAGCGGAGTTGCCCTGGGCGAAGGACATCATCACCCGCTTTGGCAATCTGGCGACAATCAACCCGGCAGAAGAATCGGTCAAAAGCCATTCCGGCTTGTTCATCGTCGAGGTGTATACCGATGGTCCGCCAACGCCGATCACCCGCGACGGACATCCGACCAACCCACGCTGGGATTTGTTGCTCAACACCACCGAACTGGCGAAGCATCTGGCCCTGATCTCGACGCACCTGAAAAACAAGGAAGCCGCCGACCGAATCGGCTTGCCCGATGTCGCCCAGGATCCGGCTTATCCGACCATGTTGCGTCGCCTCAAATTGAATTGGGGCGCTTCACTGCAACGACAATCGCTGCGCCGCAAGCAAGCCAATACGCATGATTTCGAAGTCAGCTTTGGCCTCAAGTCGGTGCTTCAACTGATCTCACCAGCCGCAACAGAAGATACGATTCATTATGGAATAGGCGTCAACGAGTCGCCGCCCACCATCCTTCGTTGCAAGACCATGAATGCCAGCTTGGGCGGCTTGGCGTTGATCAAAGCCGGCAACGCAACGATCCAGATCCGGGTGGGTGATGTGGTCAGCGTACGCCAGAACAAAACCGAATGGAGCATTGGCCTGGTTCGCTGGTTCCGTATCCCGAGCCAGGGCGAAATGTGTTTTGGCGTGCAACTACTGGCGCCTCAGGCATTGGCCGTGCATGTGCGCCGCAAGGACAACGGACGCCAATGGTCGAGCCTGTTATTGCAGCCAAGCCCGAATACCAAGCAGTTGCCGATGCTACTGTCACAGCCGGGCTGCTTTGCCCCCGACATCCCGGCGGAGATCAACACCCCGCAAGGGGCCCAGTTGGTTCAGATTGAAAAGCGCATCGAAGCGACACCCAGCATTGAACTGTTTCGCTTCCAGATGCATTCTCTCGGAAAAGTCACCGACCCCCCCCCCGCCACTCACCTGATCGGTGCGCCGGATTGACCGGTGGTCTGAGTAATCAAGCCATCATCCTGCAGGGCGATTTCACTCGCCACACCGCCCACCTCGTTCAGGATCAACACATTCACCCGCCGATTCCGGCTGCGGCCGTCAGGTGTGGCATTGGTATCCACCGGTCGGTTATCGGCGTAACCAATCGCCACCATGCGCGCAGCAGGAACGCCGCGCTCGGTGAACAGGCGCACCACGCTGCCAGCGCGCGAGGATGATAGTTCCCAGTTGGAAGGAAAATTCGGGCTGCTGATCGGAATATTGTCGGTGTGACCTTCAACCTGGATCGGATTGTCGACCTGGCCCAGCACCTGCGCCACCGCGGCCAGCGCTTCCGTCGATTGCGGTTGCAACACCGCCTCGCCACTCTTGAACAGGACGCTGGCGTTGATTTCGACGGTGATTCCGCGCGGCGATTGGGTAACCCGCACCTTGCCGTTCTGGATCAAAGGCTGCATCGCTTGCAACACATTCTTGGCGACTTTTTTCATGCTCTCGGCCGCTTTGGCGCGATCCGCCGCAACGCCCGACTGCTGCACGCTCTTGCCGATTGGCTGCCCGGTACCAGTCATCATTTCGGGATGCTTGGTCTGCATCTCGATCAGCTTTTTCGTAGTCGGCGGTTCTTTGAAGGCGCTGACCAGGGCATCTGACATCACCCGATATTTCCCCTCGTTGACCGACGAGATGGAATACATCACCACAAAAAAAGCAAACAGCAGCGTAATGAAATCGGCGTAGGAAACCAGCCAGCGTTCCAGGTTTTCATGCTCTTCGCGGATTTTCTTGCGCGCCATGTCAACAATCCGGCATCAGGACAGATAGCCCTGCAGCTTCGCCTCGATCACGCGTGGATTTTCGCCATTCGCGATGGCGACGATGCCTTGGATGAATAATTCCTTGTTGCTCACCTGGCGCCCGACCCAGTAACGCAATTTGCCGGCAACCGGCAGGAAAAACAGGTTGGCGCCGCCAACGCCATAGATCGTCGCGACAAAGGCCACCGCGATGCCGGAACCCAGTTTCGATGGGTCGGACAGGTTCTCCATGACATGGATCAGACCCATCACCGCGCCGAGAATACCGATGGTCGGCGAATAGCCGCCGGCCGTCTGCCAGACCTTGGCGGCATCAATATGATGTTGTTCATAACTCTGCAGATCGAGTTCCAGTGTCTCCCGCAACACCTCCGGCTCGGCGCCGTCGACCAGCATCTGCAAACCACGCCTATGGAACAGATCCTGCTGCTGTTCGATGAATGGCTCCAACGCCAGCAGACCACCACGGCGGGCCTTCTGGCTCCATTCGATCAGCATATTCAAGGTTTCCTGACTCGCAATGCGCGGCGGCTGCACCACCCACTTCAGCATGTTGAGGCCATCGAGAAACACTTTCAGGCTGGTTTGCAACATGACCGCGCCCAGCGTGCCGCCAATGACGATCATGAAGGCGGTGAACTGGAGCAACGAACTGATGTGCCCGCCCTCGAGGAACTGGCCGAGCAGAATGGCAGTAAACCCGAGGCCGATGCCAACAATACTGAGGATGTCCATAGTCAGCGGACCTATTCCTTTTCCGGTTCTTATTCCGGATTCGACGACCAGTCACGCAGCCGCCCGCGCAGGCGGGAGATGGCCTGACCATGCAGTTGGCAGACACGAGATTCGGAGACGCCGAGGACGACGCCAATCTCCTTGAAATTCATGTCCTGCTCGTAATACATGCCCATGAGCTGCTTTTCCCGCTCCGGCAGCACGCCGACTGCGTTGCTCAGCGCGCCCTTGAAATGGCGTGAAGCCAGAATGTCGAACGGCGCCTGATTCTGGCCATCGGCAAAGCGTTCAAGGAAATCATCGCCATCACTGCTGTGCAAATCTTCGAAGTAAACGAGTTGCGCGCCACGGGCATCATTCAACAATTCGAAGTAGGTCTGGATATCGAGGCCCATCTCGGCGGCGATTTCCTGCTCGGAAGGCGGCCGGTGGTGACGTTGCTGCAAGATATTGATGGTGTTTTCAATCTGCCGACCAGCGCGCCGTACATTGCGCGTCGCCCAATCCGCATCGCGTAATTCATCCAGCATTGCGCCACGCACGCGCTGGGTGGCATAGGTCTCGAAATGTGCGCCTTGCTCGCAATCGAAGCGATCGACGGCATCGAGCAGGCCGATCAGCCCGGCTTGCACCAGATCATCGACTTCGACGCATGCGGGCAGGCGGGTCATCATGTGGTAAGCAATCCGCTTGACCATGGGAAGGTGCGTCCTGACCAGGGCGTCTTTATCAATCACCTGCGCTGCGGCGTTCATGCTCGCTCACCTCTTGCCGGCCGCTTCGGCGGCCAAACGGCTATATAGCCACATACGTTGCCAATACTGTTCAAAATTGATCCTGTCCGCTTCAACCTGACGCCCCCCCGCATCACTCAATAGATCAACCAGCACCGCTTCCAGCGGACCAGGCTGTTCGCCCGGCAGATCGCTCGCAATACAACCGAGAAACACCGGCGTCAGGCCAAGAAAACGTTGCGCCGTTTCACTTAGCGCGGTGAACAGGCTGAGTGCCTGTCCAGCCTCTGCGCCGACCACCAGAACCAGCCAATGCTTGCCCGCCCAGGCCGCATGCGCGGCTTTCATCGCGGCATAGGCATCGGCCAGAGAAGCCCGTTTGCCGGGCAATACCAGGACGCGCAAATTCGCCGTGGTGGCGAGGCTGTAATGACGCAAGACACCATCGCCGCCATTCAGCAAGAACCATTCCGGCGCATCAGCGCGTGCACGCCAATCATCGGTCATGTCGAGCAATTGATGCTCGGACCAGCTGGCCAGAATATTCAAGCCATTCTGCGCCGCCAACAAGACCAGGCCATCGTTCGCCTGTCGGAGGACGGAAACCAGGCCCCGACCAGGCGCATCTGCCAGACCATGTCGGGGTAGAACGCCGAGCAGCGCGGCAACGTTGTTCGGCGGCCGCGTCTCATCCATTACCATCACCCGATGCCCGCGCCGCCCGAGTCCGAGGGCGAGTGCGGTGCAAGCACGGGCGGTCAGTCGCGAATCCGGCCCGATCACGCCCAGCGCATGAAACGTCGGTTCCGGTGCAAACAAGCGGCGCAAGCCGCTGGCCTGGTCGAGTGGTTCAGCCAGACGCACCCCAGCCTCCTCTGCCTGTGGCATCTTCCTTCCTGTCCGAGATCGAAGCGGATTCCAGCGCCGCCGCCAGCAGAACCGGGTAATCGTTATCGTCCTGGGTAAACGGCGATTCAGGCTGATTGATCCGGAAAGCGCGATCGGCCAGATAAACCGCGTTCGCCAGATGCAGATCTTCCGGCACGCGCTGACCATTGGTGACGAAATGCACTGGCAACTCATGCCGTATCGCGACATCCAGCACCGGGCCATAGGTCAGCGCTTCGTCGATCTTGGTCAGAATGCAGCCGATCAGCCCCGGGCCGCTGTAAGCCCGCGCCACTTCTTCCAACGTCAAACCCTGACTCGGCGCACCGAGCAGCAACAGCCGTTTGACATCGCGCTGCTCGCCGCAAAGCAGCGCAACCTGCTCGGCCAACCGCTTGTCGCGCTGGCTCATGCCAACGGTATCAATAAAGACCAGATGCCGACCCGCCAAGTCTGACAAAGTCATTTCCAGATCATTTTCATCGCGCACGGCGAACACCGGCGTGCCCAGGATGCGGCCATAGATGCGCAGTTGATCCTGGGCACCAATCCGGTAAGTATCGGTGGTGACCAGCGCCACCTTGGCCGCGCCGTGGCGCAGCACCGCGCGCGCGGCCAATTTGGCGACGGTAGTGGTCTTGCCAACGCCAGTCGGTCCGACCAGCGCATAGACACCGCCGCGCTCGATGATGTCGTCGGCGCTGGTGGCGAGTTTCAGATTGTGCGCGATGGTGGATTTGATCCATTTCAACGCCTGCGCCAGATCCGCCTCATCTTCCGGCAAACGTTCCAGCAACATGCGCGCGAAAGCGGCGGAAAAACCAGCGGCCAGCAAGCGTTTCATTGCTTCCACCCGCACTGGGTCGCGCCGGGTCAGATCATGCCAGGCAAAGCCGGCAAGTTGACCTTCCACCATGCCGCGCAGCAGGCGCATTTCACGCGCCAATTCATCCACCGCATCGTTGCCGGCATGGGGTTTGGATGATGCGTGACCACCCGGAACAGCCCCATTTTTTTCAGCAATTGGCCTATCCGCCTGCGTTTGCACCGGAGTGGCGGTTGCTGCGGCATGCCGATTCGGGGAGGGGCGAATCAGCGTCGAGACGTCGCGCTCGGCCAGATAGTCGGCCAACGTAGCCAGTTGCGGCTTGACTTCATCAAGCGACAGACTGGATGACGCGACCGGGGCTGGAGTGTGGGCTGAAATGTGAACTGGAAAAGGCGTCTGAATCGGCAAAGGCGCCTGCACCGCACGTGGCGCCGGCTGGGCGGCCTGTGCGGCTGGCGGTGTGCGCCACAATGCCGGTTCGGCCTGCGCGGCCAGCGCGGCCATGTCCATATCCGCCACGGCAATGATCTCGACGCCACCCGCGACCTGTCGGTTGGACAGGATCAAGGCGCTGGCGCCGAGCGCATCACGCACCTGACGCAAAGCATCGCGGGTCGTTTGAGCGTGGAATTTCTTGATCATGCGAGGTTCATGAACCGCTACCGATCAGCGTGACAATGCGGATGCTTTTGCCATCCGGCACTTCCGCATGCGACAACACCTTCAAACCCGGCGCAGAGCGACGCAGGAAGCGCGCCAGAATCGGGCGGATCGCGGGGGGCGTCAGCAGGACGGCGGGCTGGCCGGCACTTTCCTGCTTCTCGACCGCCTGCACCGTTTCCCGCACCAACCGTTCAGCCAGGCCAGGTTCCAGGCCGACGCCGGTATCACCGCGGGAGGCCAGCGCCTGTGTCAGGATGTGCTCAAGGTTCGGCTCAAGGGCCATCACTAACAATTCCTGCGCTCCTCCAAAGGTTTCGTGGATGATAGCGCGTCCCAGGGCAGTTCTGACGGTCGCGGTCAGTTCATCCGCGTCCTGTGTTCGAGTGGCATGCTCGGCCAGGGTTTCCAGAATGGTGCGCATGTCACGAATGTGCACCTGTTCTTCCAGCAAATTCTGCAAAATCTTCTGCACCGTCGCCACCGGCAGCTGTTTCGGCGTCAGGTCCTCCACCAGCTTCGGATATTGCTTGGCGACGTGATCGAGCAATTGCTGGGTTTCTTCCCGGCCGAGCAATTCTGGCGCATGTTCATTGATGATTTTGGTCAGGTGCGTCGCCACCACCGTGCCAGCATCCACCACGGTGTAGCCATAGGTTTGAGCCTGATCACGCAGCGTGGCTTCGATCCAGATTGCCGGCAGGCCATAAGCCGGATCGGTCGCCGCCTGTCCATTCAGGCCCCCCAGCACGCGCCCCGGATTGATGGCGAGAAATTTGCCCGCGATGGCTTCACCCTCGGCGACGCTGACTCCCTTCAAAGTCACCCGATACGCATTCGGCTTCAATTGCAGGTTGTCGCGGATATGAACCGCCGGCACCAGGAAGCCGAGATCCTGGGCGATTTTCTTGCGGATACCGCGAATCCGCCGCAGCAGTTCGCCATCCTGATGTTTGTCGACCAGCGGCACCAGGCGATACCCCACTTCCAAACCGAGTCGATCGACCACGGCAACATCATGCCAGCCGACATCGACCGGTTCCTCCGGCTTCGCCGGTGCTTCTTCGACCACCGCCGCCGCCACCGCGTCCGCTTGCCGACGCTGAATCAGCAAGTAACCGATGCCGGCCAGAATGCCGCCAATCAGGAAAAAAGACAGATGTGGCATGCCTGGGATGATGCCCATCAAGGCCAGGATGCCGGCGGTCAGGAACAACGTCTGCGGCCGGCCGAACAATTGTCCGGTCAGCTGCTCGCTCAAATCCTGGTCGCTGGAAACGCGTGACACCACGATGCCGGCTGCGGTCGAGACAACCAGAGCAGGAATCTGCGCGACCAGACCATCGCCGATTGCCAGCAAGGTGTAGTTGGTGGTAGCTACTGCGAAGCTAAGATCATGTTGCACGACGCCGACGATCAGGCCGCCTAACACATTGATAAACATGATGATGATGCCGGCCACGGCATCGCCACGGACGAATTTCGAAGCACCATCCATGGAACCGTAGAAATCAGCTTCTTGTGCGATTTCCTGACGCCGCCGGCGCGCTTCGTCCTCGCCAATCAAACCCGCGTTGAGATCGGCGTCGATCGCCATCTGCTTGCCGGGCATCGCATCCAGAGTGAAACGCGCCGACACTTCCGCAATCCGTCCTGAACCCTTGGTGATCACCATAAAATTGATCAACACCAAAATGATGAAGACGATCAGACCCACCATGTAATTACCGC
Organism: Burkholderiales bacterium; assembly: GCA_038215555.1. Taxonomy (GTDB): domain Bacteria; phylum Pseudomonadota; class Gammaproteobacteria; order Burkholderiales; family Thiobacillaceae; genus PFJX01. The sequence continues at coordinate 40,322 of JBBQQT010000001.1, read as the reverse complement.
CGACCAGGAACTGGCCGAAGGCCTCGATCACCTTGCCCGCCGCGTCCGGACCGGTGTGGCCTTCCATTAAAATAACGCGGGTAGAGGCGACGTTGAGCGACAAACGCATCAACGTGGTTAACAGCAAGACGGTGGGGAAAATCGAAAATTCCAGCGGCTTGCGCGTGTACAAACTGATCAGCAACACGATCATCGACAGCGCGATATTGAAGGTGAACAGCAGATCGAGCAGAAACGGCGGCAGCGGCAAGATCATCATTGCCAGCACCAGAATCACCAGGATCGGCGCCGCCATCTTCTGCCAGACAGAGCCGCGAACCGGCTGAATCGCCTCAGCCATTACGCCACCCCGATTCTGGCGCCAGGATCAAGCGTGGGCGGCACTTGCCAATCATCCGGCAAGGTGGGAGAAAGCGACTGGTTGAGTTGATAAACATAAGCCAGCACTTGGGCCACGGCCGTAAACAGCGAACCCGGAATCACCTCGCCGACCTCGACATGGCGATGCAACGCGCGCGCCAGTGGCGGCGCTTCGACGATCGGCACACGATGCTCCCGCGCCAATTCCTTGATCCGCTCGGCCACCAGTTGCGAACCCTTGGCCAACACAACCGGAGCCGACATGCCTTTTTCCTCATATTTGAGCGCCACGGCAAAGTGCATCGGATTGGTCACCACCACATCCGCCTGCGGAATCGCCTGCATCATCCGCCGCCGCGCCACCTCGCGTTGCAGCGAACGGATCCGCGCCTTGATTTGTGGATCGCCTTCGATCTCTTTGCCTTCCTGGCGGACTTCTTCTTTGGTCATCCGCAAACCGTGGTGATAGTTCCAAATCTGGAATGGCACATCGAGCAGAACAATGAAGGTAAACGCCGCCACCGAAGCCAGGAAAGTGAACAACGCGATCTGTCCGAAATGCACCACCGCCGATGGCAGCGGTTCGTTCGCCAACGCAAGAATGCCATCATGCTGGTGCCAGATCATCCAGCCTGCGACACCGGCGATCAACCCGCCCTTGAGCAGCGCCTTGACCAATTCGGCGAGGGAATTCATGGAAAACATCCGACCGATGCCGGATATTGGATTCAGTTTGGAAAAGTTGAATTCGAGCGCCTGCGCCGAGAACACCCAGCCCGACAGCATCAGATTGGCCGCCACCGCAGAGACCACGACGGTGATTGCCATCGGCATATAAAGCCACACACCATCCAAGCCGGCTTCCATCAAGTTGCGCCCCATCATCGAGGCATTGACGATATCGGCACGGTCAAAAATCAAGGCATTGCGCATGAGACGATGCAAACCCTGAAACATGAAAACCCCGAACATCGCGATGACCGCCGCACTCGCCAGCAAAACGGCAAGCGTCGCAAGTTCGCGTGAACGCGGCACATTGCCACGCTCGCGAGCCTGGTCCAGCTTGCGCGCCGATGCTGGTTCCGTGCGTTCGAGATCGCTGTCTTCCGCCATCCTCGGGTCCGGCGGAAAGCCGGCTCGGGGTTATTTAAGTGGCCGCGAGTTTAGCATGCGACAACCCGCCTGAATGCCGCACCGGCGCGCTGAATTCAGGCCTTTTCAGATCAACACGGGGTCACCATCAAGACCGCCGAAAAACCCCAGCCAGCTTAATAAGCAAGTTGCGGAATCACGTCGAGAACGGCATGCGTATCCCGATTGACCAGGATCACATCAGCACCGAGGATCAGACGTGTGTAGGGCGCCGGCAAATAAGTCAACAGCTTGTCCAGTTCGGTTGGCAACTTGTTCGGACGCAGGCCGGATTCGAGCAGATCGCCGATCTTGATCCGCTGCGCCGGAACCGGACCGGACCGCCGCCAATCGATGCCCTGCGAATAGAACTTGGTGATCGTTTTACGTTCTGCTTCCGAAAAAAGCATACCGGCGACTTCCGGCTTGGCAGCCGGTTTTGTCGCACATCCCGTGATCAGCAAACTGGCCAGTACAAGAAATTCCCGACGTTGCATGACGCCCCCTCTGGTGACATGGACAAGGACGTCATGTTTACCAAATCGGCGAGCGTGAAACTTTGAGATAGATCAATTAGTTAGAAATTCAAGGCAAAGAAAACTGCCGACGAAAAAAAGCCGGCTCGAAGCCGGCTTTTTTTCGCTGCATAACCCGTTCATCTTGGCAGCGTGCTGCTGCCCATCAGAAAAACGTCCACCGCTTGCGCGCACTGACGACCTTCACGGATCGCCCAGACCACCAGCGACTGGCCGCGCCGCAGGTCGCCGGCGGCAAAGACTTTGGCCTTGCTGGTGGCGTAGCTGTTTTTGCCTTCGGTATCCGCCCTGGCGTTGCCACGCGCATCCTTCTCCACGCCGAAAACATCCAGCAGCTTTTGCACCGGGCTGACGAAGCCCATCGCCAGCAGAACCAGATCGGCCTTCATCTCGAACTCGGAACCGGGAATCTCGGACATCTTGCCGTCCTTCCAGTCCAGACGAACGGCCTTCAGGCCGGTGACCTTGCCGTTTTCACCCACAAACGCCTTGGTGGCGACGGACCAGTCGCGCGCGCAACCTTCTTCATGCGAACTGGAAGTGCGCATCTTGAGCGGCCAGTTCGGCCAGGTCAGCGGACGATTTTCCTGTTGCGGCGGTTGCGGCATCAGTTCGAACTGGCTGACCGAAGCCGCTCCATGCCGGTTCGAGGTGCCGACACAGTCGGAGCCGGTATCGCCACCGCCGATGACGACGACGTGCTTGCCGGTCGCGCGAATCTGATCGGGCAGGCTGTCACCGGCGACGAACTTGTTGTTCTGGCTGAGGAATTCCATCGCGAAATGCACGCCGGCCAGTTCCCGGCCGGGCACCGGCAGGTCGCGCGGCTGTTCGGCGCCGCTGGACAGCACGACGGCGTCGAATTCGGCGAGCAGCGCGTCGGCGGAAACATGCTCACCAACATGCTGATTGACCCGGAATTCGACACCTTCCGCCGCCATCTGCGCCAGGCGGCGGTCGATATGGCTTTTTTCGAACTTGAAATCCGGAATGCCGTAACGCAGCAGGCCGCCAATGCGGTCGTTCTTTTCCAGCAGCACGACGGCATGGCCGGCGCGCGCCAGTTGCTGAGCGGCCGCCATGCCGGCCGGGCCGGAGCCGACCACGGCGACCTTCTTGCCGGTCTTGCGGGCGGGCGGCTGCGGTTGCACCCAGCCCATTTCCCAGGCCTTGTCGATGATCGCGTGTTCGATCGACTTGATGCCAACGGCATCATTATTGATGTTCAACGTGCAGGCGGCTTCGCATGGCGCTGGACAGATGCGGCCAGTGAACTCGGGGAAATTGTTGGTGGAATGCAGCACATCGATCGCATGGCGCCAGTCCTGCTTGAATACCAGATCATTCCAATCCGGAATGATGTTGTTGACCGGGCAGCCGCTCATGCAGAACGGAATACCGCAATCCATGCAGCGCGCGCCTTGTACCTTGGCCTCGTCGTCGGAGAGGTGGAGGACGAACTCTTTGTAGTTGGTCAGCCGCTCGGCCACCGGCAGGTTGGCTTCCGACAAACGCTCGTATTCGAGGAATCCAGTGATCTTGCCCATCAAGCGGCCTCCAGCAATTTCTGTTCGGCCATTTCGATCAACGCGCGCTTGTATTCATTCGGCATCACCTTGACGAACTTGCCACGATATTCATTCCAGTTGTCCAGCATTTTCCTGGCGCCGACGCTGCCGGTATAGACAGCGTGTTTTTCGATCAACGCTTTCAAGGTCACTTCATCCGGCTGGCCGTTATGGTGGATATCGCTGTTGGTCACCGATTCAGCCGGCTCGACCTTCTCCAGCGACACCATCGACAGATTGCAGCGCTTGCCGAACAAACCGTCTTCGTCCAGCACATACGCCACACCGCCCGACATGCCGGCGGCGAAGTTGCGCCCGGTCAAGCCCAGCACCACCACGGTGCCGCCGGTCATGTATTCGCAACCATGGTCGCCAACGCCCTCGACCACCGCGCTGGCGCCCGAGTTGCGCACGCAGAAGCGTTCGCCGGCGACACCGCAGAAATAGCTCTCGCCGGTCGTCGCACCATACATCACGGTATTGCCGACGATAATGTTTTCCGACGGAGTGGCGTTGAACGCGGCCGGCGGTTTGATCACGATGCGGCCGCCGCACAGGCCCTTGCCGACGTAGTCGTTGCCTTCGCCGGTCAGTTCGAAGGTGATGCCATGCGCCAGGAATGCGGCAAAACTCTGGCCGGCGGTGCCAGTCAGCTTGACCGTGATGCTGTCATTTGGCAGGCCGGCGTGGCCAAAGCGGCTGGCGACCTGGTTCGACAACATGGCGCCGACCGTGCGGTTGACGTTGCTGATCGGGGTTTCGATGACCACCTTCTCGCCGCCCTCGAGGGCCGCTTGCGCTTGCTCGATCAACCTGTTGTCGAGTGCACGCTCAAGGCCGTGATCCTGCGTTTCGCAATGGTTGCGGGCGACGTTTTCGGCCACCTTCGGCTGATAGAAAATCTTGCTGAAATCGAGTCCGCTGGCTTTCCAGTGGTCAATGCCAGACCGCATATCGAGCAGATCGGAACGCCCGGTCAGATCAGAGAACTTGCGAATGCCCATCTGCGCCATCAGTTCGCGCGCTTCTTCGGCGACGAAGAAGAAGTAATTCACTACATGCTCGGGCTGGCCGGTGAATTTCCGGCGCAGCGCCGGGTCTTGCGTGGCGACGCCGACCGGGCAGGTATTCAGATGGCATTTGCGCATCATGATGCAGCCTTCGACCACCAGCGGCGCGGTGGCGAAACCGAACTCGTCAGCGCCCAACAGCGCGCCGATGACCACATCGCGGCCGGTCTTCATCTGGCCATCCACCTGCACCGCGACGCGACCGCGCAACTGGTTGAGCACCAGCGTCTGCTGAGTTTCGGCGAGACCGATCTCCCACGGGCTGCCGGCGTGCTTGATTGAGGACAAAGGCGAAGCGCCGGTGCCGCCGTCATAACCGGCGATGACGATATGGTCGGATTTGGCCTTGGCCACGCCCGCCGCCACCGTGCCGACGCCAGTTTCGGAAACCAGCTTGACCGAGATCGAGGCTTTCGGATTGGCGTTCTTCAGATCATGGATAAGCTGCGCCAAGTCTTCGATGGAATAGATGTCGTGGTGCGGCGGCGGCGAAATCAGGCCGACACCAGGCACCGAGAAACGCAGCTTGGCGATATATTCCGACACCTTGCCGCCGGGCAACTGGCCGCCCTCGCCAGGCTTGGCGCCTTGCGCCATCTTGATTTGGATCTGATCGGCTTTGGCAAGGTATTCGGCGGTGACGCCAAAACGACCGGACGCCACCTGCTTGATCTTGGAACGCATCGAATCGCCGGCTTTCAGCGGAATGTCGGCGACAACTCGGCTCTTGCCGATCAGTTCGGACAAGGTGGTATCGCTCTTCACCGGCTGGAAGCGCACCGCATCCTCGCCGCCCTCACCGGTATTCGACTTGCCGCCGATGCGGTTCATCGCCAGCGCCAGTACGGTATGCGCCTCGGTGGAAATCGAACCGAGCGACATCGCGCCGGTGGCAAACCGGGTCACGATGCTGGCCGCCGATTCGACTTCTTCCAGCGGCACCGGCGCGCCGGCCGATTTGATCTCGAACAAGCCGCGCAAAGTCAGATGCCGCTTGCTCTGATCGTTGATCAGGCGGGCATATTCCTTGTAGGTCTCGTATTTGCCGGTGCGTGTCGCATTCTGCAATTTGGCGATGGAATCCGGCGTCCACAGGTGATCTTCACCCCGCACGCGGAAGGCATATTCGCCGCCGGCTTCGAGCGCGTTGGCCAGCACCGGGTCGATTCCGAAAGCAGCCTGATGCTGGCGCAGCGCTTCTTCCGCCACTTCCAGCAAGCCGATGCCTTCGACATTGCTCGACGTACCCGGAAAGTAGGCGTCGATGAAAGCGCTGTTGAGGCCAATCGCATCAAAAATCTGCGCGCCGCAATAAGACTGGTAGGTCGAGATGCCCATCTTGGACATCACCTTGTACAAGCCCTTGCCGACCGCCTTGACGAACTTCTTCTGCGCCTCCTTGCTGTCCGGCAGACCGAATCCGGCGATGGTCTCGAAAGCCAGCCACGGACACACCGCTTCCGCGCCATAACCAGCCAGCAACGCGAAGTGATGTGTTTCGCGCGCCGAACCGGTATCAACCACCAGACCGGTGTTGGTCCGCAAACCGGCGCGCACCAAATGATGATGTACCGCCGCGCAGGCCAGCAGGGCTGGGATCGCCACACGATCCGGACTCACCGCGCGATCGGACAGGATCAGCACATTGAAGCCGTCAGGTACCGATTGCTCGGCGGCTTCGCACAAGGCGGCGATCGCATCACGCATGCCCTTGACGCCCTGCGCCACGGGATAGGTGATATCAGCCACCAATGCGCGGAAACGATTGCGGGTCAGGCTGTCGATCACTTTCAACTTGGCCAGTTCCTCCGGCAGCAACACCGGTTGGCTGGCTTCCAGGCGCAATGGCAGATCACTCGTATCGAGGTTGTCATGCAAGCCGAGCAGGTTCGGCTTCGGCCCGATGAAGGTCACCAGCGACATCACCAGTTCTTCCCGGATCGGGTCGATCGGCGGATTGGTCACCTGCGCGAACAACTGCTTGAAGTAGTGATAGAACGGCTTCGCCTTGGCCGACAACACCGGCAAAGCGGCATCGTTACCCATCGAACCCGTCGCCTCTTCACCATTGCTCGCCATCGGCAACATGATGAATTTGAGGTCTTCTTGCGTGTAGCCAAACGCCTGCTGCGCATCGAGCACGCCAGCCGGCAGGTCCAGCTTGACATCGACTTTCGGCAGATCGCCGAGGAAGTAGCGCGATTCCTCGATCCACTCGCGATAAGGCCTGGCTTTCGCCAGCGACTGCTTGACCTCCTCATCGGAGAGGATGCGGCCTTGCTCCATGTCGATCAGCAGCATCTTGCCCGGCTGCAAACGCCATTTCTTGACGATCTTCTCTTCCGGGAAGGTCAGCACGCCCATTTCCGACGCCATCATCACGAAGTCGTCATCGGTCACCAGATAGCGCGCCGGACGCAACCCGTTGCGATCCAGCGTGGCGCCGATCACGCGGCCATCGGTGAAGGCGACCGCAGCGGGCCCATCCCAGGGTTCCATCAGTGCGGCGTTGTATTCATAGAACGCGCGCCGATCTTCATCCATCAGCGGATTGTTCGACCAGGCTTCCGGAATCAGCAACATCATCGCGTGCGGCAACGAGTAACCGCCGGCGACCAGCAGTTCCAGCGCGTTATCAAACGACGCCGAATCCGATTGGCCTTCGGCAATCAGCGGCCAGAGCTTGGCCAGATCGTCGCCCAACATGGCCGACTTCATCGCGCCATGGCGCGCGGTCATCCAGTTGACGTTGCCACGCAGCGTGTTGATTTCGCCATTGTGCGCAATCATCCGGAACGGATGCGCCAGATCCCAGGCAGGGAAAGTATTGGTGGAAAAACGCTGATGCACCAGCGCCAGCGCCGACACCATGCGCTCATCCTGCAAATCGAGGTAATAGGTGCCGACTTCCTCGGCCAGCAGCATGCCCTTGTAGACCAGCGTGCGCGAAGACAGCGAGGGAATGTAGAACTGCGAACCGTCATCCAGCTTGAGGCCGCGCACGGCGTGCTCGACCCGCTTGCGAATCACGAACAGCTTGCGCTCGAACACATTCTGGTCGGCAAGACCGGCACCGCGGCCAATGAACACCTGGCGCATGACCGGCTCGATGGCGATCGCGGCGGCGGCAATATCGCTGTTGTCGCGCGGCACATCGCGCCAGCCAAGGAAACGCTGCCCTTCTTCGTGGACGATGCGAGCAATGGCGGATTCACACGCGACGCGGCCATTGCCGGATTGCGGCAAGAACACCGTGCCACATGCATATTCACCGACTGGCGGCAGCGTGATTGCCAGCTTGGCGGCTTCTTGACGCAGGAAAGCATCGGGGATCTGAATCAGAATACCGGCACCATCACCGAGCTTCGGATCGTAGCCGGTTGCACCACGATGGGTCAGATTCTTCAGAATCTGCAAACCCTGGCGCACGATGCCATGGCTCTTTTCCCCTTTGATATGGGCGACGAAACCAACCCCGCACGCATCATGTTCGTTCGTCGGATCGTATAAACCCTGTCTTGCTGGCATTGCCGCTGACCGCATTACTGCTCACCCATCCATCCCTCGTCTAACCACTGCGCGCGCTCCAAACCGAGGGTGTCTCAGAGCGGCTCGCCCGATATCGGATCGGGCATGAAAATTTAGGCGCATTTATGTAAAACCGGGCGCGGGATACTACTTTCATCACCGACTCAGTTCAACCGCTGGATTTCTTGCCGAGCCAGGAACTGCCACTTCAAATCGATACGCCAACAAACGCACCTTGAACAAGCAAGTCTTGTACCAATGGCCGAGCGAATTTCACCAACGGGTCAGATGGCATACCCAACTCGAGCGCCAACCGGCTCACCACCTGATGACCGCTCAGATCCGGATTTTCCTGCAACAAGGTCAGCAAACGGGCGCTGGCCGCGTTGAGCAAAATGAAGTGGACGTGAAACTCTGCATCGCGAAACGCCAGCATGAAGGTCGCTTCCGCCGGCGGCTGACTCGGCTTGAAACGTGGAGACAGCCGATGCACCGGCCAGCGATAGGCCAGCACGCGCAGAACCGGGTTGAGGATTAACCGCCCCGCCAGAGGATCAGTAGTGGAATCGTGGGCAATCACATCAGTTGACAGATCAGTTGACAGATCAGTTGACAGATCATTTGAAACATCGCTTGTCCCTCTCGCATCGCGATCGGAAGTGTCGAGTTCCAGCTCAATCCATTCGTAATGCGCCAACTCGGGCAGGAACTCGGGCAAGCTTCCTTGCACCCCCGCCAGCGAGGTCGATTCGGCTGGCAAATAGCCGGCTTGCAGATACTTCAGGAATTCATCCGGTATCTGACGAAAAAAGGGCGTGTGGCAGGCATGGTCGCGGAAAAATGCTGACACCAACCGGTCCCATCGGCGTTTACCCAGGATCTTTCGGCACACCGGAAAACAGGACAGCAAAAAACCTTCCAGATTGTTGCGCAACAGGTCGTTGTAAACCTTCATTCGCCGCGCCGGCACGCCCTTCGGACGTCTGACATGGCGCGGATCGCGAATATGGGCGGCAAATTCGCGCTGGTACTGCTGAAAATCCATCTTAGGCTGCCCGCACGGATTGCTTCAGATAGTGCGATTGAATCTGCGCAATGCGAGTCACCTCGGGCATCAAATCGCGCAAGGGCGGGATGTTGAAATCCCGTTCCAGACAGGTCGGATGCACGCCCAACATCGCGTAAGCGGCGTCCAGCAATTGCCAGACTGGGTCGATGACATCGGCGCCGTGCGTGTCGATGATCAGATCCGCTGCTTCCTGGTAATGCCCCGCCATGTGCATATAAACGATACGTTCTGCCGGCATGCGTTTCAGATAGTCGAGCGGATCGAACTTGAAGTTGACGCTGTTGACGTAGATGTTGTTCACATCAAGATGCAGCAGGCAGTCGGCTTCCTGCAGCACGGCATTGATGAAGGTCGGCTCGTCCATTTCACCGATCGGGGCCGCAACGTAATAACTGGCGTTCTCGATGGCGATTTTCTGTTCCAGGATGTCCTGCACCTGACGAATCCGGGTAGCGACATACTTCACCGCGTCGGCGGTTGGCGGAATCGGCAGCAGATCATAGAGATGACCATGATCGGAACAGTAGGACAGGTGTTCCGTGTAGAGCGAAATACGATGTTCGGCCATGAAGGCCTTGATCTTGCGCAGCAGCACTTCATCCAGCGGCGTCAACCCGCCAAGAGAAAGCGACAAACCGTGACAGACAAAGGCAAACCGCTCGGTGAACTGGCGCAGATCGCGGGCATAGCGGCCGCCCAGATCGATCCAGTTTTCTGGCGCGAGTTCAAAAAAGTCGATTCCTGTCGGAAGCCCGGATTTCAGCGCAGCCTGAAGATCAGATAATAAATCGCGCCGAAACCCGAGTCCCGCGCCGGAGAGACGCGGGGATGTCATGTCAACAAAGGCGTATCAATTACTTCTTGCCACCGCATTTGCCTTCGCCACATTTACCTTCTTTGGTCTTGGCGCCACCGCATTTTCCTTCACCACATTTGCCTTCCTTGGCCTTGGCTTTGTCACCGCCGCACTTGCCTTCACCGCATTTGCCTTCTTTGGCCTTGGCTTTGTCGCCACCACACTTGCCCTCGCCGCATTTGCCTTCCTTGGCCTTGGCTTTGTCGCCACCACACTTGCCCTCGCCACATTTGCCTTCCTTGGCCTTGGCTTTGTCGCCACCACACTTGCCCTCGCCACATTTGCCTTCCGGGGTTTTCGCCTCAGTGACCATATAGCCGGCTTGCAAAGCCTGAGCGGCAAACGGATTTTCGGCAGCCGATGTCAGCGTTACCGAAAAGGTAGCCGCGATGGCGGAACCGAGAGCGAGGGTCAGAGCTGTTTTTTTCGTAGCCATGTTGTATCTCCTGATTGTTGAAACAAAGAATGCCGGGAAAGGGAACGCCCTACCTGAGACTGTGTTCAAGCACGGAGAACAATGCGCGCTCGCGCCTTGGCCTGATCCGTGCATCCAATGATTTTTCATAGGACGCCGCAATTTAGGCGCGCGCCTCTGAATCAGCAAGTTCTTTATTAAATACAACAAGATAGGCAACTCTTTAAATCCCGTAACTCAAGCTATACGTGCTGCCCTGAACCCATTTGGAAAAATAAATTCATCGACGGTATCTGTTTGTTCCCTTCGTCGTTTGCGCCTTTGTAGAATCTGCCGAATTCAGACTATGAGCACCCCACCATGTCGATAGCCAATCTCACCCCGGGCGACAAAGCCAAAGTCATTGCCGAAGCCCTGCCCTACATTCAGCGGTTCTGGGACAAGACCGTGGTCATCAAATACGGTGGCAACGCGATGACCGATCCGATCCTGAAAGCCGCATTCGCGCGCGATGTGGTGTTGCTCAAACTGGTGGGCCTGAATCCGGTCATCGTGCATGGCGGCGGCCCGCAGATCGAGGATATGTTGCGGCGCGTCGGCAAGAAGGGGGAATTCATCCAGGGCATGCGAGTGACCGATGCGGAAACCATGGATCTGGTTGAAATGGTGCTCGGTGGCCAGGTCAATAAAGACATCGTCAACTTGATCAATCAGGCGGGCGGCAAAGCGGTTGGCCTGACCGGCAAGGACGGCCGCTTCATCCGCGCAAAAAAACTGATGATGGAATCGACGACCATTCCCGGCGAGGTGATCGACATTGGGCAGGTGGGCGCCATCACCCAGATTGATCCCAGCCTGATCTCGTTTCTCGATTCCGGCGACTTCATCCCGGTCATTGCACCGATCGGCGTCGGCAGCCAGGGTGAGACCTACAACATCAATGCCGACGTGGTCGCGGGCAAGCTGGCGGAAGTATTGAAAGCGGAAAAACTGGTCTTGCTGACCAACACGCCGGGGGTACTCGACAAAACCGGCAACCTGCTGACCGGCCTGACGCCGAAAAAGATCGATGATCTGGTGGCCGATGGCACTTTGTCCGGCGGCATGCTGCCGAAAATTGCGTCGGCGCTGGATGCCGCCAGAAGTGGCGTCAAATCAGTCCACATCATCGATGGCCGAGTTGAACACGCCTTGTTGCTCGAAATCATGACCGATCAGGGCGTTGGCACCTTGATTCAATCCGCTTGATGGCTCTCTGCCGCATCGTGACTGAGAAAGCGGTGCCATGAACAGACTCACTTCCGGCCGTGTCAGCTTCTGCTATGCTTCTGAAAGATTTTTATAAAAAAACAGAGGTTGCGTGTTTTCTTTCTTCCGCAAAGAGAAGCCTGATGATTTCCTTGCTTTCCTGAAGGAGGGTAATGACGCGTTCGGCCCCGGGCCAGCCTATGCGGGCGTCAAGCCACCCATTGAAGACATGGGTGCTGGCATCGAGGTTCAGGAAGCCTTGGGTGGCCTGCCGCCCGAACTCGAGGAGGCCGCTGTTCTGTTTGCCAATGGCAAGATCGGCGAGACCGCAACCCTGCTCAATCGCTACCTGCTGGATCACCGTGACAACCATGATCCGCTGCCTTGGTACATGCTGTTTGATCTCTATGAGGTGAGCGACCAGTCAGCCCCATTTGAAGATGCCGCAGTCGATTTCGCGGTTAGGTTTGAACGATCGCCACCGACCTGGACGCCGCATGACAAACCCAAGCGAGTCAGCGCCCCGGCTCCGTTGATATCTTATGGTGAAAAATACGGCACGCTGGAACGGGTCAAACAAGGTCGCTTTTTCCAGGATGCCGTGCATGCGCCTTATGTTCGGCTCGATGTATCTAAAACACTGGCGCCGGATGAAGACACTTCGAATGCCATCCTGAGCAATATCGTTCACTTGCACGAGATGCGCAAACCGGTCGAACTGATCGGCGGTCCCGGTTTTTCGGTGCGCCTCGATGCCGCGCGACAGGGCAATCGCCTGACCGAATCGGGCTGGTTCCTGTTTCTGGCGATACTGCAATTGCTCGGTCGGGAAGATGATTTCGAAAACGTCGCCGTCGATTACGCTGTCGCTTACGAGGTTTCCCCCCCGTCCTACACGCAGCCGCTTCCGATGCCAAGCAAGAACAGCGTCGCGGAAGTTCGGGTTGCGCAAGCACCGGAGGTCGCGTTCAAACTGACCGGCCAGATTGGTCCAGGCAGTGAATTGCAATTCGATGCGCTGAAAAAATACGCCCAAGGTCGCAAGCAGGTTGAAATCGACCTGAGCCAGGTCAGCCGCATCGATTTCTCGGTCGTCGGGCTGCTGCTCGAAACGCTGATCGCCATTTCTGGCAATGGCAGCAAAATCCTGTTCAAGGAAGGCAACGAGTTGGTCAACACTTTGTTGCATATCGTTGGCGCCAGCCAATTTTCGGTCGTACTTGGACGCACTCGCGTCTAACCCTCCGTTTCACCCTTTTCAAGCAAGACTCGTATGGAACAATTTCACGGCACCACCATTCTTTCGGTTCGACGCGGCGAGTCTGTCGCGATGGGCGGGGACGGCCAGGTCACATTGGGCAATATCGTCATCAAGGCCAGCGCGCGCAAAATTCGCCGCCTGTACCAGGAACGCATCCTGGCCGGCTTCGCGGGCGGCACGGCGGATGCTTTTACACTATTTGAACGATTTGAATCGAAGCTGGAAAAACACCAGGGCCATCTGGTCAGAAGCGCAGTGGAACTGGCCAAAGACTGGCGCACCGATCGCATCCTGCGTCGCCTGGAAGCCATGCTGGCGGTGGCTGATCGCACCAGCACGCTGATCATTACCGGCGCTGGCGATGTACTGGAACCGGAACAAGGCATCGCCGCCATCGGCAGCGGCGGCGCCTACGCCCAGTCTGCTGCACGCGCTCTGCTGGAACATAGCGACCTGGATCCTGAAGCCATCGTTCGCGAATCGATCGGCATCGCCGCCGATATCTGCATCTACACCAACCGCAACATCCTGATCGAAACCCTGACGCCCTGAGTCGATCAGGCTTTCACCGGCCGCTTCGCCAGTTTCCGCTGCAAGGTGCGGCGATGCATTTTCAGGGCGCGCGCGGTAGCAGAAAGATTGCCCTCGTGCTGCGCCAACACCTGATGGATATGCTCCCACTCAAGCCGATCGACCGATAACGGCTCGGTCGCCGTCTCGACATCCGCATCACTGCCCGCAGCAGCATCGGCATCGCCCAAAGCAGCGAGGATTTCATCGACGCTGGCCGGCTTCGGCAAATACTGTACAGCCCCCAACTTGATTGCCGCCACCGCGGTCGCGATGCTGGCATAGCCGGTCAGCAACAGCAGCCGCGCCAGCGGTTGCCGCGCCCGCAACGGTTCGATCAGATGCAGGCCGGACTCGGTGCCGAGACGCAAATCCAGCACCACCGCATCGAATACTTGAGACGCCGCCAAATCCAGCGCAGCCGGACTGTTCGCCGCCGTCGCCACCGTATAACCACGGCGCGTCATCGCCAACGCCAGTGTCTGCGCAAACACGGCATCATCATCCACGATCAGGATATGCCAACGCATCATGCCACCTCGACAGACGCCAGCGGCAGGCGGATGCGCGCGCTGACGCCGCCCACTACAGACGTCCCCGCCGCTGAAGCGCCGATTTCGAGACTGCCGCCGATGCGTTCGAGCGTCGCGCGGGCGAGTTCCAAGCCGACGCCCCAGCCCTCGGCCTTGCCGGAATCGAAGCCACCGCCGCGATCGATCACTTCCAGGAGCAGGCTTTGCGGCAAGACGCGGGCACGCAACAACACCGCGTCGGGCGAGGCCTGCGCCGCATTATTAAGCAGCACCACCAGAATCGCCTCCAGCGCCGGATCGTCGGTCAGCAAAGGCTGACTTGCATTGAGTTCGGTATCCAGGTCGAGCGTGACTCGAACTTGCGGCCACATCAATCCCCAGCGTTCCAGCGTCCGCGCCAACCAGACTTGAACGGCGATCGGCGGACCGACGCGGTCACCGCGACCGCGCGCGGAATCCCCTAATCGATCAAGCACCGCTTGCATGCGGGCAACCTGCCCGGCAAGCAGGCCGAGCGGTTGATCGAGTTCATCATCACCGGCGTAGTCGCGCCACAGTTCATCCAGCGTGATGCGCACCGAACTCATCGGCGTTGCCAGGTCATGCGCCGCAGTAGCGGCTTGCAGGCCAAGCGCAAACAATTGCTCGTCACGCAACCGCTGCTCACGCGCCTGCGCCAGCTCGGCATCGCGCAGGCGCAACGTGGCCGCTTGACGGCCGGCGAAGGCGGCGACCAACGCGGCAGTGAGGAGAAAGTTCAACCACATGCCGGACAGATGCAGATCGACCGCCGCCTCAGCCGAAACCTGGATCTGCAGCGGTTGATAAAAGCGCATCAACACTGTGTACAAGCCGCCGACCCAGACCGCCATGCCCCAGGCATGCAGCGGCGGCAAGGTCACCGCAGCCAGAATCAGCGGCACCAGCAACAGCGAAATGAACGGGTTGGCATACCCCCCGGTCAAATACACCAGGGCGCCAATGCAAGCCGCATCCACTGCCAGTTGCAGCGTCACTTCGGTCAGTGCCACGCCGCCAGCGCGCAAACGCAGCCAGGCAACACCGTTCAACGCGACATGCAGGGCAAGAATCAAAGCGAGCGAAACCAGTGGCAAGCGCGCATGCAATACCCAGGTCAACAGGCCAATGCCAAGCCACTCGCCCAGAATCAGCGTCGCCCGCACCTTGATCAAGCGTTGCTGGGCAAGCTGCGGCAACACCTCGGTGTCAACCCGGAACAGTTTTTGAAAAAGGGACATGACAACGATTCTAACGGCCAACACCAAGCTATCCGGCGACACCAACCTTGCCTGCGACAACATGTCGCATTCCGGCGCCCGGCGCGCCTCGCTAAGATGGCTTCGCTTCCATACGTTTACGGCTTTTGACGTACTGACGTATCTTGCGGCCCGCTTCGGTTCATGCCCGCAGCGGGCCATTTTTTTGATCTCGGAGTCATAAAAAAATGAAGTTCCGCTTGAACCCCATTGTCGCGGTATTGGCCGCCAGCCCCTTTTTTGGCATTGCGGCAGACATACCGACCTTGGACGAAATCGTCGTGACCGCGCCAAGAAGTTCGCTGCAACGTTCAAGCGTGGTCAAACTTGGCGAAACCGAATTGGCGTCGATGCGCTCTTCCACCAGCGACACGGCGAGTTTGCTGCGCGATGTTCCCGGCGTCAGTTTGTATGGCTCGGGCGGCGTTTCCAGCCTGCCCTCCATTCACGGCCTGGCCGATGACCGTCTGCGGATCAAACTGGATGGCATGGATTTGATCGCATCCTGCCCGAATCACATGAATCCGGCGCTGTCCTACATTGATCCGACCAATCTGGAAACACTCAAAGTCTATGCCGGCATCACCCCGGTCAGCAGCGGCGGCGATGCCATCGGCGGCGCCATCATCGCCGAATCGCGCGCCCCCGAGTTCGCCGCACCCGGCCAAGCCGCCATCACAAAAGGCGAAGCCGGTGTGTTCTACCGCAGCAACAATAACGCGCGCGGGGCCAATGCCTCGGCCACTTATGCCAACCAGAAATTCAATATCAGCTACAGCGGCGCCACCAGCCAGGCCGACAACTACACGGCTGGCAACGACTTCAAAAACTACGACATCACCGGCCGCATGGGCCACACGTTGCCGCGAGATGAAGTTGGCTCCACCGCCTATGAAACCCGCAACCACGCCATTGGACTCGCGTTCAAGAACGACGCACATCTGTTTGAAGCCAAACTGGGTTTCCAGGACATGCCGTTTCAGCTCTACCCCAATCAGCGCATGGACATGCTGAATAACGAGCAGAACAGTCTTAACTTGCGCTATCTGGGCAAGCTGGATTGGGGCTCGCTTGAGGCCCGCGCCTATCACGAGAAAGTCGATCACTTCATGGACTTTGGTGCCGACAAACGATTCTGGTATGGCAATGGTGTGCCGCCCATCGGCTCCGGTGGCCCCACCGCAGTCGATGGCTCTCCATGCAACCCGATCAGCGCCACCTGTGCCGCCGGCATGCCGATGTACACCGAAGGTAAAACGACGGGATTCAGCGTCAAGGCGGATGTCGCCATCACCGCGCAAGACCGCTTGCGGGTCGGCGGCGAAATTCAGCAATACCGGCTTGACGACTGGTGGCCGCCGTCAGGCGCTGGCATGTGGCCGGGCACTTTCTGGAACATCAAAGACGGTGAACGTGATCGCGCCGCGCTGTTTGGCGAATGGGAAGCGCGCAAGCGATCCAACTGGATAACACTGCTGGGCGCGCGCGTCGAACAGGTCAAGATGAATGCTGGTGATGTCGTGGGTTACAACCCGGCCAATATGATGAGTTTCCAGGCGCGGGATGCCGCCGCTTTCAACGCCCAGGATCGCAAGAAGATCGACCACAATTTGGATCTCACCGCGCTTGCCCGTTACACCGCCGACGCAAATCTCGACATCGAGTTCGGCTTTGCCCACAAAGAGCGCTCGCCCAATGTCTATGAACGCTACACCTGGTCCACCTGGCAGATGGCCGCGCTGATGAACAACTTTGTGGGCGACGGCAACGGTTATCTCGGCGACATCGACCTGAAGCCGGAAAAAGCCAACAAGATCTCCGCCACTTTCGATTGGCACGCCGTCGATGGTGCCTGGACTTTCAAGGCGACGCCGCATTACGCCGAGGTAGACGATTACATCGACGCAGTGCAATGGAACGCGACCACCAACCTGCCCACCGTCGCACCCACAACGGACAAATTCAGCGTCCTCAAATACATCAATCAATCGGCGCGGATATACGGCATCGACCTCTCCGGCCAGATGCCGCTGGCAAAAACCGATTGGGGCGCCTTCGCGCTGAAGGGTCTGCTGAACTACACCAAAGGCACTAACCGAGACACCGGTGATGGCCTTTACAACATCATGCCGCTCAACGCCAAACTCGCGCTCAACCAGAAGAAAGGTGGCTGGGACAACAGCGCCGAATGGGTGATGGTGGATGCCAAGGACAAGGTTTCGGCAATCCGCAACGAAATCAAGACACCGGGCTATGGCCTGGTCAACCTGCGCGGCAGTTACGCATGGAAGCAGGTGCGCGTCGATTTCGGCGTCGAAAACCTGTTCGACAAGTTTTACTATCTGCCCGCCGGCGGCGCTTACACCGGCCAAGGCACGACCATGACTAACCCGGCGTTGCCCAATTACCCGCAATGGGGCACCGCCGTACCCGGAACGGGCCGCTCGATCTACGCGGGCTTGAACGTCAAGTTCTGAGGCAGAATGCCGCCGCCCCGTCGATCCGGCGGGGGGCATATTGAAAAGAACCAAGCAAAGGACTCAACATGCAACGATCTCTCGCAATGCTGCTGACTGGATGCCTGCTTGCCACCTCGGCCCTGGCCGACAACGTCAAGATCGAAAATGCCTGGGTGCGTGCCACCGCACCCGGTCAGAAGGTGGCAGGCGGCTTCATGGAACTGACCGCCGATGCCGACATGACCCTGGTCGGCGGCAGCAGTCCGGTATCCAGGGAATTCGAGTTCCATTTCATGCGGATGGAAAACGGCGTCATGGAAATGCGCCAGATGCAGGAAATCAAATTGCCGAAGGGAAAAACGGTCAGCCTCGAACCGGGTGATCTGCATGTCATGTTCATCGGCTTGAAAAGCCAGATCAAGTCGGGCCAGAAAGTACCGATGACACTGATCGTCAAAGGCGCTGACGGCAAGCAAAAGAAACTGGCGGTGCAGGCAGAAGCCCGCTCATCCAGCGCACACTGAACAACACCAAACGTCACTCAACCCGACAAAAAAGCCGACAGGAACAATCCTGTCGGCTTTTTTGATTAATCCGCCCGCAAGCGGTTACTCAGATCAATTCGTCAGATCAATTCGTCACATCAATTCGCGTTCCAGCTCTTCGATCGTGATGTGGCGCACGTCTTTGCCTTTAACCATGAACACCACGTATTCGGACATGTTTTTGGCATGGTCACCGATGCGCTCGATAGCTTTGACGACAAACAGCAGATCAATAAAGGTCGAGATGGTGCGCGGATCTTCCATCATGAAGGTGATCAGATGCCGCGTGATCAAGTGGAACTCCTCGTCGACTTCCATGTCCTGGCGGGCCACCGCGCCGGTGCCGGAGACATCCAGGCGGGCGAACGCGTCGAGCGACTCGCGCAACATCTTGGTGGTCAGGCCGGCCATATATTTGATTTCGTTGTAACGCGGCGTCAGGATGCGGTCGCTGTCGTAAACCTTGACTGCGACGCGGGCAATCTTTGCTGCCTCATCGCCGATCCGTTCAAGATCGGTAATGGTTTTGATGATGGTCAGGATCATGCGCAAGTCGACGGCGGTCGGCTGGCGCAGCGCGATGATCTGCGTACAGGCCTCATCGGCGCTGACTTCCATGGTGTTGACCTTCTGTTCGTTGGCGATGACTTCTTCGGCCGTTTTGGTATTGCCTGAAATCAGCGCTTCGATCGCTCTGTTGACCTGTTCCTCAACCAGGCCGCCCATTTCCAGCACGCGCGCACGCACGGCCTCCATGTCAGCATCGAATTTCTTGTATATATGTACATTGGGCATTTCTGTGTCTCCTTCTACCGCCGCTCACCGGGGTGTTGCTGACGCAATTGTTTTTTGCCTGGTCGCCATTTCAAATCATGAAATTTCTGTAACCAGGGGATTGGCAAATTATAGGGGCGTCAATTGCGCCAAATATTACAGGTTGGTGACAAATGGGACTTTGATACTCAAATTAGTCAAATCCAGAACCATGTGCCAGTCGCGGCGACCGGTCACACAGATCGGCAGCGTCACCGTGGCGCGTAATACGCCCTGGTCATCCGGCCGCAGGGTGTAGAGATTGAAGCCCATATCCATGCCTTCCATCGTGAAGCGCGCCTCGGCTTGTTGCGCCCCGGTCGAATCTGGCAGGGCAAGCCAGATCTGGAACGGGGCGAGCGGTTTCGGCTCGCCCAGGATGCCGAAACGAATCTCGCGACCATCGACGCTCAGCTTGCAGCCACCCGGCTGCGTCAGCGTGCTGCAATTTACCGGCACCTGTTTTTCCGCTTTAGATGAGCGCCAGAGTCCAGTCTGATCGGCCCAGAGCACCAGGCCGATCAGGGCAAACAGACCGAGTGGCCAGAAACGAAGCCAGGCAGGCCGCGTCACAACGTGTTCCAAGCCTGGCTTTTCAGCGCGATGCCATGCGCGCCAAATCCGCGTGCCAAAGCCAGGTCATCACGCCCTAGTCCGCCGAGCGCAAAAACCGGTATGCCGCAGTCGCGCAGCAAATCGGTAAACGTCGGCCAACCCAACGTCGGCTCGCCTGGGTGGCTGGGCGTCGGCAACACGGGTGAAAGGACCACGAAATCGAGTTCCAGTTGAATCGCGCGTTGCAGTTCTGTCTGGTCATGACAGGACGCAGAGACCCATTCCAGGTCGGGCCGCTGATCCATTGCCGCCAATTGTTTGGCATTCAGATGCAAGCCAGTGCCCAGTCGGCTTGCCAACCCGGCATCCGCATTGCACATCAATAAAGCGCCCGCTTCGCGACAGCGGGCGGCAACCTGTTCGACCAATTCCACCGACGCGCCTTTTTCCCGCCATTGCACCAGCTTGAGTCCCTGTGCGAGACGTTGATCCAGGCGCTGCAAAAACACCTGCGGCCCCAGCTTGGCGGCATCCGAAATCGCATATTCCAGCGGCAGGCGGAGCGCTTTCAGGATCGGTCCATTGGCAGGTAACACCGGTGCCGGCAAGATGGGAGCAACAGCCGGCGCCTCGGTGCGCGTCCAATCGAATAACTGACCTTCGTGCGGATGCGGCTCACCACGCCAACGCGTGACGCGAAAAAACCGCAACATGACATCGGCATGCGGATAGTTGTAGGTTCGATTCAACCAAGGCCAGGCTTGTTCAACCTCGATGCCCAACTCCTCACGCAGTTCACGGTCCAGTGCTTGACGCGCGGTTTCCCCTGCCTCCACCTTGCCACCAGGGAATTCCCACCACCCCGCATAGACCTTGCCCGGCGGACGGCTGGCCATGAGAAAAGTGCCGTCCGGCCGTTCGATGACGGCGGCAGCCACTTCAACACGCTCCCGGCTCATTGCGGCAGATTGGTTTCCGAGCCGCTTGCCGACCCGCTTGTCGACCCAACTTCCGGCTTGGCTTCCAGCGCGGCCAGACGGTCTTCCAGTTGCTGCAACTTCTCACGCGTGCGGGCCAGAACCTGTGACTGCACGTCGAATTCCTCGCGCGTCACCAGATCGAGCTTGGATAACCAGGCGGCCAGGCTGGCCTTGAGGTTCTTTTCGACATCCTTGGCGGGACTGAAGGCAAGGATTTCCGAGACTTTGCCAGCGACTTCCTTGGCGAGATTCTGTTTCAACATAGTGAGTTTTCCAGGGCGCAATCGAGAGGCGCGAGTTTAACAAACCGGCTTGCCAATCCTTCGGGTCAATACGGTGCATCGCATTTTCATCATGCACCAATATCGGGCAACGAATTGCGCCAAGATCGGTCGAATTCGACTAAATATATGATATTTAAGTATTAATTTAGTTGGCACGGATAATGCTGAACATGAGCGTGCAACATCGCACCACCTTTACTGGAGAATCATCATGAAGAAACTGTCTTACCTGCTCATCCTGTCTGGTCTGGTTTCCGTGTCTGCGATCGCTGCCGACTCACCGCATAGTGTTTCTGGAAATATCGGCTTTACCACCGACTACCTTTTCCGCGGCGTCTCACAAACCCAGAATGGGCCTGCCCTGCAGGGCGGATTTGATTACAGCCACGCCAGCGGTGCTTATCTGGGCACATGGGGTTCCAACGTCGACTGGGTCTCGCAGGGTTACAAAACCAACAGCAGCATGGAAATTGACCTCTATGGTGGCTACAAGGGCAGCATGGGCGATGTTGGCT
This sequence comes from Burkholderiales bacterium, assembly GCA_038215555.1. GTDB lineage: Bacteria > Pseudomonadota > Gammaproteobacteria > Burkholderiales > Thiobacillaceae > PFJX01. The sequence goes on along the minus strand of JBBQQT010000001.1, from coordinate 18,749 downwards.
ATGACGTTGGCCTGATTACCTACTTCTACCCTGGCGATCAGATTGCAGGCGCGAATGATCCGGATACGACCGAGGTTTATTTGGGCGCAAGTTGGAAGTTCTTGAGTGCGAAATATAGTCATGCCGTTTCCAAGCGCTTCGTTGGTTGGGGCACTTCAGTTGGCAACAATGACACGAAGGGCAGTTACTACCTTGAAGTCAATGCCACTTACCCCCTGGAAAATGGCTGGGCTTTGCTCGGCCACGTCGGCTATCAGGATGTCAAAGACAACGACGATGCCTCCTACACGGACTGGAAAATTGGTGTCTCCAAGGATATCGGTTATGGCGTCATCACCTTGGCCTACACCGATACCGATGTTGAATACGGCAAAGCTGGCCCAGCCACGGCTTACACCTGGGGAACCGAAAAGGTCGCTGATGGCCGCGCGATCCTCTCCTTCTCCAAGTCTTTCTAATCCACTCTGAAACTGGCCCCTGATCCGCGTTGCGGCGGGGCCTGACCAGACCGGCAGTTCATTCAGGAGACCGTTATGAAATTTGTCACCGCCATCATCAAACCCTTCAAGCTCGACGAGGTGCGTGAAGCCCTCTCCGGCCTTGGGGTTTCTGGAATTACCGTGACCGAAGTCAAAGGCTTCGGTCGCCAGAAAGGCCATACCGAGCTGTATCGCGGCGCGGAATATGTGGTCGACTTTCTGCCCAAGGTGAAGATCGAGATCGCCATCAAGGCCGATCTGCTCGATCAAGCCATTGAAGCCATTTCCAAAGCGGCCCAGACCGGCAAGATCGGCGACGGCAAGATTTTCGTCTGGGATCTGGAACAAGTTGTGCGCATTCGGACCGGCGAAGTCGGCGAGACGGCAATCTAAGGAGAATCCGACATGAAAAAGCTCTTCGCTACATTGATGCTCTTGGGCACGCTGGGTTTCACCGGTGTGGCTCTGTCGCAGGAAGCACCGCCGGAGATGCCGGCAATGACGACCGAAACCGTCGTTGAGGCGATGGAAGCTGCGCCGACGATGGCCGAAGCCGCCACTGCCGAAGCGGCTCCCGCTGAAGCCGCCCCGGCGCCGGTTCCCGACAAGGGCGATACCGCCTGGATGATGCTCTCCACCCTGCTGGTCATCCTGATGATCATCCCGGGTGTGGCGCTGTTCTACGGCGGTCTGGTGCGCGCCAAGAACATGCTGTCGGTGCTGACTCAGGTCATGGCCATCTTCTGCATGATCTCGATCCTGTGGGCGGTGTATGGCTACTCGCTGGCGTTCGGCGACGGCGGCAGTCTGAACTGGGCAATCGGCGACCTGTCGAAAATGTTCCTGGCCGGCATTACTGCGGACAGCACGGCGGCGACTTTCACCGATGGCGTGGTGATACCTGAACTGGTGTTCGTGGCCTTCCAGCTCACCTTCGCCGCCATCACGGTTGCGCTGATCACCGGCGGTCTGGCCGAGCGCGTGAAATTCTCCGCTCTGATGGTGTTCGGCGCGCTCTGGTTCACCTTCTCCTACCTGCCGATTACGCACATGGTTTGGGCCACCGGCGGCTATCTGTTCGAAGCCGGCGATCTCGACTTCGCGGGCGGCACTGTGGTGCACATCAATGCGGGTATTGCTGCCTTGGTCGGGGCCATCGTGCTGGGCAAGCGCGTCGGTTACGGCCGTGACGCGATGCCGCCGCACAGCCTGCCGATGACCATGATTGGCGCATCTTTGCTGTGGGTGGGCTGGTTCGGCTTCAACGCAGGTTCCAACCTGGAAGCGACTGGCGGCGCTGGCCTGGCCTTCATCAACACCATCCTGGCGACCGCTGCTGCAGGCATGACCTGGATGCTGGCCGAGTGGATGCTGCGCGGCAAGCCTTCCATGCTGGGTCTGGCTTCCGGTGTGGTCGCGGGCTTGGTAGCGGTGACGCCGGCGGCCGGTCTGGTTGGCCCGATGGGCGCCATCGTCCTCGGCGGCATCGCCGGCGTGGTCTGTCTGTGGGGTGTGACTGGTCTGAAGAAGGCGCTGGGTTACGACGATTCGCTGGATGTCTTCGGTATTCACGGCATCGGCGGCATCATCGGCGCGATCGGCACCGGCATCTTCGTCTCCCCGGCTCTCGGCGGCGTGGGTGTCGACGGCTACACGATGGGCGGTCAGGTCGTGACCCAGGCAACTGGCGTGCTGATCACCATCGTTTGGTCTGGCGTCGTCAGCATCGTGCTGTTCAAGCTGATCGACATGACCATGGGACTGCGTGTCTCGGAAGAAGAAGAGCGTCAAGGTCTGGATACCGCGAGCCACGGCGAGCGGGCTTACAACCTCTGATCTGTTCATAGCCTGTGAAAAAGGGCGCCGCGAGGCGCCCTTTTTCTTTTGTGTGAACAGATTCTGCGCAAGCACAGACCCATTGCCGGGCAAAGCATGATGTTGGTGCAGGCGCGCACACAAAATGCACGTTGATCGAGCATCCCAAGTTGCAAGCCAACCAACAAACCCATAAAAACCATTAATAATCATAAAGATAACAACATTACAGACATTGGCACCAATTTTGCTAATAGCAAACTGGTATTACCAATATTCATTTCCGTAGCATTCCATCAAGGAGAAAGACCATGAATTTGAAGCACATCGGTAGCGCCATGAAACGCTGGACGACCAGACTGATGCTCCCCGTAGCGCTATTGGCCAGCGCCAGTTCGGTCCAGGCTGCGGCGCCACTCAAGGTCGGTTATAGCGACTGGCCGGGCTGGGTGGCCTGGCAAGTTGCCATCGACAAGGGCTGGTTCAAGGAAGCCGGCGTGCCGGTGACGTTTGAATGGTTCGATTACTCCGCCTCCATGGAAGCCTTCGCCGCCGGCAAGATCGACGCCGTCACCATGACCAATGGCGATGCCCTGGTCACCGGCGCAACCGGCGGCAAGAGCATCATGTTGCTGCTGACCGATTACTCGAATGGCAACGACATGCTGATCGGCAAACCCGGTGTTCGCTCGATCAAGGATATGAAGGGCAAGAAAGTCGCGGTGGAGGTGGGCCTGGTGGAACACCTGCTGTTGCTCAACGCCTTGAAGAAAGCCGGCATGAAGGAATCCGACGTCACCCTGGTCAACGCCAAGACCAACGAGATGCCGCAAATGCTGGCTTCCGGTGATGTCGCCGCCGTCGGCGCCTGGCAGCCGATTGCCGGCCAGGCGATGAAAGCCGTGCCCGGTTCCAGGCCGATCTACACCTCGGCTGACGAACCCGGCCTGATCTATGACGTGCTCGCCGTCAACCCGGCCAGCGCCAAGCAGCGCAAGGCTGAATGGATGAAAGTAGCCAAGGTATGGGACCGCGTGGTCAAGTACATCAGCGACCCGAAGACCCAGCCTGATGCCGTCAAGATCATGGCCGCCCGCGTCGGCGTCTCACCCGAAACCTATCTGCCGCTGCTCAAGGGTACCAAGCTGCTGAGTCTGGCCGAGGCGAAGAAAATCTACGTCAAGGGCAACGGCTTCAAGACGCTGTATGGCTCGACCAAGGTGGCGGATGAGTTCAACGTCGCCAACGGCGTCTACAAAACCGGCGAGGACATCGGCAGCTATCTCGATCCATCCTTCACCAACGCAAAGTAAGCAACGCAGGCGCGGAGACGAGCATGACTTCCCAAGGCTTCGGAGCTTCCATCGACTCCGACGCGCGCAAGCGAACCTTGCTCGCCATCGGCTCGTTTCTGCTGCCGCTACTGGTCTGGTGTCTGGTCAGTTATGTGCCATTCATCTGGCACCCCAAAATCGAGGTCACCGTCCCCGGTGGCGTCGATTACTTCCAGGTCGGCATGCTGGTCGACAAGGCCCAGTTCGAGGATGAAGCCGCTTATACGCGGCAACACAACCTGGCCCTCCCCGCCGGCATTCCCGCCAACCCCATTTATCTGCCCGCACCGCATGAAGTGGCGCAGGCGTTCTACACCGGTTTTACCCAAGCCCCCGTGCAAAAAGACGCGCCCTGGCTGCATGAAAGCCTGTGGCACAGCATCCAGATCATATTCTGGGGCTTCGCCATTTCTTCCATCATTGGCGTCCCACTCGGCATCCTGGCCGGCACTTACGCTGGCGTCGGACGTTTGACTGAGCCTTTCATCGAATTCTTCCGCTACCTGCCGGCACCCGCGTTTGGCGCGCTGGCGGTCGCCATCCTGGGCATTTACGACGGTCCCAAGATCGCCATCATCGTCATCGGCACGCTGTTCCAGCAGGTACTGATCGTCGCCAACACCACGCGCAAACTCGAAGCCACCATCATTGAAGCGGCGCGCACTCTGGGCACGCGCGGCTTCCGTCTGATCACCCGGGTAGTGGTGCCCGGCATCCTGCCCGACCTCTACCGCGACCAGCGCATCCTGCTCGGCTGGGCTTGGACTTACCTGATCGTCGCCGAGTTGATCGGCACCAGTTCCGGCATCACCTGGTACATCACGCAACAGGCGCGCTACCAGCATTTCGACACGGTTTATGCCGCAATCATGATCATCGGCATCATCGGTTTCGGCACCGACCTGATCCTGGCCCGGCTCGGCCGTCGCCTGTTCCCCTGGGATCGCGCCCAGGATCGACGCTGAGCGAGCCAGAGGACACCATCATGAACCCAGAAAACAGCGCAGAAATCATCAGCTATCTGGACCAATCCGAAACGGTCAAAGCCCGATTCGCAAAGATCCGCCAGCGCGACGTCATTCTCGAAGTCCGCAATCTGGGCAAGCGCTTCCGCTCGCCGCAAGGCGAGGTGGACGCATTGCGCGGTATCAATTTCAACGTCCACCGGCGCGAGTTCATCTGCGTCATCGGCCCTTCCGGCTGCGGCAAATCGACGCTGGCGCGCATCCTTGCCGGACTCGACCAGCACACCTCCGGCGAGGCGCTGCTTGATGGCAAGCCGATCACCGGCCCCGGCCAGGATCGCGGCATGGTGTTTCAGGGCTATTCCTTGTTTCCCTGGCTGACGGTGAAAAAGAACGTGATGTTCGGCCCGTTGATGAATGGTCGTGGCGACGCCGAGAGCGACGCCCTGCTTTGGCTTGAACTGGTCGGCCTGGAAAAATTCGCCGACGCCTACCCGCACCAGCTTTCCGGCGGCATGCGCCAACGTGTCGCCATCGCCCGCGCCCTGGTCAACCAGCCGCGCATTCTGCTGATGGACGAACCTTTTGGCGCACTCGACGCACAGACCCGCGCCAAGATGCAAGCCCACCTGATCGACATCTGGCGCAACGTCGATGTCACCGTGCTGTTCATCACGCATGACCTCGACGAAGCGATCTACCTGGCCGACCGCATCCTGGTACTGAAGGCACATCCCGGTGAGGTGCAGGAAATCATCGAAGTGCCGGTGCCACGACCGCGCTCGCCCGGCCAGTTCAACAGCCCGGAATTCCGCGCCACCAAGACACGCCTGGCGGAACTGATCCACCCCGAACCGGAACCGATGCCGGAAGACGAACAAGCGGTGAAACCCCATCTGATCCGTTTTACCGACGTCACCGACAATGTCGAATAAGGGCGCCAGCAGCATGCTTTGGTCCGATCTGACCGGGCCCGAAATCCCTGCCGTGCTGACCCAGTGCGGCCACGCCGCGATCCTGCCGGTGGGCGCTACCGAACAGCACGGCCCGCATCTCGGCTGCGGCGTCGACTTCGCGCACCCGGTCAACCGCACCAGTTTGAACGGCGTCACCGGCAGCCCCAGCCTGGCCAGCCGCAAAAAAGGCCAGGTCTGGTTCGACTGGCTGGTAGCAGACCTGGCCGCCGTGGTGGAGCAGGGCTGCCGCGAAATCCCGCCCTTGTCCCAAATCCCGCCCTTGTCCCATTCCTATTTTGGCGACGACGCCTGAGCCGTCCCATTGATCAACGCAACTATCAACGCAACCAGGAAACAGCATGCACTCCAGCGATGAGATCACCCGCCTGCAACACGAACTGACCGAGAAGGGTGTGAAGTACTGCATCGGCGCCTATGTCGACATCCACGGCGTACCCAAGGCCAAGGTCGTACCGATCAATCATCTCGGCGACATGGCCAAGGGTTCCGAGCGCTACACCGGCTACGCCCTGGACGGGCTCGGCCAAGCGCCCAACGACGATGAGCTGACTTCGGTGCCGGATCTGGAGCGCGCCATCCAGTTGCCGTGGGAACCGAAAATCGCTTGGATTCCGTCCGACAACCATTTCCAGGGCCAGCCCTACCCGCTCAACACCCGCGTCGCCCTGAAGCAGCAGTTGGCCAAGGCCGCCGAGATGGGCTACGGCCTGAATCTGGGTATCGAATGCGAGATTTTCCTGCTCAAGCAGGCTGCGGACGGCAGCCTGTCGGTGCCCGACCCGGAAGACAAGCTGACCAAGTCCTGCTACGACGTGCGTGGTTTCACCAACAGTTTCAGTTGGCTCGACAAGATGGCGAGCACCATCAACAACCTGGGCTGGGACTTGTATTCGTTCGACCACGAAGACGCCAACGGCCAGTTCGAGTTCGATTTCAACTACGCCGACGCGCTGACCACCTGCGACCGCCTCACCTTCTTCCGGTTCATGGCCAAGCACTACGCCCGCGAAGAAGGCCTGCTCGCCACCATGATGCCGAAGCCGTTCGCCGACAAGACCGGCAATGGCGCCCACTTCAACATGTCGCTGTACCACCTGGACACGGGCAAGAATCTGTTCGCCTGCGATCCCAAGGACGACCCGCATGGCATCGGCCTGACGCCGCTCGGCTACAGCTTCGTCGCCGGCATCCTCAAGCATGGCCGCGCCCTGTGCGCGGTGTTCGCGCCGACGGTGAACAGCTACAAACGCCTGGTCCGGCGCGGCGCGATGAGCTACTTCTCGTGGGCGCCGGTGTTCAACTCCTGGGGTTCCAACAACCGCACCAACTCGGTGCGTATCCCGGCCGGTGGCGGCCGCTGCGAATCGCGCAACGCCGATGGCGCGGTCAACCCGTATCTGGCCGCCACCCTGGCGCTGGCCGCCGGTCTGGAAGGCATCCGCGAAGGCCTCGATCCGGGCAACCCGAACGAGGACAACCTGTACGCCATCAGCGAAGTGGAACGCCATGCCCGCGGCATTGAATTCCTGCCGCAGACCCTGCAGGAAGCCGTCGCCGCCTTCGCCGCCGATCCTCTGGTGGAAGCCGCCCTGGGCCGCGAACTGAAGGACGAGTTCATCCGCTACAAGACCGAGGAATGGGAGACATACCATCTCGCCGTCAGCCAGTGGGAAGTGGAACGCTACAGCTACATGTTTTGAGGACCATCATGAACAGCGAAAACACGGAAAAAACGTCCAGCCTGGTCAGCCGGATCAGCATTTCATTGCCGCCCGATCTGCTCACCGAACTCGATCACATGGTCGAGAGCCGGGGCTACGGCAGCCGCTCGCAAGCGATCAGTGAAATGGTCAACTACCAGTTGGCCGAGCATAAAAGCACCCTCGGCGATGCGGTCATGGCCGGCACCATCACCCTGCTCTACAACCGCGCCACGCGTGGCCTGCAAGGCCGACTGGCCGATTTGCAATATCAGCACATCGCCGAAGTCATCAGCTCCCTGCACGTCCATTTGACCGAGGACAGGATGCTGGAAGTCCTGTTGGTGCAGGGACCGGCGGCCAAACTGCAGGCCATCGCCAACGAAATGATCGCCCTTCGCGGCGTCGTCACCGGTCGTTTGCAACTGCTGGCGGCGGCCATTCCGCCCCTGCATGCGCCGGCCGATTGAAAGGATAGACATGGAACACGCCGAACTCGCCTTGAACAATCCACCCGCCACCGAACCGCTCGATGCGCCGGAACATTGGCGCAAATTTGCTCCCGATCTCGATGTCGATAACGTCCTTTTCTCCGAGTTGATCCCGGGCGGCGGCCACTGGTCTTACCTGCTTTCGCGCGGCGTCAGCCTGCGCCTGACTGCGCTGGATGCCGGCGCCAATCTCGCTTTGGTGTTGTATTCGGCGCGCGAAAAACTGGAGCGCTACAACCAGCCCGATTCGCTCAAGGCGCAGCACACCGCGCATTACACCCGTGGCCATGTGCTGATGAGCGACATGGGCCGCGCCCTGGCCTCGCTCACCGCCGACAGCCTAGGCTGGCACGATCCGCTCGGCCTGCTGCTGGACAACCGCCTGCTGCACGAGAAATTCGGCGATCACCCGTATCAAAGCTTCCGCAACGGCATGTACCGCTCCGGCCGCGACGGCCTGCTGATCGAGATCGGCAAATATGGTTTGAGCAAGCGCGACTTGGTGGCGCCGGTGAATTTCTTCAGCAAGGTCACGGTGGATGACGAAGGCCGTTTTCATTTCGTGCCCAACCATGCCCAGGCCGGCGACTATGTCGACCTGCGCCTGGACATGGATGTGCTGGTCGCCTTTTCCGCCGCGCCCCACCCGCTCGATCCGAATCCGGTTTACGCACCCGGCAAGGTCGGCCTCGCCGCCTGGCGTTCCGGACCGGCGCCGAAGGACGATTTCTGCCGCTGTTTCCGCCCGGAAAACGCGCGCGCGCTGCATAACAGCGACATGCTCTATCTGGCTTGAGGACCCTCACCATGACCGCCACCGCCATCCGCATTCAGGAAAGCCCGCTCGACCCTGCCGCTGCCCTGCTCGATCACACCTTGCCCGCCGGCGAACCCTATCTGTTGGCCATCGAACAGGGCCAGACCCTGCGCATCGTCGACGTCGAAGGCAATCAGGCCGTCGACGTGATTTTCTACAACCGCGACGACCCGGCCGAGCACTACAGCGCCAGCGAAACCCTGCTGCGCCAGGGCGGCATTTATCTGACCACCGGTTCCGTGCTTTACAGCGACGATGGCAACCCGATGCTGCGCATCGTCGCCGACACCTGCGGCCGCCACGACACGCTGGGCGGCGCCTGCGCGGCCGAGAGCAACACGGTGCGCTACGCTCTGCAGAAGAAATTCATGCACAGTTGCCGCGACAACTACCTGACCGCGTTGCAACACGCCGACATCGGCCTGGGCAAGCGCGATCTGGTGCCCAACATCAACTTCTTCATGAACGTGCCGGTGACCGAGTCGGGCCAACTGACCTTCGCCGACGGCGTCTCCGCGCCCGGCAAGTACGTCGAACTGCGCGCCGAGATGAATCTCTGGATGCTGGTTTCCAACTGCCCGCAGCTCAATAACCCCTGCAACGCCTACAACCCGACGCCGGCACGGTTTCTGCTCTGGGACGCGCCGAGCCAGTGAAACGCGGCGGCGGGACGGCCCGCCGCGCGGCAATGAGAAAGCGGGACGACCCGCGTTTTTTGCGAAATGCGAGGACACATGTTCAACACCGTACTGATCGCCAACCGGGGCGCCATCGCCTGCCGCATCATCCGCAGCCTGCGCCACATGGGCGTGCAATCCGTGGCGGTGTATTCCGAGGCCGACCGGCATTCGCTGCATGTGCGTCTGGCTGACGCGGCCATCGAAATCGGTCCCGGACCGGCGGCGCAAAGCTATCTGCGCGCGGAAAAAATACTCGCCGCCGCGAAAGCCAGCGGCGCGCAGGCGATCCATCCCGGCTACGGCTTCCTGTCGGAAAACCCCGGCTTCGCGGAAGACTGCGCCGCCGCCGGCATCGCCTTCATCGGCCCCAGCCCTGACCAGATGCGCGCCTTCGGCCTCAAGCACACCGCGCGTGATCTGGCCGAAGCCCACCATGTACCGCTGCTGCCCGGTTCCGGTTTGCTGAATGACGCCGGCCACGCCCAGGCAGAAGCCGCGCGCATCGGCTATCCGGTGATGCTGAAGAGCACCGCCGGCGGTGGCGGCATCGGCATGCGATTGATCTGGAGCGCGGACGAACTGGTCGAAGCCTTCCAATCGGTGGATCGGCTGGCACGCGCCAACTTCAAGGAAGCCGGCATTTTTCTGGAGAAATATGTCGAACACGCGCGCCATATCGAGGTGCAAATCTTCGGCGACGGCCAGGGTCATGTCGTGGCACTGGGCGAGCGCGATTGCTCAGTGCAGCGGCGCAACCAGAAGGTCATCGAGGAAACCCCGGCGCCGGGTCTGACCGATGCGCAACGGCAGAACCTGTTCGATACCGCCGTGCGACTGGGCCAGGCGGTCGGCTACCGTTCCGCCGGCACGGTGGAATTCGTCTACGACACACAGAGCGGCCAGTTCTATTTTCTGGAAGTGAACACCCGTTTGCAGGTGGAACACGGCGTCACCGAAGAAGTCAGCGGCGTCGATCTGGTTGAATGGATGGTGCTGGAAGCGGCCGGTGAGCTGGATTTGAGCGGATTTGTCGTCCGCCCGCAGGGCGCTTCGATCCAAGTGCGGCTGTATGCGGAAGACCCCGGCAAGGATTTCCAGCCCGCTGCCGGCGTACTGACCCAAGTGGAGTTTCCCGAGGGGTTGCCAACGAATGCGCGCATCGAAACCTGGGTCGAACGCGGCAGCGAAGTGCCGCCGTTCTACGACCCGATGTTGGCCAAGATCATCGTCAAAGCGGATGACCGCGCCGCCGCGCTGGGCAAGATGCAACAGGCGCTTGCCGACACCCGCATTGCCGGCATCGAATGCAACCTGGAATACCTGCGCCAGATTCTGGCCGACACCGTGTTTGCCGAAGGCCGCCAGACCACGCGCTACCTGAACGCGTTCCGCTACCGCCCGGCAACCCTCGACGTGATCGAACCCGGTGTGCAGAGCAGCATTCAGGACTGGCCGGGCCGCACCGGCTACTGGAACGTCGGCGTGCCGCCGTCCGGACCGATGGACCCGCTCGCTTTCCGCCTGGCCAACCGGCTGGCGGGCAACACGGAAGGCACGGCCGGTCTGGAATTCACCGTCGCCGGGCCGACCCTGCGCTTCAACACCGACGCCGTCATCGCGCTGGCCGGCGCCGACATGGGCGCGGAACTGGATGGCGAGCCGCTCGCCAACTGGGCTGCGCATGTCGTCGCGGCCGGTTCGATCCTGAAACTTGGTGCCATCAAGGACACCGGTTGTCGCGCTTATCTTGCGGTGCAGGGCGGATTCGACGTACCGAACTACCTGGGCAGCAAGTCCACCTTCACGCTGGGGCAGTTTGGCGGTCATGCGGGAAGAACGCTGCGGGTGGGGGATGTGCTGCATCTCCTCGCCGCCACCCCGCCCCTGATACCCCCATTCCGGGGTGACCATCAGGCCGGGGTCCAGCCTGGCGCTCAGGTCAGCGAACTGGATACCGGCCTTCGCCGGTATGACGAAGTTCTTCCCGCCTACACCCACACTTGGCAGATCGGTGTCCTCTACGGTCCACACGGCGCACCGGATTTTTTCACCGAGTCAGACATCGAGCAGTTCTTCGCCACCGACTGGGAAGTGCACTATAACTCCAGCCGCACCGGCGTGCGCCTGATCGGTCCGAAGCCGGAATGGGCGCGGCGCGACGGCGGCGAGGCGGGCCTGCATCCGTCCAACATCCACGACAACGCCTATGCCATCGGTGCAATCGATTTCACCGGCGATATGCCGGTCATCCTGGGTCCGGACGGCCCCAGCCTGGGCGGCTTCGTCTGCCCGGCGACCATCGTGCAGGCGGCGTTGTGGAAGATGGGCCAGTTGCGGCCAGGCGATACGGTGCGCTTCGTGCGTCTGTCGCAAGCGGAGGCGGAACGGCTGGAAGCGGCGCAGGACGCGGTAATCGCAGATTTGTCATTCCGGCGCATGCCGGAATCCAGTTTGACGACTGGATTTCGCGTCGAAGCCCGGCATCACAAGACAAGCGACGAGCCCACCGCCACGCCCATCCTGCACCGCACGCCGCTCACCGAAAACCCGGTTGAAGTCGTCTACCGCCGCGCCGGCGACAAGTACCTGTTGATCGAATACGGCCCGCTGGTGTTGGACCTGAACCTGCGCTTCCGTGTGCATGCGCTGATGACCCGGCTGGAAGCTGACGCCATCGCCGGCATCCTCGACCTGACGCCCGGCATCCGCTCGCTGCAGGTGCATTACGACTCGCGCCTGCTGCCGTTAGACCAGCTACTGCCGTTGCTGCTGAAAGCGGAGAAGCAACTCCCCGCCATCGAGGACATGCAAGTACCGACCCGCATCGTGCATCTTCCGCTGTCCTGGGACGACGCCGCGACCCGACTGGCGATCGAGAAGTACATGCAATCGGTGCGCAAGGACGCACCCTGGTGTCCGTCCAACATCGAATTCATCCGCCGCATCAACGATCTGGAATCCATTGAGGAAGTGAAGCGCATCGTGTTCGAGGCCCGCTACTTGGTCATGGGCCTGGGCGACGTCTATCTCGGTGCGCCGGTAGCGACGCCGGTCGATCCGCGCCATCGTCTGGTCACCACCAAATACAACCCGGCGCGCACCTGGACGCCGGAAAACGCGGTCGGCATCGGCGGCGCTTACCTGTGCGTCTACGGCATGGAAGGCCCGGGCGGTTACCAGTTCGTCGGCCGCACCTTGCAGATGTGGAACCGCTGGCGACAGACACAACAGTTCGCCGACGGCAAACCCTGGCTGCTGCGCTTCTTCGACCAGATTCGTTTTTACCCGGTCAGCGCCGAGGAATTACTGCAAATACGCGAGGATTTCCCGCTTGGCCGCTATCCGTTGCGCATCGAGGAAACCACCTTCAGCCTGGCCGATTACAACCGCTTCCTGAGCGACAACGCCGCGTCCATCACTGCTTTCAAGACGAAACAGCAAGCCGCGTTCGAGGCCGAGCGCGAACGCTGGAAAGCCGCCGGCCAGGCCGAATACGCCACCGACGCCCATGTCGCCGAAGCCGCCACCGACAGCGAACTCGACCTGCCCGAACACGGCCGCGCCATCGCCAGCCACGTCGCCGGCAATGTCTGGAAAGTCATGGCGGCAGACGGCGACAAGGTGAAGGCCGGCGATGCGCTGGTCATCATCGAGTCGATGAAAATGGAATTCAGCGTGACGGCGCCCTGCGACGGCACGGTTTACAAAGTGTTCTGCCGCGAAGGCGGCCAGGTCAGCGCCGGCCAGGATTTGCTGGTGCTGGTGAGCGAATGAAGGGAAATGCCATGAACATCAGCCTCGACATTGCCAACCTGCAACGCCTGTACCGCACCGGCGAACTCACACCGATGCAATTGGTGGAAACCCTGCTGCAACAGATGCAGGGCGAAGATCGCCACCACGTCTGGATCAGCCGCCTCGACGCCGACACCTTGCGCGCCCATGCCCGTGCGCTGGCAGGCAAGGACATCGCCAGACTGCCGCTGTACGGCATTCCGTTTGCGATCAAGGACAACATCGATCTGGCCGGAATCCCGACCACCGCCGGTTGCCCGGCCTATGCCTACACACCCGACGAATCCGCGACCGTGGTGCAACATCTGATCGACGCCGGCGCGATTCCGCTCGGCAAGACCAATCTGGATCAGTTCGCCACCGGCTTGAACGGCACGCGTTCGCCGTATGGCGCCTGCCGCAATGCGTTCGATGCGGATTTCATTTCCGGTGGCTCCAGTTCCGGTTCCGCCGTCGCGGTGGCGCTCGGGCTGGCCAGTTTCTCACTGGGTACCGATACCGCCGGTTCCGGCCGCGTGCCGGCGGCGTTCAACAATCTGATCGGCCACAAACCCAGTTGCGGCGCGCTTTCGACGCGCGGCGTCGTGCCGGCCTGCCGTTCACTCGATGCGGTGTCGATCTTCGCGCTGACCGCCGACGACGCCGAACACGTGCTGGCGGTGGCTGCCGGGCATGATCCACTCGATCCGTTCTCGCGTCCGCTCGCCGCGCACGGCTTCGATTTTGGCCGCGCCGCCGGTTTTCGCTTCGGCCTGCCAATGGCGAAAGACCTGGAATTCTTCGGCAATAGCGAAGCCGCGCGACTGTTCAGCGCAAGCGAGGAGCGAATGAAAACCCTCGGCGGCGTGCCGGTGGAAATCGACCTGACGCCGTTTCTGGAAACCGCTCGCCTGCTCTACGGCGGCGCCTGGGTGGCGGAACGCTACCTGGCCATCCGCGACTTCTTCGACACCCAGGCCGAACAGGTTTTCCCGCCGGTGCGCGAGATCATCGCCGGCGGCAAGCCGCAGACCGCCGCCGACGCCTTTGCCGGCCTGTATCGGCTGCGCGCGTTGAAAGCGCAATGCGACACAGTCTGGAACGACATCGACGTGCTGCTGACCCCCACCGCCGGAACGATCTATTCCATCCAGGCCATGCAGGCCGATCCCATCCGGCTCAACGCCAATCTGGGCTATTACACCAACTTCATGAACCTGCTCGACCTGGCAGCTACCGCCGTTCCTGCCGGCTTCCAGGCCGATGGGTTACCGTTCGGCGTCACGCTGATAGCCCCGCCGCATCAGGATGCGCCGCTGCTGCATCTGGCCGCGCGCATGCATCAAACATTGGGCGGCAAACTGGGGGCAACACAGCATGTTCCGCCTTTACCTGAAATGCTGAATAACCTGCCCAGTGGCCAGATCCAGGTCGCCGTGGTCGGCGCGCATTTGTCCGGCCTGCCGCTGAATTTCCAACTCACGCAACGCCACGCCCGCCTGGTCGAAGCCACCCAGACTGCGCCGAAATACCGCCTCTTCGCGCTACCCGACGGCAAGCGTCCGGGCCTGATCAAAGTCGAGGAAAATGGCGCTTCCGTCGCCTGTGAAGTCTGGGAAATGCCCGCCGCCCATTTCGGTACTTTTGTTGCCGACATTCCAGCGCCATTGGGCATCGGCAAACTTGAACTGGCTGACGGCACGCTGGTGAACGGTTTCATTTGCGAAGGCATTGGCGTGGCCGGCGCGGAAGACATCACGGCCTATCGCAGTTGGCGAAACTGGTTGGCGCGAAATGACAAGGGACAGGAAACAGGACAACCATAGTCGTCTTTGAACACCGGCATCGACATCGTCATTCGACGCAAGTACTGGACGAACTCGCCACTGCCCTGGGGCTCACCGGAAAAACCCGGCCTGCCGCTATAATCCGCGTCAATTAAAGGTGTATCGCCAAAGGTTTTCGCAATGGTCCGTTCTGAATCCCCCAAAACCCATCTCACCGCGCTGTTCCAGCATGCCGCCAGCCAGTTCGCGCTGGCCGAGCACATGAGCATCGAACTGGAACGGCCGAAGCAGGCCAGTCATGGCGACTTCGCCTGCAACATTGCGATGCAACTGGCGAAGGCGTTAAAACGCAATCCGCGCGAAGTCGCGCAGTTGATCCTCGCCTCCTTTCCGTCATCTGATCTGATCGAGAAAACCGAAATCGCCGGTCCTGGCTTCATCAACGTCTTTCTCAAGCCGGCGGCCTGGCAGAACATCGCGCTGCAGACCCTGCAGGCAGGTGACAAATATGGCCGCAGCGGACTCGGCCAAGGCAAGAAGGTCCAGATCGAATTCGTTTCCGCCAACCCAACCGGCCCACTGCATGTCGGCCACGGACGTGGCGCGGCATTCGGCGCCAGCCTGGCCAATGTGCTGGCGCATGCGGGCTATCAGGTGTATCGCGAGTATTACGTCAATGATGCCGGCCGTCAGATGGACATCCTGGCGCTCTCCACCTGGCTCCGCTACCTCTCGCTCGGCAATCAGTTCGTGCCGTTCCCGGCCAACGCCTACCAGGGCGACTATGTCAGCGCCATGGCGGACAGCATCTTTGCGCTGCACGGCGACCGCTACATCCGCCCGGCGGCCGAAGTCATCGCTGAAGTGCCGGACGCCGCCAGCGATCCGGAAGGCCATCTCGATGGTCTGATCGCCAACGCCAAACGTCTGCTTGGCGCCGATTACGCCTATGTGCATGGGCATGCGCTGGAAGAACAACTCGGCGACGGGCGCAATGATCTGACCGAATTCGGCGTCGTCTTCGATACCTGGTTTTCCGAACGCACACTGCACGAATCCGGCCTGATCGACAAAGCCGTGAAGCAACTTCAACAGCATGACCACATCTACGAACAGAACGGCGCACTGTGGTTTCGCTCGACCGCATTTGGCGATGAAAAGGACCGCGTCGTGCTGCGCGAGAACGGCATCTACACCTACTTCGCCGCCGACATTGCGTATCACCTGAACAAGTTCGAGCGCGGCTTCGACCGGGTCATCGACGTCTGGGGCGCGGATCACCACGGCTATATTTCCCGCGTCAAAGGCGCATTGACCGCCGCTGGCGCCGATGCCGATCGTCTGACCGTTGCATTGGTGCAGTTCGCCGTGCTGTATCGCAATGGCGTCAAGGCCTCGATGTCCACCCGTTCCGGCCAGTACGTCACGCTGCGCGACCTGCGCGCCGAAGTCGGCAACGATGCCGCCCGCTTCTTCTACGTGCTGCGCAAGTCCGATCAGCATCTTGATTTCGATCTCGACCTGGCCAAGTCACAAAGCAACGACAACCCGGTGTACTACATCCAGTACGCCCACGCCCGTATTTGCAGTGTGTTGAGCGCTTGGGGCGGTAGTGAAAAAGATCTCATCGACGTCGATATTGCGCGCCTGGATCAGCCGCAAGAACTCGCCTTGCTGCGCCGCATCGCCGAGTTCCCGGACACCGTCGACGCAGCCACGCGCGACCTGGCACCCCACAGCATCGCCTACTACCTGAAGGACCTGGCAGCAGAACTGCACGGCGTCTATGCCACCTGCCAATTCCTGGTTGACGATGAAGCGCTCAAGCTCGCCCGCCTGTCGCTGATTGCCGCCACCCGCCTTGTGTTGCGCACCGGCCTCGCCTTGCTCGGTGTTTCCGCACCCGAAAAAATGACCCGCGAAGAAGCCCAACCAAGCCCGGAAAATTCGCAGGCAGCGGCCTCCTCTTCGAATAACGAGTCTCGGGTTTAAGTGTCAGCCCGAAGAACCAACAGTACCCCTCGCCGCAACGACCCTAATCCTCGCGTTGGTGGCAAAGGCGGCAGCCTGGTTACCGGCCTGTTCATCGGCCTGGTCGCCGGACTGGTTGTCGCTGCCGGCCTGGCTTGGTACCTGAGCAGCCGAACTCCCGATTTCCAGACGCCGGAAACCGAACCGCCGGCCAAGCCGCAGATTGAAAAGCCCGCATCCGTCAAAGCCGCGCCAGAAGTAACGCCATCGCGCGCAAAAGACACTGCGGACACTGCATCACCGCCGGTCGCCACCACTGAAGCGGCGAAGAAGATCAAACCAACCCCACCCCAGGAGCCGAAGCAAAAAGTCTCCAAGCCGACCGCCCCGGAAGCGCCGGGTGCGATCAAACCACGCGTCGATTACACCTTCTACGGCATCCTTCCTGGCGATCAGCCAGCCAAACCAATCCCGCTACCTGACAGCAAAGACATCTGGTGGCTGCAGGTCGCCGCACTGAAAAGCCCTGTCGATGCCGACAAGTTGAAAGCGCGCCTGGCTTTGCTCGGCCTGGAAGTAGCAACACAAAAAGTGGATAGCGGCAGCGGCCCGCTTTACCGCGTTCGTGTCGGCCCCTACAAGCGTGAAGACGACGCACTCGGGGACCTGGACACCCTGGCCGAGAACAACTTTGAACCGCGATTGTTCAAAGAACCCAACCCAGCCGCAAATTCTTCCCAGCCCCCATCTAACAAGGAAAAACCATGAAACGAGTCCTTTTTCTGCTGGCCTTCCTCGCCATTTCCCTGCCTGCTCAGGCGCTGGAATCCGGCAAAGACTATGTCGCTGTTTCCCCCGTGCAACCGGTCAGCGTCAAGAAGGGCCAGGTCGAAGTACTTGAGTTCTTCTGGTACCGCTGCCCGCACTGCTTCAACCTGGAGCCTGATCTGAAGGCCTGGGTCAAGAAGCAGCCGAAACACGTCGTGATTCAGCGCGTACCCGCCATCCTCAACAACGGATGGGACGCCATGGCGCGCGCCTATTACGCACTTGAAGCGCTCGGCCTGCATGACAAGTTGCATGACGACCTGTTCAAGGCCTTCCACGTACAAGGCATGGACCTGACCCCTGAACAGGCTTTCTACGATTGGGCCGTGACCAAAGGCGTCGACCGCGCCAAACTGGCAGACGCCTACCACAGCTTCGGCGTCGACGCCAAGGTCATGCGCGCACAGCAACTCGGTCGCGACTACAAACTCACCGGCGTACCCGCCATCGCCGTCAACGGCAAGTTTGTCACCAACGTAAACATGGCAGGCAGTCACCCCGATTTGTTCAAAGTGGTCGACGCACTGATTGCCCAGGAACTCAAACGCAAGTAACGTCATCAAGGCAACACCTGCCCGGATGGTGAAACAGGTAGACACAAGGGACTTAAAATCCCTCGGCGCAAGCCGTACCGGTTCGATTCCGGTTCCGGGCACCACTAATAATTCAATGGCTTACGTCACTTTAACGTAACTGCTCAATAACTCACGGCACCGCCATCGCCCGCAATCGGATGATGTCGGGCAAGAATGGAATATCGCCATTCTGATCAATCCGATCAGTGAGGAAGCACCAGAATGAGATGCCCAGTTTTCGGCAAGTCTTCTTCAAGCTGGCGAAGGTATCCCTGCATTGCCTGCCGAGATCGCTCCGAGTACCGCCGCTGACCTTGCGCCATTTGACGTAGCCTCGGATGTCGTTTTCACTGCCGTTGGTATGCAACGGAATGTCGGGACGCTTGAGCACCAACAGCAACTCGTGTTTGTGGGCGTGCAGGCGCTTGAGGGTCTGGTTCAGTGTCTCGAACGCAGTTCGCTGGCTGAAGATCGCTTCGAAGCGCGCCCCCAGCAAGGGCGCCCGCGCCGGATCGGGATCGCGCTGGTACGCTTTGAGATCGGCGTACAGACCCCA